>WSYG01000006.1 GCA_009773735.1 Erysipelotrichaceae bacterium
AAGGATTCACGAAAGCAGAGAATGAATTAAGTCTACTATTCGAAACCGAAGAACACGAAGAAAGCTAACCCAGTTTACACAAGATATTTGACAGTACCAGTTGATTTATGAATATTGACATAAATATTTAAAAAATTTGCATATTTCATCAAATTTCCTTTGTGGTATAAGGGTTTTAAGGTATAATGACGCAAAGGAAATGGATGGATTATCCATTATAAATTCGAGATTCAGCGCAAGATTTTACAAAAGATCTTGATGTCACCAAACCTTTTGCAGTGGGGTAGACTGTCAGTGTTTTGGTGAAATCACATGGGGAAGTGAGTCTTACTTAACTCTATTTATAATGCTTCTTCCAAATATTTAAAAAGCATCTTTTATATTTGATGCCAATGAGATCGGAGAACTATGGAGTCTTTAAACAAGGAAATTAGGGAATATACTTTACAGTTAAGTCAAGGACATATTCAAAAAGCATATCGAGGAATCTTATCCTTTATGTCCGAATTAAGGACTAACCTTGAGCGAAACTACCCAGATTATACTTTAAGTTCAATGTATGCAGGTTATTTGGACATGAGTTATTTTGCGTTTACACCACTTCAATTGAAACGTAAGAAATTAAAGATTGCCATTGTTTATCTTCATGGTGAAAACCGATTTGAAGCATGGTTGACTGGTTTTAATCGTCAGACACAAACTGAAGTGATTGAATCGCTACGGGAAAAAGACTTAAAGCAATTCACTTTGTCTGAAACAGGGACGGGTGTAGATTCGATCATTGCTTATCCAATAATAAAAAGACCAAATTTCAATAAACCTGAGCATTTGAAACAACAGATTGAAATCAATACATTACTCTTTATCAAAGAGATGGATAATCTACTGAAATAAGAAGTATGAGTCACAAGCATCTATAACGCCGAAGGGCGTTTTTATTATAATGCTTGACGAAGAGCTAGTGCAGTTCTATAATATGAACATATGAACAACTATTCATATGATATGGAGACAAGTTATGACACTTCGAGCTGAACTTATAAAATGCGACTGTAATGTGATACACCAAGATATCGTGGATCACGTCAAGACTAAAATGCCTGATCAAGATTCAATTCAGGATCTATCTCAGTTTTTTAAGATCTTCGGAGATTCAACACGTTTAAAAATCTTATCTGCTTTGTTTGAATCTGAAATGTGTGTTTGTGATATGGCAACTTTATTCAATATGACTCAGTCCTCTATTTCACATCAACTGAGTGTTTTAAAACAAGCACGCATGGTTAAATATCGCAAAGATGGTAAAGTTGTTTACTATGCATTAGATGATCATCATATCCAACATATCTTCGATCAAGGATTGACCCATATCAAAGAAAATAGAAAGTAGAACCATGACTAAAAACACCACTACCGTCATTCTTGACGGTCTAGATTGCGCCAATTGCGCTTTAAAAATAGAAGAGGCTGTAAATAAAATCGAAGGGGTCTCACATGCGACCTTGGATTTTACAACACAAAAACTAAAGGTTGAATATGTCAGTTCGTTACAAGAATCCAAAGTCTTGGAATTGGCTACAGCCGAAGCATTACGAATAGAACCTGGTTTAAGTGTTCTTATTGATGGTCAGCCAAAAGTTGAAACAGACAAAAAATGGACACAAGAACATTTGGGTTGGATGAGTGGAACATTGATCTTTGGGATCGTTACACTTTTACAACTCAATGAAACATTAGAGTTGGTCCTTTATGGAGTAAGTTATCTTTTAATTGGTTATGACGTATTGGCGCGTGCACTTAGAAACACACTGAAGGGTCAGATGTTTGATGAGAACTTTTTAATGAGTATCGCTACGATTGGTGCTTTTGCGATAGGTGAATATCCTGAAGGTGTTGCGGTCATGCTGTTTTATAAGGTTGGTGAGCTTTTTCAAAATCATGCGGTAGATCATTCACGAAAATCGATCGCTGCTTTGATGGATATTCGACCAGATGTAGCCAATGTTGATCGTGGTCTAGGATTTGTCAAAGTATCTCCTTTAAGTGTTGAAGTTGGTGAAGTGGTTTTGATTAAAGTTGGTGAGAAAGTGCCATTAGATGGAATCATCATTGAAGGTAATTCACTTTTAGATACATCATCGATTACAGGTGAGTCATTGCTTAAAGAAGTTTCTGTTGGGCAGGAAATCTACTCAGGAACCATCAATAAAACAGGTGTTTTAAAAGTAGAAGTCACAAAATCTTACAAAGATTCAACTGTCTCAAAAATTCTTGATTTGGTTGAAAATGCCAGCAGTAAAAAGGCTACAACTGAACAATTCATATCGAAATTTGCGAAAGTTTATACTCCAATCGTTGTGTTTGTTGCATTAGCGTTGGCTTTTATTCCGCCTTTGGTCATCCCTGGTGCACAATTCCAAGATTGGCTCTATAGAGCTTTGGTTTTCCTTGTTGTGTCATGTCCTTGTGCATTGGTGATTTCCATTCCTTTAAGTTATTTTGGAGGAATAGGCGGCGCATCAAAACATGGTATCTTGATGAAAGGCGGGAATTATTTAGAGGCACTTAAGTCAATCGATACCCTTGTTTTTGATAAAACAGGAACTTTAACTAAGGGTCAGTTTACAGTAACAAAGATTGTATCATTATCAAGCAGTTCTCAAGATGACATCTTGAAGGCAGCAGCACTCGCAGAAAGCCATTCAAATCATCCGATCGCTTTATCGATCATGAAAGCATACGGTAAGGTCAATCAAGACATCATCAAATCCGTTGAAGAAAACTCTGGTTTAGGACTAAAAGTAATCACACTTGATCAATCCATTTTAGTCGGCAATGAGAAGTTTATGAATCAAAACGGATTCTCGATAGAGTTTAGCGATCAAGATCAAACCACTGTTCATGTCGCAATCAATGGAGTTTATGCTGGATATCTTTTGATTGAAGATGAAATAAAAGGTGATGCGGTAGAAACCATTAGGCAACTCAAAAATTTGGGCATCCCAAGAATCGTAATGTTGACTGGGGACAGTGATAAAGTAGGGAATAGGATTGCTCAACAACTTGGGATCGATGAAGTGTATACAGAACTAATGCCTCAAGATAAAGTTGAAAAGGTAGAGTGGCTTGAAAGTCATAAACAAAGCAAAGGTAAGTTGGTGTTTGTTGGAGATGGCATCAATGATGCCCCAGTATTGACCAGAGCTGATGTTGGGATCGCTATGGGAGCATTAGGATCAGATGCAGCGATTGAAGCAGCTGATGTGGTACTTATGACAGATGAACTTAGTAAAATCGTTTCAGCCATTCATTTGGCTCGTTATACACAAAAAATAGTCTGGCAGAACATTATCTTTGCCTTTGTTGTTAAAGGTGTGGTACTTGTGTTAGGCGCTGGTGGAGTTGCAACCATGTGGGAAGCTGTTTTTGCCGATGTTGGGGTAGCTTTGTTGGCTGTTTTTAATGCCCTTAGAATTCTTAATCGTAAATTTGACTAAAATAGGTAAGGAAATTTATCGATGAACAAAATGATAGCGTTAAGCTTTGATGATGGAACAATGAACGACGAACGACTTGTAAGACTTTTAGACTCCTATCAAATCAAAGCTACTTTTCATTTAAATGGTGGTTTATTTCCATCATCTGATCAAACAACAGAAGGAGATCGACTCCCATTAAATTGTTTAAAAGCTTTATATACAAATCATGAAGTTGCTGCACATGGATTTACACATCCCGACTTAACTAAACTGAGCGATCATGAAATTCATATGGAATTGATCAAAGATATTGAAGCGTTAGACCACGGTTTTGATCAATCGACATTTGGCTTTGCTTATCCATTTGGTGTATATGATGATCGTGTCATTGGACAACTCACAAAAACCAAACTTGTTTATGCTAGGACCATTGAAGATACACATCGTTTTGATGTCCCCAAAGATTTTTACCATATAAATCCAACCTGTCATTGTAAAGATATAGATCTGTTGAATCTCGCAGATCAATTTGTTCACTTATCTTCAAAGGAACCCCAATTCTTCTTGGTTTGGGGACATTCGATTGAATTTGTGACTAACGAAGATTGGGCTCGGTTTGAAGAATTTCTCAAACGTGTATCTCATCAAGAAGACATCTTTTATGGGTCTATTCTTGAGTGTATTGCTCATCTTAAAAAACAATAAAAATAATCAAAATTCTAGTCGATCATTCAAAATATGCATAAATAGAGTCATGTTATAATGGACATAACAGTTAAGGAGTTTCTATGAATCAAACACCAAAGTTACCAGAAAATATTGATGAATATATTGCACTTTTTCCTTCTGACTTACAAACAAGAATGCAAGAACTTAGAAAACTGATTCGTGAAACAGCCCCCGAATCCAATGAACGAATGGCTTATCAAATGCCGACGTTTTATTACTATGGAAATCTGGTGCACTTCGCATGCTTTACGCATCACATTGGTTTTTTTCCTGGATCTTCCGGTGTAGAACATTTTTTACCAGAACTAAAAGGGCTAAAAACTTCTAAAGGAACCATTCAGATCCCACACAAAATGGACCTACCCCTTGAACTCATTAAACGCATCGTTGAATTCAGGATTCTTGAGAATGCTCAAGAAGGTCAACTTAAAAAGAAAAAGAAAAATGTTTGATCTTAAAGTTAAAATAAAATCCATTAAACTTATGATCCCTACCTTATATTTCGCTATGAAACATAAGGAAACTCCGATTTTTCCTAAGGTTTTAGCGGCCATTGTGGTAGCTTACGCATTATCACCCATCGATTTGATACCTGACTTTATACCTGTATTAGGGTTTCTGGATGATGCGGTGATCCTGCCCGGTTTGATTGCCTTGATCATCAAATTGATCCCTCAGAAGATCTTGGAAGAGTGTAAAGAACAAGCTCGAGTCATGTGGGATGGAAAAGCACAGCACAAGTGGATTTATGCATTACCAGTTATCATCATCTACGCACTTGTGATAATATGGGTTGTTTCATTAATAGTTTCATAAATGTGTATATTTTTACTGTAAGAGAATAGAATAATTTTCAAATTGATCTTGTTCATCATTGACACCTCCATATTGCTCCACTATAGTTTAAGTGTATTTAAACAAGGCCAAAGCGCCAGTGAGGACACAACATGGCACGAGTAATTAACTTCTCCGCAGGACCATCGATCTTACCCAAACCTGTTTTATTAAAGATCCAAGAAGAATTATTGGATTATCAAGGGTCTGGTCAATCCGTTATGGAGATGAGTCATCGATCTGATTTTTTTATGGGGATCATTGAGCAAACCGAGGCTGATTTGAGATCATTGTTGAATATTCCTCAAAACTATAAAGTTTTGTTTTTGCAAGGCGGAGCTTCTCTTCAATTCTCAATGGTTCCAATGAATTTAATGCATAAATATCATAAAGCTGATTTCGTCATTACAGGTGAATGGGCTAGAAAAGCAGCCCAAGAAGCGAAACGTTATGGAGAAGTCCATATCGTCGCATCATCAGAAGATAAGAATTTTAATGTGATTCCAAAATTTAAAGCTAAAGATTTTTCGAGTGATGCGGATTATATTCATTATGTGTCCAATAACACTATTTTCGGGACACGGATCACCAACTTTCCAGATGTTTCAGGAAAAGTTTTGGTATGTGATATGAGTTCTGATATACTCTCTCGTCCTATTGATGTATCAAAATATGGCATCATCTTTGCAGGAGCGCAAAAGAATATGGGAATCGCAGGATTGACCATCGTGATCATCCGTGAAGATTTGATCGGTTTGGTACCAAATCTACCCCCCATGCTGGATTATAAAGTTCAAGCAGAACATGGATCTATGTATAATACCCCGTCTTGCTTCAGTATTTATGTGGCTGGATTGTGTTTTAAGTGGATCAAAGATCTGGGTGGTTTAACTGAAATGGAGCACCTAAACAATGCCAAAGCAAAGCTGCTTTATGATTATCTGGATGAAAGCTACTTCTTTGCACCTACGATCCAAAATAAAAATGATCGCTCTATCATGAACATATGTTTTTTGACCCCAACCAAAGAATCCGACAAATCATTCATCAATTATGCTGAAATCAAAGGATTGATCAATTTAAAAGGTCATCGTTCAGTCGGTGGAATGCGAGCCTCATTATACAATGGAATGCCCATTGAAGGTGTTGAGGAATTGATTCGTGTGATGCGCGAATATGAAGATCTACAGAGGTGAACCATGTTTAAAGTAAAAACACTCAATGAAATTGCCCCAGAAGGTTTAGAATTGTTATCCAACAAATACGAAATCACTGAGTTGGAAGATGCTGATGGCATCTTAGTAAGAAGTGCCAATTTACTTGAGAAAGCTTTTGAACCAACGCTAAAAGCCATTGCTCGAGCAGGCGTAGGAGTCAACAATATCCCCACTGAACGCTGCGCAAAAGCCGGTATCGTGGTTTTTAACACACCAGGAGCCAATGCAAATGCCGTTAAAGAAATTGTTTTGGCAGCCTTGCTGATTTCCTCACGCGAAATTTATGAATCCATTGAATGGACAAAATCTTTGCTTGAAAAAGGTAAAGAAATTCCAAGGTTAGTTGAAGCTGGTAAGTCGAAATTTGGGGGTCCCGAACTCAAAGATAAAACCATTGGGGTCATAGGTTTAGGCGCCGTTGGTGTATTGGTTGCCAATGCAGCCCAAAGTTTAGGAATGAATGTTTTAGGGTATGACCCTTATATTTCAGTAGATAGTGCTTGGGGTTTATCGCGAAACATAAAAAGGTCCTTGTCTTATGATGAAATCTTTATTGCTTCGGATTACCTAACTCTACATATTCCATATGTTGAAGAAACAAAAAACTTCATTAATGAAAAAGCCATCGCAAAAATGAAAGAAGGGGTCCGAATCTGCAATTTTGCCAGAGGGGAACTGGTAGATGATCAAGCCATGGCTTTAGCGCTTGAACGTGGAAAAGTAGCCAAATATGTAACAGATTTTCCAAATGAACAGGTTTTACAGATGAAAAATGTGATTGCGATCCCTCATTTAGGGGCATCTACTCCAGAATCAGAAGTCAATTGTGCTATGATGGCAGTAAGAGAACTCACAGACTATTTAGAAAACGGAAACATTAAAAATTCTGTCAATTATCCAGATTGTGACATGGGTACATGCATCAGCAATGCACGTTTAGCCATCCATCACCAAAACATCCCAGGCATGGTTTCTGCAATCACAACGATTTTAGGTGAGCACAAGCTCAACATCGCGACGATGCAGAATATGTCTAAAAAAGGATGGGCATATACTATGGTAGATGTCGATGGCAAATTATCAGAACAAATCGTTGATAGTTTATCCAAGATCGAAGGCGTTGTTAAAGTGCGTGTGATCAAAGGTCTTGTGACCTCTTAACAAGTAATCTAGAAAGAAGGGTTTACTTATGACATTTGAATGGTTTCTTGAATTAAATCCTGTTGTTCAAGCATTGCTTGGGACTTTGTTTACTTGGGGTGTGACTGCTTTGGGTGCAGCCATGGTTTTCTTCTTTAAGGAAATCAAACGCACGGTCTTAAATGCCATGTTGGGTTTTGCGGCAGGCGTTATGATCGCTGCTTCATTTTGGTCTTTATTGGCTCCAGCCATTGAAATGGCTGAAATGGAAGGCTTCCCTGGATGGTTACCTGCAGTGGTTGGATTTTTAAGCGGCGGTGCATTTTTGTGGGCAGTCGATAAACTGATGCCTCACTTACACATGTTTAATAAAAAACCCGAAGGACCCAAGACATCTTGGAATAGATCAGTCTTATTGGTTTTGGCCATTACCTTACACAATATCCCTGAAGGATTAGCGGTTGGGGTTGCCTTTGGGGCAGCTGCTTCAGGCTATTCTGGATCAACAGTCATGGGTGCGATTGCAGTTGCGATTGGGATTGGAATTCAGAATTTTCCTGAAGGAGCAGCTGTATCTGTACCTTTGCGTAGAGAAGGTCTATCTCGATGGAAGTCATTTCTATATGGTCAAGCATCAGGCGTCGTAGAACCAATTGCTGGAGTCTTGGGTGCCTTGTTGGTCATCACCATGAAACCGATCTTGCCTTATGCACTGGCCTTTGCAGCAGGGGCAATGATCTATGTCGTCGTTGAAGAACTGATCCCTGAAGCGCAAAACGATGAAAAAACCGATGTGGCAACCATCGGAGTTATGTTGGGTTTTGCGATCATGATGTTTCTGGATGTGGCTTTGGGTTAACTTATTTAGACCAGTCAAGTTTGGCTTTCATTGCCTGATCAGACTGGTTTTTTCTTGGGATCTTATAAAGAACTCCATCTTTGATCAAGTTGGCTCCAGTTTGATGATAATGAAACGAGATGTTTTTTGAGATGGCTTGCTCTCTAAGTGACAAGACCCATTGATAATCACAGGGTCTCGCATCAGGACCAGATTCACCACCGGCTAAAACTTGTTGTATCTTATCACTTAAATATGGACTTAAATCGATGGCTTCCAGTAATGGTTCGCAACAGATAATGCGATGTTGAAGTGGAGCATTGATAAAAATAGGTAAACGAGCATCGGCTTCTTTTTGATTTTCAACGGTACATCCAATGACGACATTCGGATAACCTTCATTCCAATCTTCCGGTAAACATTCTTGTAGCCGTGAAATTCGTTTGGTCAAAAAGATAAAAGTAAGGTCACTTCTGATCTTCATCATGCGCCATACTTCATTTCTCCAAGCATCAGCATCTTCGACTAAAAAATCAGAACTAAAGCATGTGTATACCAACTCGCCAGAAGGAATGATATAGTTTCCTTGACGATTAAGTCTTAAAGGCAACTCAAAAGACCTGTTTTTCTTAACGATTGATGAATCTCGATTGTATTGGGCATCCATACGATATACGTAACAATGCCGACAACCTTCTGAGATCTTGTGGCATCCATGCCAAGGATTGTATAACACCATATCACTATTATAAGTCAAAAAACTAAAGGAGATTTATGGAAAACAACATCGATGCATATATCGCAAAATTTAGTGATCAAGATCAAGCAGTGATTCAAAAATTACGCACAGTTATCAAAGGTCATTTGCCTAGTGGTTTTGAGGAACAACTTAATTATGGGATGATAGGTTATGTGGTACCACATTCGATCTATCCAAAAGGCTATCGTTGTGATCCGAAATTACCGTTACCATTTATGGGAATTGCCCGCCAAAAACAAGCGTTCACGTTTTACCATATGGGAATCTATGGAGATCCTGATTTATTGGAATGGTTTATCTCTAGTTATGAAAAATCTTATGGGAAACTAGATCATGGGAAATCTTGTTTTCGTTTCAGAACTAAAGAAAAGATCCCGTATGAACTGATTGGGACCTTGGTTGAAAAAATAAGTGTTCAGGACTGGATTGATACGATGGAGAAAACTACGGCTTAAGACTGTTGGAGATGATCTTCCAATAATCATTTTCAAAGAATTTTTGTGAGTAATAGAATTTAGCACTGACTTGTTTGATCATCGCATCCACATAGGTGGTATTGGGAACAACCCCTTTTTTGTATATGAATTCTTTTGTTTTCGCATTATACCGACCAACACTGGTGATGAAACTACGATCTACGAAGATGATCAAGGGTTCTTGGTTACTAAAGATATCAGAGCCCATCATCAATCTGGACTCATATTTGACGCCCATTAAATTAGAAATTGTAGGTAAGATATCCATACTGGAAACAAGTTTGGTGATTGTTTCACCTTTCATTTTTGAATTGTAAATAACGACAGCACTGCGATACAGCTCAAATGTTGTATCGATCTTTTGACCATTGTTGAGTTCTGTAAACATGTCATCTTTTAAGTAGTAAGGATAATGATCAGCACTTAAGACAATCAGTGTTTTATCTAGTTTACCAGCTTTTTCAAGTTCATCCAAGAGGTACTTTAAAGCTCGGTCAAGTTCAATTTGAGTTGCGAGATAACCTTGGACATATTCAGAATAGGGCAGATCTTTAACTAATGGTCTATTCTTTGAGGCAATCATATTGCCTGTCCAAGTATAGTTAGGATGACCTGAAACCGTCATATAGTAGATATGGAATTTATCCTTATTGATAAACATAGGAATTGTTTCTATCATCATGGTCACGTCAGATTGTGGCCATAAGTTGGTATCGGTCAAACCGTTCCCAACCCCCATATAGGTGTACCCTAAATTCGGATGCGATTTATCTCGATCATAGTACGTATATAAGTGGTTATGAAAGGCATAGGTCGCATATCCTAGTTTCTTAAGTTGATGACCCATGACGAAGCCCATATCGTTAACTGAAGACTCCGATAAAGTCCATACACCAGATTTAGGAATCAAACTGGTGAATTGCACATATTCCCCATCAGATGTTGAAACACTCCAAATCGGATTGTAGAAGTTAGGGATGTAGATGCCTTGATGAACCATCTTATATAAGGTTGGGGTAATGTCTTGTCTGACCGCATAATGAGAGAAAGATTCTGCCGTAATCAAAATCAAGTTGTAGTCTTTATAAATCCCAGTCTTAATGTTTTGACGGGTAGCTGTTCTGGATTTAAAATATTCATGCATAGCGATAAGTGTTTTATTGGTCGTATTTTTAATAAGTTCATCAAATGGGATGTCCAGTTTGTTATAAGCGGCAGGATTTCCAGGATCTGAATCATCATCGTCATCGATCACATCAGGGACTCGTGTGGCATTGACCAAACCCATGTTTTCACGAACCAAACGTGTCACATCGACGGTAAACGAGGTCAAAACACCCAAAGTCTTCACAGAAGCTATGACTTCAGGATGATAGACATAGGCATCATAGGTCGCATCATCTTTGTCTCTCATCGTGATTTGAAGCAATGTAGCCCCATACAAAATAGTAAAAACCATCAGTCCAATCCCGATTTTCTTAAAAGATAATTTTGATGCGGCTAGGTTTTTACGAACAAACAGTAATAAGACAAAGGGTAAATAGAATAAAAACAAGATATATAGATTCTCTTGAATCAAAGTAATAATTTCGCGATAATAACTGGCCGCAACTTGATTGACCCTTAAGAAGGAATAGGCGATATAAAAAGTATCAAAGAAGTAATAGTAGTAGACTTGTGAACCCCATATGAAGGTCAACATCACTACAGCGCTATAAAACACAATACGGGTATGTTTAAAGGAGAAGGAAATTAAAGTCAGGAGTAAGGCATACCACAAATTAAAGACAAAAGGCAACAAATCCATGGACTTGTTTAGGGTAAAGAATCTTAAAATAATCTCAAAGTACGTCAACAACCCTAGATAAATCATGTAATAAACAATTGGTTTCTTAATGCGGTTTTTCTTCATAAAGGTTCTCATTGATGAAACTCAACACTTGTGTTTTATAGTCTTCTTGGTTCAGCGGATAAGTTAAGGCATGAACTGCATTTTCATACTGAATAAGCTGCTTTTTACACTTCAACGCTTGATAGAGATCATTACTCATGAGATACGGAACAAACATGTCTTTAAGGCCATGGATAATGAGTGTTGGAACTGTGATCTGAGCAGCATTTTGAATGGGAGAAGCATCTTCAAAGCTAAACCCAAGTATTGTTTTACACCACACAGAGCCTAGTGAAATCAAAGGAAATGAAGGAAGATGAAATATTTCTTTAAACTGTCGTTTAAATTGTTGATTAAGATTAGAAAAACCTGAATCTGAGATTACAATCTTCACATCATCAGGACAATCATGGCCTGCTAGGCTCAAAACTGTTGAACCACCCAAGGAAATTCCATGCAAAATGACTGGCAAAGTGTGTCCTCGAATTTCTTTCATCGTTTGGATCCATTGCCTAGTATCTTCTTTCTCAAGATAACCAAAACCCAAATAACGACCAGCACTTTGTCCATGAGCCCGCATATCCAAACTTAAAATATCAACATCCATGTTATCTCGATATAATTTCGCAAAAATCGCCATATTTTTACCTTGCGAAGTATATCCATGATGTAGGATTACCAAGGCTTTTGGTGCTTTATCACAAGGTAAATAGTACGCATGCAGTTTTAAATTGTCGCGACTTGTAATCCAAAGATCTTGAGGTTTTTGCTGAAATAACCAAGGCTCAAAAGTCTTAAAAATACTGTAGTCTACTGTTTTGATATCTTTGCTTCGCCTAATCCATTTTTTCTTCATATTGCTAAATCCCAATTGAAAAAATAGATAGCTTAAACCAAGCAAAATCAAGGCAAACAGGATGATGATAAGGGTTATGGTCAACTGAAAGTCTTGCATAATGATATAATACCATTATAAACAAAAAATGAGGTCGAAATGATAGATCCATCTTTACTTAAAAGCATACAGAATCAAGAGTTTGGAGAGCCAGAAATATTCGCTCAACGCGATGCTAGACTCGCTCAACAAACCCTCCACCACCACCCCGCAAACAATGCCCAAGACGCCTTTTTATTGATGGCATGTGCCAATCTCATCAATGCCTATATTAAACAAGTCAAAGATCCTAAAGATGATTTTTCATACAGTTTTAAATTCAAGGTCTCTGAGTTGGCTGAAACGTGGTCGCTTCAACCTCTAGAAGGTGTCAAAGTCATCCGTTATAAAGATGTGACTTATATCGAAATCAATCCTTTACAGTTTAGTTTCCATCATCTACAAGATGAACCAGCAGTGGCACTTTCTACCATCCAAGATCCTTGGGCGAAACTCAAACTTCAGCCTTTCGCTCAACGCATTTTATACAGCGCCATCGATCAATTCCCAGTTAGCAGTGAAACCTATGCCTTACAACTCAAAGCTCTATCCGACCATACGCGTTTACAAATTTTCCAGTTGGCTAAAGAAGGAGAAGTATGTGCCTGTGATCTAATCAAACAGTTTAATTTGACACAGCCTACCTTATCTTTCCATATGAAACAATTGGTTCAATGTGGATTGATGTTGGCTCGTAAAGAAGGTAAGTGGGTTAAGTATCGTTTAAATCTTTTCGCGGCCTATAAATTGAAGCAACATCTTCAGTAATCATCAAGGCTTGTATTTTTGTTTAAATGGTTTATCATATAGACGGTTATCTATACAAAATGTTTAGATGATTCAATGCCACCACGGCAGCTTGATCTAGGAGGAATAATGATCATAAAAATACTTGGTATCGGTTGTTCGAATTGTATCAGACTTGAAGAAAACACACGTACTGCACTTAAAAACCTTGGCTTAACTGCTGAAATCGTTAAAGTAAAAGATATGGTGGATATAGCAACCTATGGAATCATGAGGACACCTGGCTTGGTCATCGATGAAAAAGTCGTGTCTTATGGAAAAGTGCTGAATGTCCAAGAAGTCATGGCACTATTAAATAAGCCTGGCCAAATCAAACTTGAATCTAATCGAAGTTTGTTATAATTGAATCATGAAAGTAAATAAGCCATTACAGTCTCTTATTATTGCTTCACTTATTTTTCTTTTGGGAATTACGACACTTAGGTTAATCGTTCCAAAACATCAGGCTTTTAATACGCTAAGTTTTGTGAATGAAAAATTGATTACCCAAGGATATTCACTTAAAGAAACACAACGAATACTGGATCAGCTTCCTGTAGAAGCTCAAATCAGATTATCCACCCAACCTTATCAGAAATATGTGGTTGAAAGAGAATTGTATCCTTTCTTTGAAAGCTTATTTGATTTAGGATATACCAAAAAAGAAATCAACGTGCTCGGTTTATTAGATCGTTCTATTTTGATTCAAGTGATAGAAGGTAAAGTGATCGAAGATCCCGTTGCTTGGTTTAATACAGATTTTTTCTTACCCAGTAAAATGATCAGATACCTTGATTTCCAACGCATAAAACCTTCTTATTCATACCGTAAGATCGTAGAACTTGTGAATACGAATCGTGATCGTGAAGTCTATACAGAGACCATTTTGGCTGACTTTGAAGCGTCGATCTTACTGGTCAACAAGTATCACTATGTTCCTAAAGAATATGTCCCTGACAACCTTGTAGAGGCTAAGGGATGCGGTAGACCAACCTTGCAAGCAGATGCTGCCAATGCATATGATTTGATGTGTCAAGCCATTACCGACGCTAAATTACCTTTAAGCACATCCACGTCTTATCGATCCTATGCATTTCAATCTATACTCTACAACCAGTATCTAAAAATCTATGGTAAAGCAGAGACGGACCAATTCTCAGCTCGACCAGGATATTCTGAACATCAAACAGGTTTAGCGGTCGATGTAAATGCTGGAGTAGGAGGCATGGGACTTTTCATAAACAGTGATAGTTATGACTGGATGATCGCTAATGCCCATCGATTCGGGTTCATATTGCGATATCCACAAGGCAAAGAAGATGTTACTGGGTATCAGTTTGAGTCTTGGCATTATACTTATGTAGGGGTCGACATCGCAAATTGGATCAAAACAAAAGGCATTACGCTCGACGAAGCTACACACTTCATACAGTAGCGTATAATACAGTAAGGTATACACTAGAAAAGGTGATCTATGGATAAAATATCAATAAATGCAGGTGTAATTGTATACAATGCTGATACATTGCTGAATCTAAGCTATGACGATTATGTCAAATGGAAAAAGAAACCAAGTTTTACACCTGATGTCGTTTGGATCAACATCGATGATAAACAATCTTTTCAAAGCGCCAAATCTTTGATCGATACCTATCATTTTCATCCAATTTTGTTGGAATATGCTCAAGAAGACAATCGTAGAGCTTCTTTACAATTGGTAGAAAAAGAACTCTTCATGGTTGGTAAGATGATGTATTATGCCAAAGAAGAACTCATCTTTGAACAGATTTCCATGATTTATCATGAAGGATTGTTGGTGACGATTGGGGAACTTGTAGGTGATGTCTATGATTCAATCAGAGACCGGCTTCAAAACCCTCAAGATCCATTAAGAGGCAGAAAAACAGACTATCTTTTATATGCTTTGCTCGATCGTTTGGTTGATGCCTATTTTGATGTCATTGCTGAAATTGAAGATGATGTTGAAGATCTTGAAGAACGTGTACTGCATGTTCATGCCCAAAAGAACTTACATGAGATCAGAACCTTAAAGCGTGATTTATTGTATATGCACAAACATGTTTGGCCGCTTAGAGATGTGTTATCGAGACTATCTCATGGTGAACAAACGATTACTTTGGAGACTCAGATCTATTTAAGAGATGTTCAGGATCATTTGTATCAAGTCTTAGACTCAGTCGATACATTACGAGAAGTCTTGTCTTCCTTAGTCGATATTTATTTGTCCAATGCCTCCATCAAGATGAATGAAATCATGAAAGTCTTGACCATCATATCGACCATCTTTATTCCTTTAACGTTTATTGCGGGTGTCTATGGGATGAACTTTAAATACATGCCTGAGTTGACCTGGATCTATGGGTATCCTTTAATTCTAGGGGTCATGTTGATGGTTGCGATAGGTTTACTGATATACTTCAAACGAAAGAAATGGTTCTAGAGTCAACTTTGACTCTTTTAGAAAGTGATACCTATGATTCATTATGTACGTTTACCACTAGAAGGTACCACCAATACCCGTGATTTAGGCGGATATTCAACCAAAGATGGCCATTCTACGAAATGGCAAGTTTTCTTGCGTTCAGATGAATTGGTGCTCCTTAGTGATCAAGATAAGAAATTCTTAGAAGACTATGGCTTAAAAACCATCATCGATCTAAGAAGCGAGACGGAATTATCCTCACGACCCAATCCTTATCTTAACCATGATCAGATCCATTACCATAATGTATCTTTGTTTGAAAAAGCAGATCCTAAAAGCCTAGCTACCTTAACTTTGGATTCTTTGGGTGGCATGTATGTAGACATGCTTATCAATCATAAAAATCAGATCAAAACCGTCATGGAAATCATTGCTGAAGCCTCAGAAGGTTCGATCCTGTTTCATTGTGCTGCAGGTAAAGATCGTACAGGGGTCATTGCGATGTTGCTGTTAGGGCTGGCAAAAGTGCGTAATCGAGACATCGTATCCAATTATGAAGTGAGTCATACCAACCTGAAACGCAATGCATACTTTAAAGAAAACAAGGATACCTTATCTCATCTAATGGGTTCCACCAATACCAATATGGAAGATACTTTGCGGTATTTATACGAGCATTATCCTTCGATCGAAGCTTATCTCTTGGATATTGGATGCACACAAGAGATGCTTGATAAAATCAAAGCACGTTTTATTTTAAAGGCTCAAATATGAGAAAGTTTACCCTGATTACTGGCGCATCAAGTGGTTTAGGTTTAGATTATGCCACTGAATATGCCAAAGCCAATGAAAACCTGATCTTGATCGCAAGAAGAATCGATCGCTTAGAAACCATCAAAGCTGATTTATTAGCCAAGTATCCCATAGAAGTATTGATCTATCGTGTTGATTTATCAGATCAAAAACAAACAGACCAGTTTCTTGATCAAATCCCTAAAGATATATTTGTGGTTCGATTGATCAACAATGCTGGATTTGGACATCATGATGCATTTGAGGATTATCCCAATGAAGTGGTATCGGGGATGATCGAAGTCAATGTCTTGGCTCTTACGCGTTTGGCTCATTATTTCATTCCCAAAATGAAAGCAGCACAAGAAGGCGAGATCCTTAATGTCGCATCGATGGCAGCTTTTACACCGGGTCCATTTATGGCAGAATACTATGCCACCAAAGCCTATGTCGTGTCATTCTCAATGGCACTGCACGAAGAACTCAAACCTTTCAAGATCAAAGTCAGTGCCTTATGTCCTGGTCCTACGCATACCGAATTTGGTCAAGCAGCCAAGTATAAACATCATGATGGGATACAAAGCAAGGTATCTATGGCATCATTACCCGTCGTAAAAATGTCGATCAAAGCCCTTAAGCAAAATAAAAAAATCGCTGTTCCTGGTTTTACAAACAAGATCCTCAAAGTATTGATGAGCATCATACCCTTAAGCATCAGTTCAAAAGTCATTTCTAGGATACAAAAACAGAGGTTTTAAGCCTCTGTTTTAAATAGTTTTGTTTTCTTAAGCATTTGTACTAAAGGATAACCAATGAGGATGACGCTGATGGCTTCTCCAATCGCAACGCTCAGAGCATAAAAGACAAACATGCCTAAAGACTGTGGTCCGAAAACAAGCATCAATTCATATCCGATGATTAGTCCATTGATCACGATCGGCATGAGTAAAGATACAACAGGAATATTTTTAAATGTAATTGTTCTAAATCGATACGTCAACAAAGCTGCGATCAATGTGGCCAAGGTGCCCCACAACACATCCCAATAACCCAGGATATTGACTCCCGTTGCGGCTCCAATCAGATTGGTCAGTGCACAACCTAAACTCAAAGACCAGATTGGCCAAGGAGCTAAAAGCGGTAAAACGGTTAAGGCTTCTGAGATACGAACTTGGACTGGTCCAAATGAATAGGGGGCCAATACGAAAGATAAGGCCGTATAAAGTGCCGCAATTATTGTTATTTGAACCCAAATCTTTAATTTTTTACGCATAGGTTGTCCTTTAACGTAGGTATTGTATATAATAATAGCGGAACTTTCAAGTGATGAATCAATTTAAACGAATCCAACTCTTACTTAACGATGAACAATTCAACAAACTTCACACAACCCATGTGATGGTTTTTGGGATGGGTGGGGTAGGCAGCTTTGTTTGTGAAGCCCTAATTAGAAGTGGAATTGGTCAGATTTCATTGGTCGATCACGATGATGTAGAGATCACCAACCTCAATCGTCAATTGATCGCAACCCATCAAACCTTGGGTACAAAAAAAGTTGAATCCATGAAAGAAAGATTATTATCAATCAATCCTGAGGCTAAGATCAACATTTATCCCATCTTCTATAATGAAGACAGTAATATTTCACTAGACGGCGTTGATTATGTGGTCGATGCGATCGACAGTGTTCCTTCTAAGATTTCTCTGATGGCGCAATGTGAAAAAGCAGGTGTACCGATGATCATGGCGTGTGGCACAGGGAATAAAATGAATCCACTTGATCTACGAGTCAGTCAACTTTATAAGACGGACATGGATCCTTTAGCAAAAAAACTAAGAACACTTGCGAAAGCAAGGGGTTTAAAAAGTGTTAAGGTCGTCTATTCGATCGAGGCTCCACAAGTTACCCTTCAAGAAAAAGGGACCTATGAAAAAGTCATTATCGGCTCAATGGTGTTTGTGCCTGGGTCAGCAGGATTACTGATTGCCAGTGAAGTCATAAAAGATGTACTTAAAATGGTATAATAAGAAAAAAGGAAATTTATGGAAAAAGAACTTAGAATCGCGGTTTTAATCGATGCTGACAATGTCTCAGAGAAATATGTACGAGTCGTCTTTGACGAAGTGTTGAATCATGGGACTGCCACTTATAAAAGAATCTACGGAGATTGGACTAAACCCCAGTTTGCGAAATGGAAAGATGTCTTACTGAATTATAGTATTTCACCGATTCAACAATATGGTTATACCCAAGGCAAGAATTCAACCGATTCTGCTTTGATCATCGATGCGATGGATATTTTATATTCAGGTAATGTCGATGGCTTTTGTATCGTATCTTCGGACAGCGACTTTACACGCTTAGCATCACGTTTAAGAGAAGCAGGGAAGTATGTATTGGGTATGGGTGAAAAGAAGACGCCACAGCCTTTTATAGCTGCCTGTGAGAAGTTTAAATATCTTGAAGTCTTATTGAAAGACTACACCCCTGAATCCATTGACGATAAAGGTGTCAAAGCCAATAAGAATGATCTAACTGAAATGATCACATCGATCATCAAAGAAAACAGTGATGATGATGGTTGGTCATTCATGGGTGAAATTGGCAACTATATCTCTAAACGTATGCCTGAATTTGATACTCGTAACTATGGCTATCAAAAACTAACCCCTTTGATTTCTTCAATGAAGATCTTTGAGATCCAATCCAGAAAGACCCCTAATCCTAACATCACACATAAGTACGTGAGAATTAAAGAGTGACCTATGGCATATTTGACTTTAAAAAACACATCACTTAAGAAATACAATTCATTAGGATTGAATGTACAAGCAGCCCAGCTTTATTTACCTTTGGATTCCCAAGGACTTTTAGAAGTTCTAGAACTGACTAAAACAACCAAAAGGATCTTGATTGGGAAAGGCTGTAATATCCTACTTACTAGAGAATATTATGATGAATCCTATGCCTTCATCATTACGACGATGGAAGATGATTTGGTGTTGACAGAAACTGAACTGATCGCGGATGCTGGGGTCAATTTAAGCCGTTTGGCTTGGTTTGCCTTAGAACAATCGCTTGGTGGTTATGCTTTCTTAGAAGACATTCCTGGAACCGTCGGGGGGGCTTTGATTATGAATGCAGGTCAGTATGAATTCAGCTTTGGACAGTTGGTCAACTGGATCGATTTGTATGACACAACGACCAATACTTTATCGCGTATCATTCCTGATAAAGATTACTTTACCTATCGTCAATCCAAGATCTCATCCCATGAGATCGTCATAAGAGCTGGTTTAAAAACTGAACCAGGCAATGATGAAGAAACACTCACAGCCATCTTAAAATATAAGAAAGATCGATATCTTAAACAACCTCGTAAATATCCCAATGCGGGATCTGTATTCAAACGTCCATATAAAGAAGGACAGTCTTATTATGTCTGGAAATTATTCGATGAGGTAGAACTGCGTGGACATCAAATCGGAGATGCTCAAGTCTCTGAAAAGCATCCTGGTTTTATTGTCAATTGTGGTAATGCAAAACCTCAAGATATGGTAGATCTTGTCAAAGAATGCCAAAAACGCGTCAAAGAACATTTTGACATTGATTTAGAACTGGAGTGGAAGGTCATTGATTAATACATTACTGATTGCGGTAAGACACCAAAATAACCCTGATTTTGAACTTGAAGTCCAAGAAACTGTCCAATTGATAGAAGCCTGTGATTTGACCCATTGTATGACCGTCATTCAAGGTATGGAAGAGAAAAATGTTGCGACTTATTTTAAAAGCGGAAAACTTGAAGAAATAAGAACGCATATTGAAGCACAGAATATTGATGTCATTGTTACGCAAGACGAATTGAGCCCTTCTCAACATCGCAATTTAACTGAAATCTTAGAGACTGAAATCATCGATCGAACCCACTTGATCCTTTTGATCTTTGCGAAAAGAGCCAAAAGCCGTGAGGCTCAGCTTCAAGTCGAAGTCGCTACTTTACAATACCTCTTACCTAGAACGATGATGACGTATCATTCAGTCGGACGTCAAAGATCAGGAGGAGCCCGCAATAAAGGTTCAGGTGAACAATTCGCAGAGCTTAAGCGCAGAACTTCGAAGCATTTATTGGATAAGGCTCAAGAAGCCCTTAAAGCCATGGAAACTCAACGTGAGACCCAAAGACGTGCCCGACAAAAAAATCAAGTTTTTACCTGTGCTTTGGTGGGTTATACCAATGCGGGAAAATCGACCTTGCTGAATGCACTTGTTACGTATACAGGTCAATCCGATGATAAAAAAGTATCGATGAAAAATCGCTTGTTTGAAACCTTACAGACCGCTTCGCGCTCAATCACACTTAAAGGCAACCCAATGATCGTTACAGATACAGTTGGATTCGTATCTCATTTACCTCATGGTTTAATCAAAGCTTTTAGATCGACTTTAGAAGAAGTCAAAGATGCGGATCTTTTGATTCATGTGGTTGACAGCAGTTCTATATTAGCCGGAATCCAAAGCGAGATCACCATATCAACCCTGACAGAAATTGAAGCTGCAGATAAACCGATGATCACGGTCTACAATAAATTCGACATCGCCATCAGTGCCATACCTTCAAAAGCAATCGCAATTAGTGCATTAAACGGGACCAACATCGATGAATTGGTCGATATGATCATCATTAAGATGAACGAGATCCAACCTTTGTATACCTATCTTATCCCTTATGATCAAGCGCATTTACTTGAGAAACTAAAGAAAGAAAGTCAAGTCGTCAGTACTTTAAATACTGATGATGGCTTCATGATTTCTGTAAGATCTCATAAAATCTTGCCTAACTTCAAAGTTTATTTAAAGCATAAATAAGATCAAATTAATATTAGAGTATAAAAAGGCGTTCAAATGAGCACCTTTTTTCTTGATATGATAAAATAAATAAGACTTATGATCTATCTCGACTATAGTGCCACAACCCCCATTGATCCTCGGGTCACTGAAAAGTGGGTAAGTGTTGAAACCAGCTTTTATGCCAATGCCAACAGCGACCATATTTTGGGTCGTGAAAGCAAGCGTAACAATGATGAATCGATCCGTATCATCGCGGATTATTTTAAGGTATTACCTAAAGAAGTCATCATCATGTCTTCAGCAGTTGAAGCCAACAACACGGCCATAAAAGGACTTGCAGAGAAGTTTCCGCAAAAAACACACATCATCTCATCGGCGTTGGAACACGCTTCTGTGATAGGGGCATTGAGTTTCTTGGACCAAAGAGATTATGAGATTGAAACTTTAGGTTTAGATGATGAAGGTCGTTATGATTTAGATCAACTTAATAAAATGATCCGCGAAGATACACTATTGGTTACTTTGATCGGTGTCGATTCTGAAACTGGCATCAGACAACCCATTGAAGAAGCAGGGAAGCTTTGTCATAGGCATCACGTGTTCTTTCATTCAGATATTACGCAACTTGTTGGGAAAGGACATTTCGATCTCACCGACATCGATATGGCCAGCGCTTCAGCCCATAAAGTTTATGGACCTAAAGGGGTAGCCGTACTCATCAAGAAAGCATCTGTGCCTTTGATTCCATTACTTCATGGCGGACATAGTTTTACCCCATATCGATCATCGACTCCTCAAAATGGATTGGTTGCAGCCTTTGCGGAAACTCTACGATTATCTTCACTTGAATTTGATGATCGTTTCATCAAAGTCGAGAAGTTAAATGTTTATCTCAGAAGTAAACTTGAAGTATTTCCAGAGATCCATATCAATTCGAATCAACATTCGATCCCGCATCTTTTCAACATCAGTATCCAAGGATCACGACCTGAAGAAGGTCTGGCATATTTTTCTGATCACGGGCTTTGTTTTTCATCCAAGAGCGCATGCAGCGGTCAAGACGAGTTTTCAGCCTCAGTCTATGCGATTACCAGAGACAAAGCATTGGCCTCATCATCGTATCGTATCAGTCTCTCACACTTAACCACTGTGGAAGAATTAGACAGTTTGATCAAGGTCATGAAAACCTATTGTAGTAAACTATGCGAAAAATAGTCATCGTGTCGGCAGTATGGTGCCATGCTTGTCTCACCATGCGCAAAAGAATCAAAGCACTTAAAGAAAAATATCCTGAGTGGATCTGGGTCGACCTCGACTTGGATTTAGATGATGATGTCGTAGACCCTTTAAAAGTCGGGAAATTGATTCCTGTCTTTATTATTTATGAAAACGACGTTGAAGTGAAGAGAATCGCTGGCGAAATGAGCCAAGACGCGTTAGAAAGCGAACTAAACTATGTTTAAAAAAACCCTTGTGGTTTTAGCGATATTATCAGCCTTATTTTCAATGATGATCACGACTAAAGCCTATGATAAGACCCATATTTATTATTTTTATGCGGAAGGTTGTATTACCTGTGCTGCTGAAGATAAGTACTTGATTGAACTAGAAGCCAAAGATCCAAACATCGTGATCCACAAATATGAGATCGCCTTTGATAAAGAAAATCAAGCATTGGTCAAACAACTCGATGAAGTCCTCAACATCAAGATCAAATCGACCCCAACATTGGTCATCGGTCGTAAAACCATTGTTGGTTTTTCTAAGAATTCGACAGAATCGAATATTGAAAATTCGATTGAATTCTTCCGTAAAAACAATGTTCGAGATGTGATAGGTGAACTATTGGGTTTTGTTGCGCCTGGGGAAGGATTTGATATCGACCCTACTGAAGGCACGATCAAATTGCCATTCTTTGGAGAAGTCAATGCCAAAACCATATCCTTGCCTTTATTGGCTATTGTTCTTGGAACCTTAGATGGTTTTAATCCATGTGCGATGTGGGTATTGTTGCTTTTGATCAGTATGCTGTTTCATCTTGAACAGACCTGGAAGAAATGGTTCTTAGGGGGTCTTTTCTTAGCGACAACAGCCGTCATGTATTTTATGTTCATGTTGACTTGGCTCAACATTACCTTGCTCTTTGGAACCATTACTTATATTCGTTTATTGATCGCAGCCATTGCGTTGATAGGTGGAGTCGTCAATATAAGGACTTACCTAAAAACAAAGCCCGGTTGTGAAGTCATCGATGATCGTAAACGTAAGAAAATATCAATACGTATCAAACAGATCTTTGCCCAACCAGTCTTGGTTTTGGCTTCTATTGGGGTCGTTGTTTTGGCCATCAGTGTCAATTTGGTTGAACTGATTTGTTCTGCTGGATTACCGGTTATTTATACCCAAGTATTATCAATCCAAAATCTAAGCGGGATCCAATATATCCTATATCTTCTTTTATACTTGCTATTCTTTATGGTGGATGATATCATCATTTTCGTCATCGCAATGAAGACAGCTCAACTTACAGGCATCTCTACGAAGTATTCTCGTAATGCTCACTTAATCGGGGGAATCCTGATGATTATTCTAGGCATTATGATGATTTTTAGACCAGAGTGGTTGATGCTAAAATTCTAGGTTGTTATGCGTGAAAATAAGTCTATAATAAAATTGTAAAAAGAGTAAAGGTGAAGATGAAAAATACACAAAACAGAGCGCCTATAGCGGAAGCACTGATTAAAAACGTCTCTAAAAGAACTGTCAGTTTTGATGTTCCAGGACATAAACAAGGGCAAGGCAATCCGTTGCTTAGGAATTTTTTGGGTCAACAAGCCCTACAATACGATGTCAATAGCCGTCGAGATTTGGATAACTTGATCCATCCGACTGGCGTTATTTTAGAAGCAGAGAAATTGGCAGCCAAAGCCTTCAAAGCGGGACATGCCTTTTTTATTGTGAACGGAACTTCAGCTGCAGTTCAAGCCATGGTCATGAGTGTTGCGAAAAAAGATGAAAAAATCATCATGCCTAGAAACATCCATAGAAGTGCCATCAATGCCTTGATCTTAACCGGAGCGGTTCCTGTCTATGTCAATCCTGGGATCGATTTAACTTTGGGCATATCACTAGGGATGAGCTTAAAAGATGTAGCTTTAGCGATTGAAGAACATCCCGACGCCAAAGCCATTTTTGTCAACAATCCGACTTATTATGGCATTTGTTCAAATCTAAGTGCGATCGTTGAATTGGCTCATGCACATAAGATGAAAGTCATTGTCGATGAAGCCCATGGGACCCATTTTTCTTTCAATAAAAAATTGCCGATGAGTGGTATGGCTGCTAAAGCCGATATGTCAGCTGTCAGTATGCATAAAACAGGGGGTTCTTTGACCCAGTCTTCTTTCTTATTGATCAAAGATGATAAAGACACCAATCGCGTCCGCAAGATCTTAAATTTGACCCATACGACCAGTGGATCTTACCTATTGACCGCATCACTGGATATCTCAAGAAAATATCTCGCTTTAAATGGCGAAAAACTGTTTAGTAAGGTCATTGATTTAGCGGATTATGCCCGTGGTGAAATCAATGAGATCGATGGATACTATGCTTTTGGAAGAGAACTCATCAATGGGGATACCATCTATGATTTTGATGCCACAAAACTATCGGTCAATACATCAGGGACTGGACTCAATGGGATCGAAGTCTATGATCTCTTGCGTGAAAAGTATGACATCCAAATCGAATTTGGAGATCTTGGGAACATTTTAGCGATGATTTCAATGGGGGATACGACCACCAAAGTAGAACGTTTGATTGGTGCTTTAGATGACATCAATGATGTGTATGCGAAAGACTCGATCTTACTTAAGACTCAAGAATACATCCATCCGATCGTCAGATTGACGCCTATGGAAGCTTTTAATGCCAAACAGAAGAAAATCAAGCTGCTCAATAGTGCAGGTCGCATCAGTGGTGAATCGGTGATGGCGTATCCACCAGGCATCCCAGTATTAGCACCAGGTGAAGAAATCACGTCAGGAGCCATCGATTATATCTTATATGCTAAAGCACATGGTAGTTTCATTACCGGTATGGAAGATGATAGTTTAGAAACCATTAAGGTTTTGGAGGTCTAATGGAACTTTGGTTTACGGAAGAACATTCCGATGATGTCCGTTTTTCGATTCGTATCGTTAGACAACTCTTTTCTAAACGCTCAAAGTTTCAACAAATCGATATCTTTGAATCCAAAGAATTCGGTAAAGTCTTGGTTTTAGATGACTCCATTGTCATCACCGAAAAAGATGAATTTATTTACCATGAAATGATGGTCCATGTCGCATGCGCAGCAAACCCAGATCTACGAAAAGTATTGGTCATTGGGGGCTCTAACGGTGGTTGTGTACGTGAACTCATCAAATATCCTTTTATCGAAAAAATCGATGTGGTCGAAGCTGACGATGAACTTCTCAAAGCCTGTAAAGTTCAATTTCCTAAGATGAACAAATCATTTGAAGACCCACGTGTATCCGTTATCGTTTCTGATGGATTAAAATACGTACGAAAACTGGACAATATCTATGATTTGATCCTGGTCGATTCAACGGATCCTTTTGGGCCTAACGAAACTTTCTTTACCCGAGAATTCTATGGGAACTGCTTTACCGCACTGACCAAACAAGGCATTTTAGTGACCCAACAAGAATCTCCATTCTATCCTCAAACAGCAGCCGCGATGGTTCGCGCTGTAACTCGTATGAAAGAGTTGTTTGGGATCTTGAAATTGTATCAAGCTCAGATCCCTTCGTATCCATCCGGTCATTGGCTATTTTCTTTTGCCAGTAAAGATGCCCATCCGATCAAAGATCTGGATCCTGTGTTTTGGAATGAATTGAAAGTTAAGACCCGATATTACAATGAAGAAATTCATGCGGGATGCTTTGCTTTGCCTAACTACATCAAGGAGGACATACTGAGTGAAATTAAATGAAAATATAGCGACCTTTGTCGGTTGTAAAACAAGTTATGAAGATGCTGAAATCGTATTGTTTGGAGCACCGTTTGACTCCACCACATCCTATCGTCCAGGAACTCGTTTTGGACCTTCTGCAATCAGAACTGAATCGATTGGACTAGAAACTTATTCGCCTTACAGTGATGGTGATTTGACCGATTGTAAGGTATTTGACTCCGGTGATTTGGTTTTGCCTTTTGGATCGGCTGAAAGAGCACTGGATGAGATCTATGATCGAACCAAGAACATCTTAGAAGATCATAAGATTCCGTTTATGATCGGTGGTGAACATACGGTAACGTTTGGTGCTTTTAGAGCCGTATTCGAAAAATATCCTGATGTCCATATGATCCATTTTGATGCGCATACAGATTTAAGAGACACTTATTATGGAGAATACTTATCCCATGCGACGGTAATACGGCGTTGCCATGACTTAACAGGCGATAAGAAAATCTATCACTTTGGGTTAAGAAGCGGCGCAAAAGATGAATTTGTATTCGCTCAAGAACACGATATCTTAGAAAAACACAGCTGTAAGACATTAGATCATGTCTTAACGAAACTTAAAAATAAACCTGTCTACATCACCATCGATCTGGATTGTTTAGATCCATCATTTTTTCCAGGTACAGGTACTCCAGAAAGCGGAGGCATCAGTTTCATGGATCTCTTAGATTCCATCTTAAAGATGAGTCATCTCAAAGTCGTAGGAATGGATCTCAATGAACTGTCTCCAATGTATGATTTGTCTCAAGCGTCAACTGCTCTAGCGTGTAAGTTGACACGTGAAAGCTTGATTGCCTTATCCTTGAATCGTCAACGTTAAAGAGCCCACCTAGGGCTCTTTGTTTAGAATAAATATTTTTTTACTTCTTTTCTAATAAGACTTTGATGTCTTTTAGGATGCTTAATTCATTTTCAACTGGGGCAACAGGTTCAACTACTACTATTTTTGCTTCTTCTTTACGTTTTAGTTTGGTCAAAGCTCGGATCATGATGAAGATCGAAAAGGCGATAATCAAGAAATCAACGACATTTTTGATAAAATTACCAGCCATGATCGCGACTGCGGCTTTTGTTTCTGTGGCTTGAACCAAAACAATCTTGATGTCGCTGAAATTTAAGCCCCCAGTCAATACGGATACGATGGGCATGATCAGATCATTGACCAATGATGTTACGATCTTGCCAAATGCAGAACCGATGATGACCCCAATAGCCAATTCCATAATGTTCCCTTTAGATGCGAAATCTTTGAATTCCTTAAAAAATTGTTTCATGGTGTACCTCTACCCTCTGTTTTTATTATAACGCTGTGATAGAATAAAAACCAGTGAGGGTAGAATGGAAAAACTTTGGATTTTAGGACCTTTAGTCTTTCTGGCTGGTTTCATAGATTCGATTGCGGGAGGTGGAGGACTGATTTCACTTCCGGCCTATATTTTTGCGGGCATTCCCATTCACTTAGCCATGGGAACCAATAAACTATCTTCATCGATCGGGACTTTTACCGCATCGATTACGTTTTTTATACATAAGAAAATCTGGATCAAACTGGCTTTGGTTTCGGCATTATTTGCCTTGATTGGTTCATGGATCGGTGCCAGTATGGCACTATGGGTCTCAGAAACAGCCCTTAAAACCGTTTTGATCCTTGTCTTACCTGGTATGGCTCTGTTTGTCTTAAGACCACGCAAAGAAGTTGTGATCACCCCTAAAGATAAATTTCCTTGGGTGCAAATAACGCTCATTACCTTTTTAGTCGGGATGTATGATGGGTTTATTGGACCAGGGACAGGAAGTATGTTGATCTTTGGCTTTGTTTCTGTGATTGGGATGAGTTATACACAGGCATCTGCCAATGCCAAGGTGGTTAATTTAGCCTCAGGGATCGCCGCATTGATTACCTTTGGGTTTAGTGCACAAGTCGATGTGTTACTGGGATTAAGTGCCGCCTTATTTAGCATCACCGGTAATGTGGCAGGATCTTTGATGGCTGTTAAATATGGCAAAAAATTGATTCAGCCACTCTTACTGGTTGTTTTTGGGATCTTGATGATCAAGATGATCATGGATGTGATCTAACATATGAAGCTCTGTATCATCGATTTTGAGACCGCCAACAATCATCCAGCCAGTGCATGTAGTATTGGACTGGTTGTCTTTGAAGACGGGGTTGTAGAATATGAAGGCGTCTATCTGATCAAACCTGATCCTGAACATGCCTTCTTTGATCCATTCAACATTTCCATCCACGGCATTCAACCAGAAGATGTTGAAAATGCGCCAACTTTTGAAGAATTATGGCCACTTCTTAGACCTTGGTTTCATCAGAATCTGTTGGTTGCGCATAATGCGATGTTTGATATGAGTGTACTTAATGCTTTACTGCTTCAATATGGGATCTCAAAACCATTATGTACCTATATCGATACAGTAGAAATCGCACGTCGTTTATGGCCATTTTTACCCAATCATCGATTAAATACGGTCTGTGATTATTTAGGGATTTCCCTAAATCATCATGAGGCCTTAAGCGATGCCCGTGGTTCAGCCCTCATTTTGATGAATGCAATGGCTACTGTTGAAGATTACGATATTAATTCTTTCATTTTGCATCTAAAACTGAAAGAAAGAGCTCTGTAAGAATATTCTTGTTTACATTTTCGCTTTCATCTTTTACAATGAAAGGTGAGGTGTGTATGAGTCAATTAGAAAACAATGCTTTTTTCTGGCAAAAACTGGATACGCTGTACTTCTCATCCTCTATTGTCATCACGCAGCCTGCAGGGTCTGCGCATCCTCAATATGGGAACCTTATTTATCCGGTCAACTACGGATATTTAAGCGATACTTTAAGTCAAGATGAGATGGGGATCTCAATTTATAAAGGGACCTTATCAGCCAATCAAGTTAATACGATCTTGGTTGCGGCAGATATCTTGAAAAAAGACATCGAAGTCAAACTCTTGGTAGGATGTTCAGTCCAAGAAGAAGATGCGATCTTAAGATTTACCAATCAAACAGACTTTCAAAAAACAGTCTTACTAAGACGAGGTACAGAAGTTCCGTCTTGGGGTTTCTCCGAACAATAAATGTCCGTCATGGACATTTTTAAACGATGCAAGTAAAAATAGAAAAATCCGGAATCAATGGCGAAGGTATCGCCTATATCGATCGTAAACCTGTCTTTATCGAAGGGGTTTTACCCTATGAAATCGTAGAAATCAAGATCACACAGACACAATCAACCTATCTTAAAGGAGAACTTTTACGCATCGTAAAAGCCAGTCCTTTTAGAATCCAAGCGCCGTGTCCTGTCCAAGCGACATGTGGGGGCTGTGCACTGATGATCACCACCGTTGCTCAGCAAGAAAAAATAAAGTTGGATCATCTTAAACAAGCCCTAGTTAAATACATGGGCAACATCGATTTTAGATTGATCAAACCGATGGTTTCTAATCCTAAGCCTTTGGGATATCGCAATATGTTTAAATTACCTGTAAGAAGTGAAAAGGGGAAGTTGGTCAGTGGTCTGTATTCTGCCAATTCCAATCATTTCGTTAAAGCAGATCATTGTTTGATCCATTCCGATGAATTAGAAGCTGCCAAGATTCAAATCTTAGAGTGTTGTGATGCACATCAGCAAGAAGCTTTTAGTTTTGAAACCATGCGTGGCATTCGTTATTTGATCTTAAGAGGCTTTGAAGGCCAATTTCAACTCACATTGATCATTGGTGAAAATAAGATCCCCGATGAACTGATTACAGATCTGATGAAAATCCCTAGTTTAAAATCCATTTATCTCAGCATCAATACAGACCGCCATGCGCATGATCCTTTTGGGACCATACTAATCCACAAGGCAGGATTAAAAACCATTCCTGTGACCTTAAATGGGCTCAGGTATGAACTTTCACCCACGGCTTTCTTTCAGCTCAATACCATACAAGCTTCTGCCATTTTTAATAAAGTAGTTCAATTGGTCAAAGCAGATGATGTGGTGTTGGATGCCTATTGTGGGGTAGGGGCCATGAGTTTACCTTTGGCTCAAAAGGTTAAAAAAGTCATTGGTTTAGAAATCAATCTGGCATCGGTTAAAGCTGCCATAGAAAATGCATCGCTCAACAAGATCGATAATGTTTCCTTTACTCAAGGCGATGTACAAGTGATCTTGCCGACCCTATTGAAGACAGAAAAAATAAGTGCATTGGTTATGGATCCTCCGCGCAGTGGATTAAGCAGTCCCATGATTGAAACTTTACTCAATTCCAACATCGATCATTTGATTTATGTTTCTTGTAATCCTTCAACTTTAGCCAAGAATCTAGCTGAATTAAAAAAGAAGTATACGATTGTTTCGTTGACTCCTTTTGATTTATTTACGCAATCACCGCTTTTAGAAGTTGTGGCAGACCTCAAACTGATCAAATCAGTTTGAAATGCTTAAGTGCATTATAGATTCCATCTTGCTCAAGATCGCTGGTCACATAATCAGCGATCTTTTTTAAATTCTCGGTCGCATTGCCCATCGCGATCCCAATCCCAGCTTTTTTAACCATACGCAGATCATTATCCGCATCCCCAAAGACCATGACTTCGTCCCAAGTTAGATCTAGTAAATCTAAGACATCTTCGATGCCTCTTGATTTATGAATGTCTTTGTCATAGATGTCCATGCCCCAACTAAATGCTCTGGTAAAGGTCCAATTGGGAAACAAATCTTTTTGATTGATGATTTTTTGAACATCACCGACAAGAAAGATGCCCATCGCCATATCTTTATCCAACACATCAGGATCATTATCGGCATCTAAGAAACGTCCAGCTGGATCTTCACCATGTCCATAATGTTTCGCAAAAAGATCATATTCATTTAAGATCACGATTTGTTTCGAACATTTACATCCTAACGCAATCTTTTCTTTCTTACATATTTCTAATAATCGAAGGATGTCGGCTTTATCCAGATCATGTCTTTTAATGATCTTATGGGTTCTGTCCATGACACACTGACCATTGATCACCACATAATAATCACTGTCTATGACTTCATAGACTTGAGGTTTGATGAAGTAAGGGGCACGACCAGTGGCCACCAAGACTTTATAGCCTTTTTCATGTAGGGTTTGAATGGCGATGACGGCAGAAGGCTCAATGATTCTCTTTTTTTCAGAGACCAAAGTATTATCGATGTCGAATACGACCATTTTGATGTTGCTGGGTTCCATATTTGTTTCTCCAAACATAAGTTTAACATAGACATTCACACCGGTCATATCGTTTGAAATAAATTGTTTCATCTTTATACTTATGAATACGAGGACATTATGAAAAAAGCATTCTTTATGGCCCATGGGGCTCCTACGATATATTTAGAAGACAATGATTATACGCAGTCTTTAAAAAACTTTAAACAACACAACCCAGAAATCAAGAAACTGGTTCTTATGTCGGCTCATTTTGAATCACCGATCATACGAGTTTCTACATCAACCACTTATGAAACGATGTATGATTTTGGAGGTTTCCCAAAAGAACTTTATGAAGTCAAAATGGAAACGAAAGGTGATCCTTCTTTATCCCAACAGGTTTTATCATTACTAGATAAAGCCGGATTTAAAGCCAATGCCATAGAAGATCGACCTTTAGATCATGGTGCATGGACCCTACTTAAGCTCATAGATCCACAAAACACTTGTCCAGTTGTATTGATGTCGGTAAATCCTTTTGAAGAACCAAGACAACTTATGAAGATCGGAGAGGCTTTTAGATCATTAAGTGATGACACAGCGTTTATCTTCTCTGGAGGTTTGGTTCATAATTTGGGATGGTTAGGTTATGGCGATCAAGCAGACCCAAAAGCTTTGCGTTTTTGGACATGGTTAGATCAAGCCATACAAAACAAAGATACCCAAGCTTTACTGAATTATGCATCTCAAGTTGATGCGAAATTAGCTGTTCCCAGACCTGAACATTTCATCGGGTTTTTCAGTGTCTATGGTTTTATGCATGACCAAGATCAAGTTCATTTATTAAATCATATGTTTCAGTTTCAAACCTTAAGTTTAGATTACTATACGTTTATTAGAAAATAGTTAATTATCGATACGATTTATAATTGCAAATGTAAAATTGCATCAAAAAATATGGTGCTTATAAGGAGCCTACTTTTTGATATTTATCATTTGTTCGAAGCAAACTTATGCTGTGCTATAATTAAAGTGCCCATGGGGGTATAGCTCAATTGGTAGAGCACTTGGTTCGCAATCAAGGGGTCGAGGGTTCGAGTCCCTTTACCTCCACCAAACGATAAATGAAACCTAATCATAGGTTTTTTTTATGGTTTTTTCCCATAACTTACTTGGGAAGAGGTTGGCTCTGTGTTAAAATGTTAATGTCTTATGATAAAACTCAAGTCATTGAAAAACATATTTATTGGTTATGTGGTCATTCTGGTTTATGGGATGGTTATTTTTAATCGAAATCTCGATTTTAGCTGGATCGTGACAGGTGGAATTGATCGGCTCAATGCGATGATGGCAGATACCACAAACCTTACTCTATTTGCGACCATCAACCGTTATTTAGGGGTACTGGATCGACCTAGCGGGTTTGGTTTGTTTTTGTATAACGTGATTGGAAACATGCTGATTCTGATTCCTTTTGGGTACTTCTTTCCGATGGTCAATAAATCCGTTAAGAAATGGTGGATTTTTCTATTGGTAGCCTTGGTGTTTATCTTGTGTATCGAAGCGATGCAATATGTATCGATGAGTGGTTCACTGGATGTGGATGATGTGTTATTGAATTTGATGGGGGCCATGATCGGTTATTTATTATGTCCTGCCAAAGAAAAAGCGACTTAATTCGCTTAGAAAGCTTGACCTATGTTTAAATTCATCGATCAATACCGCGGTTTAAACCGTGACATCTATATCTTGTTTGTGGGACGTGTAATTGGGGCACTGGGGACTTTTATATGGCCCTTATTGACATTGATCCTTAAAGTTAAATTAGGCTATACTGGCAAACAAATCGCTATTATCATGGTGCTTGGTTTTGCGACCAATTTACCAGCCCATTATTGGGGAGGAAGATTGACCGATCGTTATGGAAGAAAAAAGATCATCGTCATTTCTAATCTATTGATGGTCAGCTGTTTCTACATCAATGCGATGATCCCGATATCTATATTAACGGTTGTGTTATTTTTCTTCTCGAGTTTCTTTGGGACAGTTCAAGGTCCTGCTTACGATGCGTTGTTGGCGGACAAATCAACTTCAGATCAGCGCGCAAAAGCGTATTCTTTAAGTTATATGGGCTTTAATCTAGGATTTATATTGGGTCCTGCGATTGGAGGTTTCTTGCTTAAAGATTTGTTGTGGCTGGCTTTCCTGGTTGATGGGACAACATCATTACTTGGAACTGTACTGATCATGTTTATGATTAAGGATACCAAACTCAGTGAGATTAAACATACACTGAATGCTTATGAACAAACCAAAGATGGTGAAAGTACTTTATCGATCATCTTTAAATCGAAGACGCTTTGGATCTATCTGGCTTGTAGTTCTTTGGTCGGTTTAATGTATACTCAAACCAATTTTCTCTTGCCTTTACAGCTCGAAAAAACATTACCCAATTACTCTGAGATCTATGGCTTTATGTATTCACTCAATGGGTTGGTCGTTATCCTTGCGACACCTGTCTTGACCTATTATCTTAAAAGGGTCAATGAAGTCAATAAGTTTGGGATCGCTATTTTCTTCTTTATGAGCAGTTTTATGGTATATGCTTTCTTAGGGTCCATTATTCCACTTTTGTTTATCGGTATGATTATCTTTACCATCGGTGAAGTCATCAATACCATTGCCAATGCGGCTTATTTCTCTAGACGGGTTCCAGCATCACACCGAGGAAGGATCTCATCGACTTTAGGGATCATCTCAGCGGTGATTGGTTCGATCGCACAGATCTCATTTGGATTCATTGTCGATTTATTGCCTTATCAGATGGCTTGGCTCATCATCATATCTTTAGGATTCTTGGCTTTAAGTTTAATCCCACTGTTTAGGCGCAGTGATCAAAAGAATTATCACCTACTATATATGGAGCAAACACTATGAATCTACTTCCCATCATTTTCTTTCCGTTTATTATCATTCCATTTATTGCCTTACTGTTTGTTGTGGCCCCACTTATCATCGGATTTTTGGTATATAACGATGCCCGTAAGCGGGGTGTCGCATCACCTGGGATGTGGGCCATTGTAGCCATGTTGGTCCCGTTTTACATCGGATTATTGCTTTATCTATTGATCGGATCGACCCAGACAAATTCTGGAGATCGTCCATGAGTTACATCGACCTACATAACCATTGCTTTGCTGGGATGGATGATGGAGTAAAAACAGATGAAGAGTCTTTGTTGATGCTCAACACAGCATTAAAAAGCGACATCAAACTCATCTATGTGACCCCTCATCGTGAACCCAAAGGTCGCTATAATCCAGATAATGAAACAGTAATTCAAGCATGGCAGCACCTCAAAGAGTTGGTTTTTACCCATGATTTGGACATTGAAATTCGATATGGGGAAGAATTTAGAATTAGGACAGATTCCATTGAACTCATCAAAAATAATGAGGTTTTATGCTATACGGATACAGATTATGTCTTGGCTGAATTTACGAGAACCAATGCTTTCTCTAAACTGGTTATGCAAACTATTTCTGCTTTTCAAGAACAAGGCAAAAAAATACTGATTGCGCATCCTGAACGCTATTTTGATGATGTTCATGAAGGGGTAGAGCACTGTAAGAAGTGGGTCAGTATGGGCTGTTACCTACAAATCAACCGGACATCTTTGTTGGGAGTCCATGGGGATTATGCTGAAAAAATTGCCCATCGTTTGATCAAACTCGGTTTAGCTCATGTGATTGCCAGTGATGCTCATGAAGGCAAAGGCGTAAGAGTATGTCGCTTAGATGATGTTTTCTTCATGGTCAAAAAGAAATATAGCCTACATGAAGCCAATATGCTTTTTCATACCAATCCTGAATTATTAACACAAAACAAAGATTTACAAAGCATTAAGAAACCTAAAAAACGCCTTGTTTTACTTTCAAAACTCAAGATTAAAAAGAAAACCAAAGCATCCCCAATCAAAGGAGAATGAATATGGCACAAAAGAAAATCTTATTGACGGGTGGACTAGGTTATATCGGTTCACATATCATCGCTTCAATGGAAGATCCAAGCTTGGTCGTGATCGCTGATAATTGTTCAAACTGTGATATTGAACAAATCGATCGACTTAAACAATTGGTTGCTTTAGAAAGACACCAAGTTTACTTGGTCGATTGTACAGATCTCAATGCTTTTGAAGTTATATTCAAAGAAAATGAGATCGATACTGTGATCCATTTGGCAGGTTTAAAAGCAGTTGGTGAATCGGTTGCGAAACCGATAGAATATTACACCAATAACCTCAATGCGACTTTAAATGTATTGACCTTATGCGATCGATATCATGTCAATCGTTTGATTTTTAGTTCTTCCGCAACCGTGTATGGACCTCAGGTCTCACCGATGAACGAATCGATGACTTTACTTAAGACCACCAATCCATATGCTGAAACCAAAGCCATCAGTGAACGCATGATCGAAGATTATTGTGTTGTTCATCCAGAAATGGCCGCAACTTCATTGCGTTACTTTAACCCTGTAGGAGCCCATCCTAGCGGCATCATCGGGGAATTCCCTAAAGGGATACCTAATAACCTCTTGCCTTATGTTCAACAAGTAGCCAGCGGCAAACGGCCTTGGCTCAATGTCTTTGGGAATGATTATGAAACATCTGACGGAACACCGATTCGAGACTATATCCATGTGTTGGATCTGGCATCTGCACATCTTTGTGTGTTGAAATCTCCACAAGCAGGATATCGAATCTACAATGTAGGAACTGGCGTTGGAACATCGGTCTTAGGTTTGGTTCATGCGTTTGAAGATGCCAATCAACTGACGATCAAAACCAAGATTACTGATCGAAGAAGCGGGGATGTGGCTGAAAGCACAGCAGATGTCTCTAAAATAAAAAAAGAACTGGGTTGGGTCAGCCATTATACGATCCAAGACATCTGTAAAGATGCCTGGAATTTTGAACAAAAACACTCAAAATAACAGTGTTTAACCGTATTCAGATTTTGTGAACCCACGTTTTATATCGTATAATATAGTGTATTGATTTTAATAGACAGTCATCTTTGTCTTTCACACTAGAGTAAAACCAACATGAACCCCATTTCACTACCAACCCACCTTCATTTCATCGAGCCAAGTGCCTTAAGTGCACAGCTGATCAAAACTGTATCCGGTCATAAAACAGCGCTTTTCATCACTGAAAGTGCAGTCACACGACTGAATCTTTTACCCATGATCGAAGCGATGAAGAAAAAAGGTGATTTGAAGTGGATCCATCAAATTTCATCCAACCCTACTTATCAAGACATCACGATGACTTTAAAAGCTTTAAAGGATAGTGATTATACCTTGTTTATTGCGATAGGCGGGGGCAGTACTTTGGATATCGCTAAAAGCGCTGCTGCTTTATTATCGATGAATGATCATGTTTTGGATGATGCGAAAGTATTAAAAGCCATTCAGAATAAAACATATCTTAAACAAACGACACGTCCTGAATTGATTGCGGTTCCAACAACGGCAGGGACAGGTAGTGAATTGACCCGTTGGGCAACAGTTTGGGATTTTAGCAACACTGCGAAATATTCCATTGAAACCCCAACGCTTGCCTTTGATACAGCGTATATCGTGATTGAGTATACGGTGAGTATGCCTTTGCGTTTGACCTTATCGACTGGACTGGATGCTTTGACGCAAGCTTCTGAGGCATATTGGGCCAAATCAACCTCACCTGCAGTTCAAACCTTAGCGCTTAAAGCGATTCGTTTGATCATTAGAAACTTACCTTTGGTGCTAAGAAACCTTGAGTCCTATGAACTCCGTAAACAAATGATGATTGGATCTTTGTTGGCAGCCATGGCATTTAGCAATACCAAAACAACGGCCTGTCATTCTATGTCTTATCCTTTGACTTTAAAGTTCCAATTGGATCATGGATTGGCCTGTGCGATGACCTTATCCGATATCTTAAGACATAATCTCAGTGCTTTATCCAATCCAGAAAGTGTCTATGAAGCATTCAACATCAACAATCCTGAAGAACTATGGGCTTGGATCGATAAGACTTCTGAAGGCATTGCGTCGATGAAGCTGTCAGATTATGGGGTCAAAGCTGAAGATATTGATGAGTTGGTCGCCTTGTCTTTCACCCTTGGAAGAATGGACAACAATCCTATTGAAGTTACCCCAAAACATGTCGAGAATATCCTGAGACTTCATTTATGATGAAGTTTTTTAATGGCTACAAACATTATTATGAATAGTTATGATACACATTTTTTAAGCCTAAGCGTATAATGATAAAGCATTTAAGAAAGGACCAATCTGTCGAAGTTGACAGAAATACACTATGTCAGAAAATCAAAATCTAGATCCTAAATTTAATCCATTTAAAGCTCGTCCTAAGAAGGAAACTAAAATTAAAAAGATGTTTGCGGTGGTCAGTGGTAAAGGCGGAGTCGGTAAATCGACTGTTGCGGCACTGCTCGCATCCCATGCTCAAAAATCTGGTTTTCAAACAGGATTACTGGATGGGGATATCGTTGGACCATCAATGGGACAACTCTTCAATATTCATACACAAGCTTTTGGGAGTGTTGATGGGATCTTGCCTTTTGAGACCGAAAGCGGTCTTAAAGTCATCACCTCGAATATGTTGGTGGAATCGGATACGACGCCCATCTTATGGCGTGGGGCATTGATCACCAACGCCGTTAAACAGTTCTACACAGATGTCGCATGGGGTCAGCTTGACCTTATGGTTGTGGATATGCCACCTGGAACTGGTGATATTGCCTTGACGGTCTTTCAATCCTTACCGATCGATGGGATCATCATTGTAACAACGCCTCAAGATTTGGTTTCCATGATCGTATCTAAAGCCATTGAAATGGCTCAAAAGATGAACATCCCGATTTTAGGCATCATTGAAAACATGAGTTATATGGATTGCGATGAATGCGGTAAACGTCATATGCCTTTTGGGATCAGTAAAGTTAAAGCGTTGGCTGAAAAATACAATCTGCCTGTGATTGCCCAGTTACCGATCGTCCCAGCCTTTAATCAATTGGCTGATGAAGGTCGTATCGAAGAAATCGACAGTGAAGATTTTAGCTGGTTGGTTGAAACTTTGATGGTGGAATGATGTTTGAAACAGCCAGATCGATCAAACTAAGAGATCCTGCCGCAAAAAGTTTGATCGAAGTGATCTTGCTTTATCCAGGTTATCACGCGGTCATCTATCATCGTTTTGCCCATTTCTTTTATAAACTTCACCTATTTTTTATCGCTCGTTTGATTTCTCAATACAATCGATTTATGACTGGTATTGAGATCCATCCTGGAGCCAAGATCGGCAAACGTTTGTTTATCGATCATGGGATGGGTGTCGTGATTGGTGAAACAGCTGAAATCGGTGATGATTGTACGATTTATCATATGGTTACGTTAGGCGGTGTCAGTTTAAATACGGTAAAACGTCATCCAACGTTAAAGAATCGCATTATGATTGGGGCAGGGGCATCTGTCTTGGGTGCAGTAACGGTTGGGAATGATGTTAAAATTGGAGCCAATGCGGTCGTGGTTAGGGATGTTCCAGATGGTGAAACGGTCATTGGTCATCGCTTTGATCAGCATTCACATAAACCTTAAGCGGATATCCGCTTTTTGTTTGAAATTACAAGTACCTTTCATTTGAAACCAGACATTGTTTACCCTATAATAGATGCATGTCTTACACACGACCACACAGAAAAAAACGCAAACTGAAGATTTTTAGATTAGTGATTCTTTGTGGAATCATTGTTCTTTTAGGTCTAGGTTCTTTATGGACCTTCAATACTTTATTTAAGAAAGATCCTCAACAAGAAAACTTAGATGATGTCTTAGTCGAGATGAAAGGGACCTATACCCGTAAACTCATCGAAATCACCAATCCTTTTGAATACACCACAAATCGATTAGAAAAAGTTAAGATACTGGGCAAGGAAATCGATTTGGTGGCTTTATACAATAAGTATGGCATTTTGTATTATCTGGCAGAACCGTTGACCGAAGAAGAAATAAACGCCCAATTCTTAGAGATCTATTTGTTTATGAAGCCCATCTTTAAAGAAATCAATACTCGTGATTATACAAGTGAAAAACGAATCGATATGTTTGGTCATGAATATTCCAGTTCTACACAATATCTGCAAGTCGCAGAAGACTTTATCAATGGACTGATCGTGTTTGCGATTAAAATGAATGAGTCAACAGACTCAACGTTCAATATGTTTGATCGATCTTTCATATATGATGATATTCGTGATTATGTCTTGTATAAAGAGCCAGAAGGGGTATTTATGCGGATGCAAGATAAACCAGCCACAATTACCCGTTATGAACGAGAATTGTTTGTCAAGATGTTTAAAGTCATGGCGATTATGCATCAAAATCTATATGCGAAATATGGGATCACCTACAAATGTGATCTGTGTCCAGTTCCAAAACCTGCGAAATAAAATCAAAATAAAAAGGTGACGCTTAATCCTAAGCGTCACCTTTTAAATGGTTATTTTTTTCTCGTCATGATCTGTTCGCGATTTGGACCATTGGAGACCAAAGCAATCTGAACCCCAATCAATGCTTCCAAACGATCGACGTAAACTTTGGCTTCAATAGGCAAATCATCATAATTACGAATATGTGAGATGTCACAATTCCAGCCTTTTAAGGTTTCATAGATGGGTACACTGTGTTCAAGACGGGTAATGTTGGGGAAGTGTTCCCTACGTTTCCCATCGACTTCATACGCCACGCAGATCTTGATTTCATTTAAATAGCCCAAGACATCCAAATTGGTGACACACACATGCGTTGCGCCTTGGACCTGACAACCATAGCGTGTTGCGACCGCATCAAAGTAACCCATGCGTCTAGGACGACCTGTTGTAGCTCCATATTCACCTGCATCGCCACCTTTTGAGCGTAAGATCTGAGCTTCTTCCAAATCATGAATCTCGGTGACGAAAGGTCCAGCTCCAACAGATGAAGAATAAGCTTTCGTAACGGCCCATATTTCATCGATGGCTCTTGGTAAACCTGCCCCAATTGGACCATAAAACGAAAGCGTTGAAGAAGACGTGGAATAAGGATAGATCCCAAAGTCTGGATCTCTTAAAGCACCCAACTGACCTTCCAGTAAAACAACTTTATGTTCATCCAAAGCGGTTTGGAAGAACTTGAACGTATCATGAACATAAGGTGCAATCATCGTTCTATAAGAGATGAGTTCAGCCATCAAGTCTTCTTTTTTAAGTGCTTCTTTACCATACAAGTGAACCAGTAAAGTGTTTTTTGCGGGTAAGATACGATCTAATTTCTCGGATAACCAATTTTCATCGAAGAGTTCTGAAACTTGAAATCCAACTTTGGCATATTTATCGGAATAGAAAGGGGCAATTCCGCTTTTTGTGGAACCAAAAGCACCTTTACCTAAACGTTCTTCTTCATATTTATCAAAATTGACATGATAACTCATGACGATTTGAACACGATCAGACACGATGATTTTAGGCGCAGGAACATTTCTGACTTCCAGATCATGAAGTTCTTTGATGAAAGCAGGGATGTTTAAGGCGACCCCATTCCCAATGACATTGGTAATATGGCTGTAGAATACACCAGACGGAAGCATATGTAAGGCAAACTTACCATAGCTGTTGATGATCGTATGACCCGCATTATTACCACCTTGATATCTGACAACGATATCGGATTCTTTCGCAAAGACATCGGTTAATTTACCTTTGCCTTCATCGCCCCAATTGGCACCAACGACCGCTTTAATCATGTGTGTTCTCCTTTAGTTTTTTTAAGTAAAGATCGGCAACATATAAGCCATGAGCAGCTGCTTGAGATAATGAACGGGTAAAACCAGCCCCATCTCCAATCGCAAAAACATTGGGTAAATGGACCAATTCAAAATCAATGGTTTCTGGTCGAGCTGAATAGTATTTACATTCAACCCCATACAGTAAAGTATCCGCATTGGCTGTACCTGGCGCAATTTCATCCAGAGCCATCAAGGTTTCAATGATGTTGTCGAGTTGACGTTTGGGCATACATAGTGATAAATCACCAGCCACGGCCTTCAGAGTCGGATGGACCGTATTTTGCGACAGACGTTTCTCATCGGTACGACGTCCCTGCATCAAATCTCCAAAACGTTGAACCAAAACGGATCCGCCGCTGATCAAATTGCCCATATGGGCGACATGTCTTGCGTAATCAATGGGGTCATTGAAAGGCGTGGTAAATTTAATGGTTGCCAATAAGGCAAAGTTAGAGTTTGGTGTTTTTTTATTCTCTTCTTTAAACGAATGACCATTGACCGTCAAAATGTCATTGGTATTTTCCATAACGACATGTCCACGTTCATTGAAACAAAACATGCGGGTGATGTCTCCATATTTTTTAGATCTGAACCAAATCTTAGGTTCATAAATGATTTTTGAGAAATGCTTCCAGACTTCATAAGGCAGTTCGACACGAACGCCGATATCGACTTGATTGTTGATGAGGGGGATCTTGTTTTTAGCACACCAGTTTGAAAAGAAACGACTACCGGCTCTGCCTACCGCAAAAATGATCGCATCAGCAGAGATATCATGCGTTTGTTTATCTTTAAGATACGTGACAACTTTATTTTTACCATCAACATCTTTGACTTCTGCATCTGTTAAGATGGTGACTTTATGGCGCAGAGCTTCCACAAGTTTAACCATGGTGAGATAATTCGCATCGGTGCCTAAATGTTTGACTTGGGCTTGTTGCATATGCAGATCATGCTGAAGACAAAGCGTCTTAAGCTCATCTGAAGGCATATAACGTTCTGTTGTTGCACCATGGCTGACCATGATCGCATCGGCTTGTTCTATGTAGTTTAAAACGGTATGGTTGGGTAAAAAATCTGTTAACCAACCGCCGTATTCAGTCGAGATAATGTATTTTCCATCAGAATAAGCTCCAGCACCAGCCAGTCCTTCCATGACGCCACAGGTTGGGCAATTGATACAAGAAGGGACCTTACCTGTGATGATGGGACAACTGCGATGGGTAATATCATGTCCTTTTTCAATCAGAGTAATTTTGAGGGTGGGTTGCTTTTCGATCAGACGAGTAGCAGCCATAAGGCCACTGATTCCACCACCGATAATAACGACGTTGACTTTGTCCATAGGTTCCTCCAACGTCCATTATTTTACCTTAATTGTATTCAATATACAACCACGTTTGACAGTTCTGATGTCCTGTGTCAGAATAAATCCGAGGTGTTTTATGGGAACTAAAGTAACTGCTGTTATAGATTTTAAGGATACATTTCAAGGACAACTTAAACTCAGAGAAGGTGTGCTCAATATTGGCTTGGCCGATCATGAAGCTAGACCTTATGATTTACTGCAAGGTGCACTGGTAGCTTGCCTACATTCAACCTTCTTGGATATCCTAGAAAAGAAACGCATGACCATAGAATTTGCCCATTATGAAGTCGAAGGCGAAAAACGCGATGAGATCCCAACGACTTTAAAAAGTGTCCATGTTTTGGTAACTTTGCCTCGTGGAAATGAAGAAGCATTGACGAAATCCATGGAACTGGCTAAAAAATACTGTTCTGTGTTCAATACAATCTCACAAGTTGCACAGATGTCGCTCGAAATCCGCTTTAAATGACTTGATTTTACGATTTAGAGGTGTATGATGAGTTAGTCCTCGGGCAAACAACATGAAAAAACGCACATTTTTAGATACATTTACTTTTGGATCACTTAAACCTGCGCAGCAGATCGTTTTAAGTTTTGCTGGTGTTATACTAACTGGTGGTATTCTTTTGTCGCTGCCCATCAGTAATCAATCCACAGCCGCTGTCGTACCATTTTTAGATCATCTGTTTACCGCAACTTCGGCAGTGTGTGTGACTGGATTAACAACCATCATTCCAGCAACCCAATACACTTTATTCGGTCAAATTGTCATCATATTTTTGATGCAAATTGGTGGTTTGGGCTTAATGACCATGATTGCTGCGTTTGTCATCTACTTGGGCAATAAAATGACCTTATCGGATCGCTTATCGATCCTAGAAGCAACGAATCGTGCAGGTTTTCATGATTTTAAAAAGTTCGTATTGAACATTATAAAATATACGTTCATTTTTGAATTTGTAGGATTCTTGATTATGTTGTTTCAATTGGTACCAGAATATGGGCTATGGGATGGAATGTTTAAATCTTTGTTTACAGCAGTTAGTGCTTTCTGTAATGCTGGAATAGATGTTTTTGGTTCAACCAGCATGATTCAATATGTCAGTAATCCTGTGATGAGTTTGACGGTTTCGGCCCTCATCGTCATGGGTGGTCTTGGTTTTGGGGTTTGGTTTGATTTGTCACAAGCGTCAAAATCTATTCTGAGAAAAAAACTTGATGCTCGAAACATCATTCATCATTTAAGGGTCCATACAAAACTAGCTGTCTTTATGACGGTGATCCTGATTGCCTCTGGAATGTTGCTGATCTTTGGTATAGAATTTACCAATCCAGATAGTTTGGCTCCCCTTGATTTTGGAAGCAAACTGATGTCCAGTTTATTTCAATCTGTTACGTTAAGAACTGCAGGTTTTGCGACCTTGAACATAGGATTATTGCGTCCAGCGACACAAATGATCATGATCGTGTATATGTTTATTGGGGGATCTCCAGGCGGTACAGCCGGTGGGATCAAGACCACAACCTTTGCGATACTGATCTTAATGATCTTTGCGGAACTAAGAAGTCAAAAAAACATCATTGTCTTTGGGAGAACCATAGAACGTGAACTCTTTAGAAAGGCATTCATTATCTTCTTTATCTTGCTTTCTACTTTGTTTATTGGTATTTTACTCTTGAGCTTAACTGAACCCTTTGATGCTCTAGCCATTGTATTTGAAGCCACTTCAGCCATTGCGACAGTTGGCTTATCGATGGGAATCACAGCTTCATTAAGTGACTTTGGTAAGATCGTTATCATTGCCTTGATGTATTTAGGACGTATTGGTCCTTTGACCTTATTATTAAGCATTGGTAATCATACAAAACATATTAAAACAAATGGAATGACGTTTCCGTCTGCCAACATACTGATTGGCTAAAAGGAGCTCTTATGAAACAGAAAACGTATGCGATCTTAGGTTTAGGGATCTTTGGATCAACAATTGCCAAGACCTTAAGCGAGTATCATTGTGAAGTCATTGGGATAGATACGGACATGTCCTGTGTTGAACGGGTGTCTGAATTTGCGACCCAAGCTGTTCAGGCTGATTTCACCGACATTGAACAATTGCGCGAATTAGGAGTCCAAGATGTGGATGTTGCGGTCATCGCTGCAGGAAGCCGTTTGGAATCTTCAATCATGGCGGTCCTTCATCTAAAAGAGTTGGGGGTTCCTTATATTGTAGCCAAAGCGAAAAATAAGATCTATATGCAGATCCTTTTGAAAATAGGGGCAGATAAAGTTATTCGTCCTGAAAAAGAAATGGGAGAACGTGTCGCCAAAACCTTATTGAGTCGCAATGTCGTTGATATGATCGATATCGATGATGATTATTCAATCATGGAATTGGCTGCACCTAAGGACTGGGTTGGCTCAGCACTTAAGAATCTAGATGTTAGAAATAAATTCGGATTGAATATTTTGGGTGTACGTAATGGTGATCATGCTAAACTTAATTTCAGTATTAATGGTGATTACATCGTGAAATCAGAGGATCAATTGTTGGTTATCGTAGAAGCAAATAAGTTTGAGGCTATGGAGTATCAAGGAAAACTATAAGAACGGCAAGCCGTTCTTTTTCTTTTTATCGTTTCTTCGCTTATAATGAAGACATGATAAAACGAATTGGTATTGAGTTTATTGAAGGCTGTGGGATTCTTGGAGCTGATTTATCGATCAAATCCTTACAGGATATGTTGGTGTTCGATGAGATCCTATCTATTGATCCCAGTTTACAAAAAGACGAAGATCCACTTTACTTAAGTGCTGTGAGTGACTTTTGTCAAATCATTAAATCAACCATTAAAAGAATTATAAGTGAGGGTCATTTTCCATTGGTTTTTGGTGGAGATCATGCGTTGGCCATTGGCAGTGTGTCTGGATCTTTAACGAAAGAGACAGGCGTGTTATGGATCGATGCGCATGGTGACTGTAATACAGAACTTAGTTCCATCAGTAGAAGGATACATGGGATGCCTTTGGCTACTTTACAAGGCCATGGTCATCGTCGTTTGACTGAAATCAACGATGTGGTTTTAAAGTCTAACCATATCTTACAAATTGGAACTCATTTACTCGATCAACAAGAAGCAATCCAAATGAAAGAATGGGGAGTCCGTTCGATCATGATGGATGAGATTAGAACTTTAGGGTTAGAATGGATGATTCAAGAAGTTAAGCAATTTATGGATAAATATCCTAAGATTCATATTTCATTTGATTGTGACAGTGTCGATCCTAGTGATGCCCCTGGTGTCAATACACCCTGTAAGAATGGATTTACACAAGAAGAAATATTGTCCATCTTAAACGCAATAACCTTTGAATCGGTGGCCAGTATGGACATCGTTGAATATAATCCGTTAACGGATAATGGCAAAACCAAAGCCATGATACTTACTATCGATGCTTTGGTCCACCATAAGAAAGGGCTTATATGACCTCCTATATTTTAGCCATCGATCAAGGAACAAGCAGTTCACGAGCCATCATTTTCGATAAGCAACTCAACATTGTTTCCTTAGGTCAAAAAGAATTCCCAAGCTATTATCCTCAACCATCTTGGGTCGAGCAAAATGCGGATGAGATCTTTGCCTCAGTGGTTTCTGTGGTCTCTGAGAGCCTAGCAAAAGCACGACTAAGTGGTAAAGACATCAAAGCCATTGCCATCACCAATCAGCGAGAAACAACCATCGTATGGGATAAAAACACCGGTAATCCTGTTTATTTTGCCTTGGTTTGGCAATCTAGACAAACAGCCGACTTATGTGAAATCAAACGTAAGAAAGGTTTTGAGCCTTTATTTAAACGCAAGACAGGTTTGGTTTTAGATCCTTACTTTTCAGCATCCAAGATCCGATTTATCCTTGATCATGTTGAAAATGGTCAACAAAGAGCTGAAGCGGGCGAATTGTGTTTTGGGACAGTGGATACTTGGTTGACCTATAAATTAACCAAAGGTAAGACATTTAAAACGGATGTTTCAAATGCGTCTCGAACTTTACTGATGAATATTGCGACCTGTGAATGGGATGAAGAACTTTGTCGAGCTTGGAATATTCCGATGAACATGTTGCCTGAAATCGTGGATACCAGTACTTTGATCGGAGAAGTTGATCCATCTTACTTTGGGGCATCAATTCCAATCGCTGCTTTGGTTGGCGATCAACAAGCTGCTTTATTTGGTCAACTCTGCTTAAATCCTGGGGATGTTAAAAACACCTATGGGACAGGTTGTTTCTTACTGATGAATACTGGGAGTGAAAAGATACAGTCAAAACACGGACTATTGAGTACCGTGGCTTGGCGTTTTAAGGGTAAGACGGTTTATGCATTAGAAGGCAGTGTGTTTATTGCAGGTTCTGCCATTCAGTGGCTTAGAGATGGTTTGGGTTTGATTCGACATTCTGAGGATTCTTGTCAGATTTGTAATGAAGTCAAAGAAAGTCATGGGGTCATTATCGTACCTGCTTTTGTAGGATTAGGAGCCCCTTATTGGAACTCTAATGTTCAAGGGGCGATGTTTGGTTTGACGCGTGGAACGACGGATCAACATATCGTAAGAGCGACCGTAGAGTCCATTGCCTATCAATGCAGTGATGTCATTACGGCCATGGGAAAGGATGCTCATCAAACCATCAAGAAACTGAAAGTTGATGGAGGAGCTTCACGGAATGACTTCTTGATGCAGTTTCAAGCGGACATCTTAAATACAGATGTTGTTCGACCTATGATATCAGAAACCACGGCTTTAGGGGCAGCGATGTTGGCTGGTTTAGCCATTGGGATCTATAAAGATACCTCAGATCTATCAAAGGTCTGGAAAGCCTCATTTGCCTTTAAACCAACAATGAAAGAGGAGGTTAGAGTGGCTAAGTTACAACGTTGGCAAATGGCTGTTCAAGCCGCCATGGCCTTTAAAACCGATAACCATGAAATATAAACTTGAAGTATGTTGCGGAAGTATCGAAGATGCTTTGGTTGCACAAAAAATGAAAGCAGATCGTATTGAATTCAATGGGGGACTAGAACTAGGTGGTTTAACCCCATCTTTAGGCGTGTTTAAAAAGCTCAGAGCTTTGGTTTCCTTGCCAATTATGGTGATGATCAGACCCCATAATGGGATGTATCATTATAGTGAATTGGATTTTGAAGCGATGAAAGATGATGCCCGAATATTACTTCAAGAAGGCGCTGATGGGATCGTTTTTGGTTTCTTGACAAAACAAGGTAAGATCGATGAAGATCGTGTTAAAACCATGGTAGGTATCGCTCAAGGTAAAACCACGGTATTTCATAAAGCCATCGATGAAACTGATGACATCGAAGAAACGCTTGAGGCTTTGATTCGTTGTAAGGTAGATCGTGTCTTATTGGGTGGAGGTCTAGGCAAGATCGAAGAACATCTAGAAATTCTTGCGGATCTACAAGAAAAATATGGGCATGAGATTGAATTGTTACCTGGAGGTGGGGTTCGTAAAGACTTGGTCTTAAAAGTCATACAAACCACTAAGATCCATCAAATCCATATGACATGTAAACGTTTAGAAATCAATCCAAAAACAAAAACGATACATTATGTCGTTGATGAGGAAATCCTAAAAGAAGTTCAAACACTATTAAACAGCATCATTTAAAATGATGGTTCTAAGTGTAAGAGGTGAATGAAGAGGTCTTTATGAAGAGAATGATCACTTTAAGTTGTGTGCTGTTGATGGTATTAAGTGGATGCATAAAACAAATCGTCATCGATAAGGATCCTTATACCAACACCAATGCGGGTAAACTGCCTGAAGGTCGATATGAGATCAATAGTCATCCATACTATGGGATAGGCTATATTTTTGATTTGTCTGATGAATCAGAATTCATCGACATGGAAGTCTATATCGTACATAGTGAAAAGGAGTTGGCGCTTTTGATGGCGATCCATATCGAGCAGTTGGCCCAAGATTTTTATTATGTGGAAGATCGAGAACTCAACTATGATAAGGTTTGGCCTTATTTATATTCACTATTGGTCAATGAAGTGACCATCTTAGAAGACATAGTAGAGTTACCTGTTTCTAAACCAACCGAGACTTTCTATAAGTATACCTTTACTTATGAATTTTCTACATTACATGAAGTTGAAAATACGATCGATGAATGGACGTATCCCTATAAATCAAGTTCATTTTCCGATCATGATAAAGCCGAATACAGCTTGGTAGACATGCTAAAAGAAGTTGAGTATGATGATGCTGCCGTAGATGATGAAACACGCACAGATGCAGCGTATAGTGCTTATGGTGTATTTGGTGAAGGTCAGGCTGTATGTAATGGATATGCTCAAGCTTACATGGGGATACTTAAAGATTTAGATGTTCCTTCGATCTTAATTGCGTCACAAATTGATGATCATGCTTGGAATATGGTATTTGTTGATGGGGAGTGGAGTTATGTTGATGCTACATGGGAAGATGAATATTATGAGGCCAGTGAAGTGTGGTTTTATTTCTTAATTGATCAAACTGAACTGGAAACAGATCATAGATTTGATTCAGGTGCTGAAGATACATTAAATGCTAAGGAATATGTTGATTTTGCCAAATATGTATTCCCCCAAACAAAAGAAGCTCAATGAGCTTCTTCAGACTGATGACAATTGCACCTTTTATAAGAGGTGCTTTTCTTTTGGGTATAAAAAAACAGCGAAATCGCTGTTTGAGAGAGAAATATTGAAGTTT
>WSYG01000073.1 GCA_009773735.1 Erysipelotrichaceae bacterium
CATAGTATGAATTCAAAATGGTACAAGGAAATATTGGAAATCGCCGATCGAAATTTATCTGAGATTATTGAACTTTTAGATGATCAAGATTTATTGATAGTGATGGCAGATCATGGGAATGATCCAGAAATAGGTCACAACCATCATACGCGAGAATATGTACCCTTATTAGCATATCAAAAAGGGACTTCTGGAATCAATATAGGTACGCGAAAGACGATGTCGGACGTCGGGGCTAGTGTTTGTGACTGGTTCGAAAGTCAACGTCCTCAAAATGGGGATAGTTTTGCTGGATACTTTATTAAAAAAGATGTGTAAAAAGGGATAATTACCTATTACTAATTGTAATATGAAGTCGTCCAACCAGATAAAATAAAAAGCATCATGCACAGAATCCGAGGTTCATTGAGTTGCGAAACACAAGATCCAAGTGGATAAGTGGTTACCAGACATTATCGTTGACCGAGCGATTGAACTGGGCACCTATGAGCCTCATGAACGAGTCTGTGCAAAAACACTGTATCGATATGTCGATGAAGGCTTAATGAGTTTAAACAATATGGACCTATGACTTAAACTCCAACGAAATACGAAGCCAAAGCGTGATCGTGAACGTAAACGTATCTTAGGACAGTCCATTGATGAACGTCCACAGGAGATCAATGATCGATTAACCTTTGGTCACTGGGAGATCGATACTGTCGTTGGGAAGAAAAACAAAGGCGAACCCGTGGTATTGACACTGACAGAGCGACAAACCCGGTACCAGATTATCATTAAGATAACCGGTAAAAATGAAGCAGCGGTCAAGGAAACGATCGAACGCTTATCTATTGGTAATCCACACTTCCCTAAGTTATTCAAATCCATCACAGCCAACTATGGTTCTAAATTCGCTGGTTTATCTTAAACACTTCCTGGGAAAGAGAAACCAATGAGAAACACAATGGAATCCTCAGACGCTTTATCCTTAAAGGCAAGTCTCTAAAAGATTACTCAAACGATCAAATCAAACAGATTACCCATTGGATGAATCATCTGCCTCGCAAGATTCTACAGTATCAAACGCCTACATAAGCCATCTTAACGCACTTCAATCAAATTCAATTGACTTAATTCCACTCAGATTCTTTTATTTTAAAAGTGGACGACTTCATATTACAATTAGTTTTTATTAAAAAATCAAACAGAAATGCGATTTGGTTTCGCTCTTATGAATGGTATTGCGACGCTACAAATAAGGATATTTCACTATTTAGCTAAAAATATATAAAAGACTGACATTTCTGTCAGTCTTTAAGCGCTTTTCTTTCTGTGTTCTTTGCAAAGGTACAGTTTACAAGGAATAGTATTAAGTGTTTAATCGAGAGAGATCGGAAGAAGCAGTAAGCTGTCTCCGTCAATTTCGGCGGAACTCCAACCACTAACCAAATCCAAGTCGATGCCCCAACTTACTAATGTATCACCATCTAGAATAAAGACAGCATCTTTGTTATTGGTAGCCATGGTTTTGGCCCATTCAAATTTGTGGACTCCTAGTTTAAGGCCATAGTGATCCAATTCTTTGTGGTAAGTCAATAAACCTCGGTTGGCATCTAAAACATTGGAAAGCTGCGATACCGCATTTGTACCGACTTTAGTATCTTTTATGTTGAAACTGAAGACAAGCATGTCGCCGTTAACAACAACATCAACCGGTAACAAACTCACATCTAGTCCAGCATCTAAGAAAGGTTGAATCTTAAAGGCCATATAGACATCCTTCTGGGAATTGGTATCCAACGCAAAGTCTATGTGGGCATCTGCAGTAATCTTAATATGTGCGACACCATCTTCAACCATCGTAATCACTGAAGATGCGGAGACCACTTCAGTGAATGATTTCTTGGCAGTTTCTTTTAATTCATCAACAGAACATGCTGTAAAAAAAGATAAAGCAATCACTATAATTATCATTCTTTTCATAATTTTCCTTTCATCCATCTAAGGATCAAACCCTAGGGTTTGAGATAACTATATACCCCTGGGAGGTATATGTCACGCATAACGATTATTAAAGTGTGCTAATAGCGAGTAATGGTGATTTGTACGTCACTTCTACACCTTTAAAAAGAACGATTCAGACGTATATCCTATGATACAATGTAAGAAATAGAAGGTGATCTCTTAAACATATACAAAACTTTTAAAATAGGAAGCATATCCACTCATCATGGATTAGATAAGCCCAATTGAGTACGTAAAGGAAAGAAGGTCAATCTTATCATATCGAGTTAAAGTTAACTAAAATATATGGAAGTACTCTCTAAATTCTCATCATATAAATCGAACCAACCATCATGAAGATACAGGTAGAACATTTGCTTAATGAGCAGTCCAACAATATTTTCTCTGCTATATAACCAGTAATCTATCGACAATAGAAGTTTATAAAATTACTTTTTTTGGAACACCAATCAAAGATCTAGAATTTGTACTAGATAGCAAAGTAAAACTTATCTGCACATCGGCAGATATGAAATAGAAAGAGGTAGTAAAATGCATGGTAATAAAGAATTGATCGTTGTTCTAAATGAGCTTCTCGCCCACGAGCTTAGTGTAGTCAATCAGTACATGGTTCACTCTGAAATGAATGCAAACTGGGGCTATGAAAAGTTACACAAGCACTTTGAAAAACGTGCCATTGAAGAGATGAAGCATGCTGAGAAACTTATCGGAAGAATCTTGTTTCTAGAGGGAATCCCAATTGTCAGCAAGCTTATCGCCATCCATATCGGCAGTGATGCCTCTAAGCAACTGGAATTTGACCATCAGGCAGAAGAAACCGCCATCGCTGACTACAACGCAGCAATCAAGTTGGCAGGCGACAAAAACGACTTCGCTACCCGTGAGATCCTTGAAGAAATATTGAATGATGAAGATCGTCACATCGACGATATTGAAGAGCTTCAGGATCAAATCTCGCATATGGCTTTGCCTCTGTTCTTGTCTACTCAGGTGAGATAAGAAGAATCAAAATAACAAACACAATTAAGTCTTGAATTTGATGTGATGTCTTGAGGATAACTAAAACCAATTCTAAAGCATAAGCTAAGTGAAATGATTTACAGTTTTTATTGCATAAAAAAGGCTTATTTTTTAAGCCTTTTATCGTTTTACAACTCAAAAGTATTCTAGTTTTCATCAATAGCAGCAGTTTCTACAATTCACAGTGATCCATAAAGCCTTCTGGTGGAACACCAAGACCTTGAATCAATCGTGCCCAATAATTGACTTGGGCAACTGTACTTGCGACAATCACAATTTCTCTTGGACTAAAAGATTGAATGATCTGATCTGAAACTTCTTTTGGCATAACGATTGGACTTGCACAAAGGTGCTTGACATAAGCTAGTACGATCTTTTCTTTATCTGAAAATGTATTTATGTCTTCCACTTCTTTTCTACCAATCAGACCATTAATCTCTTCATCTGTTATCCCATCTTTTTGGTAACCAAAAGTGTTCATATCGATACAGAAGGGGCAAGCAACGGACAAGGAAGTCTGAATCCTGATCAGTTTTAAAAGCCGTGGATTCAAGTCTTTTTTTCCATGGGCTATCAGTGACTCCAAGACGCCTGAACTGATTGCGACTTGAGGTACCCAAGCTAGTAATTTTGGAACCAACAGATCTTTCCCAGTTACTTTATGGGTTATGGCAGAACCAAGTTTGATCAAGAGATTCATTTTCTTTGGTGGATCAATAAAGGCCTTCCTTATGACACTTGTTTCTGTTTTGGTTTTATCTTTCATAGCAATGCTCCTTTGAGGATGATGTTTGGCTTCATTATAGCGTAAAGTCAATCAATCACCTGTGTTAAGGCTTAAGCATTTATTCATAGTCTGATTATCACTAAGAAATACTCATGAATCAATAAAAAAGAAGGGTTATCCCTTCTTATTCATCATCATCACTCATGTTTGCTTTAATGTAGGCTTTGACATCATGGATTCCATCTCTTCCATAGGATGCAATTTCTTCGATCGTACAACCCTCTGTAAGAACTGTACTTAAGAGCATTGGGAAATTCATACCTGATATTACGTTGACTTTATCATTCGCAATAAACTTGGTAACTGCCGCATTGCCTGGAGATCCACCCAATAAATCAGTAAAGACGAATATTTCATCATACGCTTTCATTTTACCCAATTGTGTGTCTAATTTGGCTGAGAAACTTTCTGGGCCATCATCATGAGCCAAGCCTACAGAAAACAAGTCTTCTCTTTCACCAGTAATCATTTGTAGTGATTCTTTCAAAGCATCCGCAAATGCTCCATGACTAATCAATAAATAGCCTCTCATTTGTGCTCCTTTTGGTTAAGTGACGGTTCGTAGTTAACCACAATGATCCTATACTCGATTTAAACGATCAGAGTATT
>WSYG01000007.1 GCA_009773735.1 Erysipelotrichaceae bacterium
AAGGATTCACGAAAGCAGAGAATGAATTAAGTCTACTATTCGAAACCGAAGAACACGAAGAAAGCTAACCCAGTTTACACAAGATATTTGACAGTACCGTTCTTAGATCACAAATGTGGCATTAATAGGCAATACACTGATTAAATTGCTTGTCTCATAAAGATATGATTATTATGCGTTCAACTGTTCATAAGACCTTATTCATCACCATAACGCTGATAAATAGCCCTAACTTCATCTAATTCAGCCATTAAGGCTGCAACACAGTCAGGATCAAACTGATATCCTGATTGCATCTCAATGTATTCAACTGCTTTTTCGATCGTCCACGCTGGTTTATAGATACGATGATGTGTTAACGCATCAAAGACATCGATCAAAGCCATGATTCTGGCAGATAAAGGAATCTCATCGCCTTTTAGACCTTGTGGATAACCACTGCCATCATAATGTTCATGATGAGATCTGACAATGTATAGGGTTTCTTTAAAGAATTCTTGTACCTTTGAATGTTCTGTTGACTGTAAAGTCATGTGTGACGGATCACTGATCTCAAAACGCTTAAGGGCACCAAGGATGCTGTTGACCCCTATCATTGAATGTTCTTTCATGATTTCATATTCTGCTTCTGTTAATAGACCTGGTTTCAACAAGATCTTATTTGATATGTTGACTTTACCGATGTCGTGAAAAGGACAAGCTTTAACGATAAGGTCAATATACGCTTCATCGATCAAAGTTGCATATTTAGGATCCATGGCCAACCTTCTCGCCAATCTTTCCATGTATGCTTTAATTCTGGTGATATGATGGGCTGAGCCTTCATCTCTGGTTTCAGCCAATTGGGAGACGATGTCCATTGATACATCAAAGATACGTTGATTCTCTTCAAATAGATGTGTGATTTCTTGGATATTCAGTTCTTTTCTCTTTGGGCTCATAGGTTCACCTTTATTTTATTATACACCTGTCTTTGATGGATAAAACTGATGGATGATTGGATGATACCCAAAATCTATCCTGTAAAAAAATGTCTAATAAGGCATCATACACACGTGAACATTCAAAATATTTTCAAATCTTAGCATCCGATTATGATGGTACTTTACGTAGAAATGGCGTAATCGATCCGCGTGATTTGGAATCTGTCGCAAAATTTCGCCAAGCAGGTCATCTGTTTGGGATCATAACAAGTAGAGCTTACAATATGATTACCAATGAATTGAATCATTATAAGTTAGTTGTTGATTTTCTGATTTGTAATAATGGTTCGATCATTTATGATGCCTCAGGAAATTCACTCTATCATATCACCATTGATTTTCAACTGGCGATGGATTTGATCGCGTGGTTAGAAAAAGAAGATGCCGCATTGTTTGGGGTAACTGGAGATAAATCTTACTTTGCACAAGTCAATCCTGGTTTTATCAAACAACCTAGTGTCAGCGCAATCATCCAACCCATGGTCTCAATGAAAGAAGAAATGCTGAAATCGCAAAAAATCACCGCCTTCTTAACTCGTAAAAATAATCTAAAATTAACCATCGATTTAAGCAATCGAATCGAAGCAACTTTTGAACCTCGATTTGGACTTCATCAAAACCGTGGTACGATCGATAAGCCCATTAGGTATATCCAAATCAACTGCGATCAGTGCCTTTCAAGAAATCTATCCCCGAGCACACATCAGTGTCATTGGAGATGATCTCAACGATATCGAGATGGTCAGAGACTTCGATGGCTATGGAATCATCGGTGGTCATGAAGAACTTATAAAAGTAGCCAAGCATTTAGTTCATGACATCTCAGAATGTATCGATAACCTTATGAAATAAAAGAGACCTCATCATTTGATAAGGTCTCTTCTTACGTTAATCGTTAGGATTGGCTTCTACGAAGAAGTTAGGATTAAAAAGGTTTTCTTTAAGTGACGCATCATAAATCACTTCACCTTTTAGGTAGGTAAGCTTAACCTTATAGTCATCACTAATGATGATGAAATCCGCATCTTTTTCTCTGCTTAAAGATCCTTTATGATCAGCGATCCCATATTTACGACTTGGATTTAAACTGGCCATTTGACAGACTGTGGTGATGGGCACCTTCAAAACTTCAACCAGATTTCCTATCCCATAGATCACAGGCATCGTAGAGCCCATTAAACGACCTGTATCGCTTAAACAGAAACCATCTGGTGTAATAGTTACATTCATGTCTTTGAAGAGTCTGTAACGTCCTAATGGAGCACCAGATAGGGCTGAACAATCAGAGATCATCATAAAACGTTGAGGTGCTTTCATTTGGAAATACAAACGGATCATTTCTAAACTAATGTGTTTACCATCACATATGACTTCACATTCAACATTAGGATGAGATAAAGCAGCACCTAAACCACCGATATCTCGATGATGTAGACCTGTCATAACATTCCCGGTATGCGTTGAAACACTGATTCCAGAATCAAAAGCTTGAGTGGCTTCTTTGAAGTTATGATCACTATGGGCATACGCAATCGTAATTCCTTGGGACAAAAAATAGTCTCGGATTTGATCGATCCCTGGGATTTCGGGGGCTAATGCGACTAGTCGCAATTGACCTTTCGCAAGTTTAACCATTTTTTTCGCATGATCTAAACTCACTTCAGGATAGCCTGTCTTAATCCCTTTTTCTCCGACACGATTAAGCCATGGTCCTTCAGAGTGAATGCCGCGGATCTGTTGACCAGCATGCGTTTTTGATAAATCAGCGATATCACTAAAAAGACTGATGTCGGCAGTTGGTAAGATCGAAGTAACACCTTGACTGGCTAAACCTTTTAAATAACCCAATATATTAAAATTGTTTTTACTGGGATCTTTACTGGCCATCAAACTATAGCCTAAAGTACCATGATTGTGTGTGTCAAAAATACCAGGTATGATACGATCCATTCCACAATCAACAACCTTACTATCGGGGTTATCACGAACAAAATCTTTGATGATGCCATCTTCTACGATCATATAGCCACTAAACACAACGTTTTCTAAAACGATCTGAGATGATTTATAGGCAATCTTCATTTTAATGACCCTCCCTATGGTCTTGACTATGACCTAAGCAACATGTCTATACCACTTATCATACTGGATAGGTCACTTAAAAACCAGTACCCCAGAAACGATTAAAACAAAAAAGAGATCCGTGATCTCTTACTTTTTGATGCGTTGTAGGTTTCGATAAATAAAGTAAGCCATGAAGGTATTTAAGACCACAAAGAAACTTGCCTTGATGCTTCGAATAACCACTTGAATCTCAATGGGGATACCGTACATATTCTTTAACCAAATGGGCGTTAAAATAACGTTAATGACGATTTCGATCAAGATGACTGATAATAACCATGCCTGGAAGGTTGTTTTTTGGAGGTCTTTTTGTTTGAGTGATCGATAAACAAGATAAGTTAGTGGAAGAATCATCAGTGTCAAACCAATCAAAACGAGTTTAACTTTCCAATCTAGGATGTAGGTAATCTTCGATGCACTGACACTGTTGGTGCTTAGGATAAATGAAATACTTGCCCCATATAGTAAAATTACCAAACCGCCTATATAGAACTTTAATTTCTGTGGGTTCTTTTTCGCTAAGAGGAAAACCAATCCTGGAATCAATCCTAACAATGCCTTGTTTAAAGTAAAACCAATATAAGGGGTTGTTATAAAACCACTGGCCAATTCCAATAAATCTTCAAGAACACCTGCAATCAAACCCCACCAAGGTCCAAATAGTGCCCCAGCCAACATAATGGGTAATTGTGAAAATCCAAAACGCAACGATGGGAAACCAAAAAGTGGGATGGTCATTGATAAGAAAACAGCCAAAACCAAGGATAGAAGACTCATAAAGCTGATCATGACCATCGTCTTAAGTTCAAAGCGTGCTTTGACGGTATAGTGCGTAATCATAACTAAAGCGATAAGTGCTGCTGATATCATCAGAATATATTGAAGATTGATCGGTTTCATAGTGTTTCTCCCAGTAGTTGAGGTAATATTTTCTGTCTGACTTCTGATATGAAATAGAGTGAGCCTGTGATTAGTAAGGTACCACCTTTAGATCTTTTAATACCGTCTTGAATGGCTTTCTTTGGGTCCTTGATTTTATCGACAGGGAAATCTTTTGCTAAGAGATCGACAGTTGATGCGCGATAGAAATCAAATTCAGTGACGATCAAGTGCGATGTCACATCCAACATTTGGCTGATCATCTTATCGGTTTCCTTATCTTTAAGGGCGCTAAAAACCACAAAGATAGGTTTAGGTAAATGTTTGACACTTTCTTTTAATGCTGCAATCCCATGAGAGTTATGTGCACCATCTAGGATGATCAACGGATCATCGCTGACTTGTTCAAATCGGCCTTTCCATTGTGCGTTGGTTAAACCTTCAACGATGGCTTCATCGGATATCACATATCCTAATTCTCTTAAATACAGAGCAGCTTCTAAGGCTGTCGCAGAGTTTTTAATTTGATATAAAGCCATGGTGTTAAGATGGATCACAAAGTTGTGATAACGATAACTCAGACCTGTTGATGAAGATAATTTGGTAATCTTGGATAACTTCATGATTGGTGCTTGTTTATCTGTACATATTGTCTCAAAAACCGACAAACAACTCTTTTTAGGTTCCGCTGTTAATAATGGGACATGCGGTTTAATGATCCCTGCTTTTTCACCGGCAATCAATTTTAAAGTATTGCCCAATAGTTCCATATGGTCAAAACCAATCGTGGTAATGATCGATAATAAAGGCGTGACGATGTTGGTCGCATCCAATCTGCCACCTAATCCAACTTCATACAAAGCAAAATCAACGTTTTGTTCTTTGAAGTAAGTTGAAGCAAACAACATATCGATCTCAAACATCGAAAGATTATGAAACTCAATGAAGTCATAAAAACGATTCCCATATTCCAATAACTGTTCATCTGAAATATAGACATCGTTGATTCGAATCCGATCATTATGAACGATCAAATGTGGGGAAGTAAATGTCCCAACTTTATAACCAGCACCTTGTAAAATACTTCTAAGATAATTGGTGGTTGAACCTTTCCCGTTGGTTCCCGCGATATGTACACACTTAATGTCATTTTGTGGATTGCCTAATTCATTCATGGCAGCCTTAAAATGCTCAAAGCCAAAACTACCTTTGGTTATACGAGCTTCACTATATGCAATAAATTCTCCAACTTTTTTAAAAGTCATAAGCACCACTCGATTTCTTTCCTGCCGTTTTTCTTTAAAAAGGCATTTGCTTTTGAGAAGGGTTGTGATCCGAAATAGCCTCGATATACAGATAAAGGAGAAGGATGAGGTGCCATTAGAATCAAGTGTTTAGGATCTGTGATAAGAGATGCTTTGGCTTGGGCATTCTTTCCCCATAAGATGAAGACACAAGGCTCTGTATGTTCATTACAACACTTCAGGATATGATCAGTAAATGTTTCCCAACCTTGATTTTGATGAGACAAAGGTTTGTTGGATTCTACCGTTAGAATGGCATTCAAGAGTAAGACACCTTGTTTAGCCCAAGGGATCAAACAACCAGATTGAGGAATAGCACACCCCACATCATCCGATAGTTCTTTAAAGATGTTTTGTAGGCTAGGGGGATGATCAATTCCAGGATTGACTGAGAAACAAAGGCCGTGGGCTTGATGAGCTTGATGATAAGGATCCTGTCCGATCAAGATCACCTTAAGTTCATTATAATCCGCATATGAGAAAGCGTTGAAGATTTGTTCTTTAGGAGGATAAACAGTTGATGTTTCATAGGCTTGCTTAAGAAAAACCGATAAGGATTTAAAATAAGGCGTTTCAAATTGAGCTTTTATGACATCATTCCAGTTCATATTACACCTGTCTTATTTGATCTCGTTGATGATGATAGCGACCTGCATAGATGACTAAGATTGGAGCGAAAATAGATGAAGCAAAGACAGCACATATCAAATAGATGTTTTCAGGTAAGAGAACATAAGCCAATAAGATAAAACCCATTCCCAGTAATCTTCCAGCATTCAGTAAGACTTCTTTAACGATCATATGTCCATACACACTTCCCTTTTCAGTATAATCTTGCATCGCATTCATCACAATGATGGAAAAAGGATTGATAAAGAAAGGTGCTGATAATGAGTTAAGGATCCCATAAATCAAAGCCCCATAAATATTAGGCATAAGCACTAAAATCATCGCTGCGGTAAACAAAGCATATGCCCCATACGTATATAATGCCAAACGATTATCACGTCTTTGTACCTTACGTACGATCGTTGAACCAATGATTCCTAAGATCGAGAATAGAATAAGTAACGTTGAATACAAAGATCCTTGGGAACCAAGTGCAGAATACAGAATCAAACCCATAACAACCAATGTGATGGAATCACGTATCCCAAACAAGAAGTGTGAAATCATCATATAGCGCCATTGCGCATCTTTGGTCAAGTCAAACTTATCTCTAAGGGTATATTTATCTTTACTTGCGGAAACGTTGATCTTTGAAGAAATATAAGCTGTAACGGTATGAAGTAAGATGACCAATTGGAAAATCAATAAGTAACCTTGAGTGTCTGTTTTAGAGAAACTAACGATAAGAGCTGCGATAGAAGGTGCCAATACGATGGAGATCGAATTGGTAATACCCATGGTGGTAATAAACTGAGCCCTGGTTTTCTTTTCAGATACAGCCAAACTTAAGTTGTTGACCGAGAACCAATACATGCCTTCCCCAATCCCAAAAGCCATCCCAATCAGATGAATGAGATAATAATATGTAGAAAACAAACGGTTAAACAAAAGTAAGAACGCTAAAGTCGATATGATAAAAACCAATCCAATGGTCAATGAGGTCGCCAAACGAGTCCGTTTACCTAAGTAACCACCGATTAAATATCCCAAAGGGAAAAAGCCGAAACGAACCATCGCATAGATTGTCATTTCAACCAATGAACCTGTAAAGGCATAGAGATAAACATTTACAAACACACCACTCATGGTCCCTGACATGAAATACAAAGCACTTGTCATCAACAACAATTTTTCATTTTTACTCATCAACAACATCCTCACTCTTATTTAAAATTTCTATGACACGCGTTGCTTCCGCTACGACTAAACTTTGGGCTTCATCGATGGTGATCTTTTGATCCCATAGATCGCGCATGATCTTCATAAGATCCATATTATAATATAACTCAATCGCTAGATTCTCAGGATTTCCCGCAAAGGCAATAATGGGTTCACCAACAGAGTACTGATAAGCAAAAGCTAATTCCGATCGATGAGGGTCATTAAAGGTTAGATATGGGAAAGTCTCTTCATTGACCAAAGGAATCTTATCGGTATAGTCAATGAGAAGCTGTAAGCCTTTGATGGATTTCAAGATACGGATCAATTCATGAGCAGCACTGGGATAAAGCGTATTGATGTTGATGGCTAAACCACTTGTTTTGACCAGTGGTGATAATTCATTTCCTTGATAGGTTGGAAATTTAGAAGCGATCCACTCACTTTGAACAGCTGCATCACGTTCATTTAGTCCCATCCACGATCCAATTACCGTAAACATAAAATTATCTTGAACCAAGACTTCATCAAGTTTCCATGTATAAGTCTCTGAAGCATTGGTTTCGCTTTGATTCCAACTGATTTTCGATAAATCTTGGATCAGTTGTAAACTCTGTTTAAACTCAGGGGTATCAAACCCAGGGATCAAGGCATCATAATCTTCAAAGATTTTAAAATTTCCTGCGGTCAAATAAGGATAAAAAGAGTACGGTTCATTTAAGGCAATCGGTAAGACCTCTACTTGTAGAGAATCCCATAAGGCTTTTAATTCTATGATTTTTTCAAAGGTATCCACGGTATCAATCAAACCATCTTTGTTTTTATCCTCAAGGGATAAACTTAAGAGTTCAAGTCTTGTCTTATTGATCAAGAAGGAAAAACCTTCTGCGGTTAGAGGAATATACGTCAGATGATCTAGATTAAGCGCTGTGACTTTATTCAAATCAACATTCTTTGTTAGAACTGGACTTAAAGGATAAAGCTGGTCATATAAACGACCTGCTTGAACTTGAGTAACAAACAAAACATCTTGAGAACCTGCAGTTTCAGTGACCAATTCAAATGTAACTTTACCTATAGCCTCTGGATGATACCAATCCCAATAAGCTACTACAGCCTGTCCATATTCAGCGTTAGGTACTAATATTTTAAGTTGAGCATTATCTTCGATCTTAAAGGCATTTTTCTTCGCATCAAAACATACGGTCAATCCGTCTGGTGTACAGCTTTTGCCTCTAAAGACGAAAGCAACAGTAAGTGCGCTGATCAGTAAGATCATACTCAAGAAGAATTTTTGAAGTCGTGTGTCCATAAGTGCGTCCTTATTCTACCAAAAATGAACTGTGCTTTCAAACAAAGACTGCATTTTCATGCAGTCTCTTTTTTAGATGTGTTTTTTAACAGCGGCAATAATTTCTTTTGAAGTCAAACCATACTTTTCAAGTAAGAGTTGCGGTGTTCCGCTTTCTCCGAACGTATCGTTGAGGGCTACAACTTCCATCAAGGTAGGACACTTAGCTGCTAGGACTTCCGCAATGGCTGAACTTAGTCCACCGTATTTGGAATGTTCTTCAGCTGAGATGATGACTTTAGATTTCTTAGCCAATCTAACAATGAGTTCTTCATCGATAGGTTTGATCGTATGAATATTGACGACCGTGATTTCTACGCCTTCAGCTTTCAAGACATCATAAGCAACTAAAGCTTGTTGAACAAGAACGCCTGTCGCAAAGACGGTGATGTCTTTACCTTCTCTTAAGACAACACCTTTTCCAACTTGCCACTTATAATCAGGGGCATTGATGGTATCGACTGCAAATCGTCCTAAACGAACATAGAAAGGTCCATTGAGTTCAGAGATCGCATGGATAACTTGTGTTGTTTCAACATCATCAACAGGCTGAATAACGGTCATACCAGGAATACCGCGCATTAAGGATAAATCTTCGATGGATTGATGAGAAGCCCCATCTTCTCCTAATGTGATACCCGCATGTGTTGCGCAAATCTTAACATTGAGGTGGGTATAACCAATGGAGTTACGTACGATTTCATAAGCACGTCCAGTCGCAAACATCGCAAAGGAAGATGCATAGACAATGTTACCACACGTTGCTAAACCGGCCGCAATGCCCATCATATCGCATTCTGCGATTCCTACATTAAAATGTCTTTGTGGACAAACAACTTTCGCATCATACGTCTTGGTTGACTTAGAAAGGTCTGCATCCAAAACAACAATATTTTCATTCTTAACGATCAGATCTGCTAAAGCTTTGCCGTAAGCTTCACGGGTTGCCATTTTTGCCATATTAAACGAGCTCCTTCAAGGCGGCTTCAGCCTGTTCCAGAGTTGGTGCTACACCATGCCATCCGGCTTGATTTTCCATAACACTGACACCTTTTCCTTTAACGGTTGTGGCGATGATGCACGTTGGTTGACCTTTAATGGTTCTCGCAACGGCATAAGCATCCAATAATTGGTTAAGATCATGTCCATCAACATATAAGACATGCCAACCAAAAGCTTTGAATTTCTCATCTAAAGGTAAAGGATTCATGACTTTAGTAATGTCTCCATCGATCTGTAATCCATTTTGATCTAAAATGACCAATAGATTATCTAATTTATAATGGGCTGCAGCCATCGCTGCTTCCCAAATCATACCTTCTTGGCTTTCTCCATCTCCAACCACAGAATAGACTCTGAAATCTTGATTGTGGATTTTATAAGATAAGGCCATGCCTACTGCAGCGGCCAAACCTTGACCCAAAGAACCAGTGGACATATCTACCCCATCCACATAGTTCATATTAGGATGGCCCTGTAGATTGGAATTGATTTTTCTAAATGTCAAAAGTTCACTTTCTGCAAGGAAACCTTTTTCACAGAGTACTGCGAATAATAAAGGAGAGGCATGTCCTTTTGATAAGACAAATTTATCACGGGCCTTGTCTTTCACATTATCTTTATTGATGTTCATTTCTTCGAAATATAAGCTGACGGCGATTTCTGTAGCTGAGAAAGAACCGCCGACATGACCTGATTTTGCTTCAGTCACCATCTTGATGATGTTTCTGCGAACCCTTAACGCTATTTCTTGTAGATCTGCGATATTGCGCATGGTGTTCTCCTTAACAATATTATTATACACAGTTAAAATGTACATTGTCATATCGGATACAAATAATCCTATCCCTGTATGTAAGCGCTTTTTTATGATAAACTTATGGTGTTAGGAGACAAATATGAGCAATAATCTAAGAAAAATCGCAACGTCATTGCATAAGCAAGGACAGTCTAATCCAGGACTGATGAACTATGCGATTCCTGATTTATGGTTTGGATCCAAGTCAAATATGGAACATATCCGTGTCCATGATGGACATGTGTTGGTTAATCCGTATCTTTTTTATGAGGCCCTGATTCAAGAAGTCTTTTTATCCAAAGAGGATAAACCGTTATCACCCTATTTTTTAAATCATAAAGGTGAAAAGAAACTGGCCAATGGGAATTGGATCAAAAAAAGCAATGTTTATTCGATGATGATCAGATCCTCAGGTTCATTTGATCATGATCGTACTGGTTTACTAGAAAACATCAATCTCAATGGGTTAAAAGATACAGGAACATTCATTAAGACTTTAGCGTATCTTCCAACTTTAAAACGCATGGGAATTGATGTGTTGTATCTTTTACCGATCGCGAAATATTCACTAAAGGACAAAAAAGGTGAGCTAGGATCTCCTTATGGCGTCTCAAATTTTTATGCCTTGGATGCGGGATTAAAAGATCCGATGAGTCCTGATACTAGTGTTGAGGATGAATTCAAAGCGTTTGTTGAGGCAGCTCATCTATTAGATATGAAGGTCATCATCGACATCATCCCTAGAACCAACAGTGTCAATTCAGATATGATCTTAGATCATCCCGATTGGTTCTATTGGATTGGTTTAGAAGATTTGGCAGATTATAAACCACCGGTCGCAGAAGATCTTAAAGCATGTTTGCCTCCTAAAGTTGAATATTTTAAAGAACTTTTCAAATCTCCTGACGTTGAAGAACACCTACATAAATTTAAAAAGAATCCCAAAGATACAGATCCCAAAGCTTGGGCCAAGATGGTTAAAACCTTTGATCCTTCTAAACAAGAAATCTTAGATGCGGTCAGAGAAGTTTTTAAACTAACAGTAGCTCCTGCTTTCTCTGATCATATCAATGATCCTCAGCCAGCATGGAGTGATGTTACATATTTTAGACTTTATCTTGATCATCCAGTGAATTCACAGCCTTTCTTAAAAGAATTAGGTGAATTTGAGCCTTATGTGTTGTTTGATGTGGCTAAGAGTTCTTTGAATCCTGGGCAAAAACCCAATACAGAACTGTGGGATATGTTATCAGGCATCATTCCTTTCTATCAAAATAACTTTGGGATCGATGGAGCACGTATCGATATGGGCCATGCTTTACCGGTTGAACTCATCAACATGATCATCTCAAAAGCCAGAGCTGTCGATCCTAACTTCTGTTTCATTGCCGAAGAACTAGATCCAGTCAATGCTAAAGCATCGATTGAAAATGGGTACAATATGATCATTGGGAATGGTTTTATGATGGAACCCAGAATAGATCAGGGCAGATTCAATGAATTTGTTTATTCGGCCAAAGATTTAGCATCCCCGGTTTTTGCATGTGGAGAAACCCATGATACCCCTCGCCTTGCGAATCGCAAAGGCAATGAAGTGTTAAGTAAAATGTTAAGTGTCTTCAATCTTTTTATACCCAATACAGTCCCTTTCCTGAATAGTGGTCAAGAAGTCTTTGAAAGACAACCGATGAATACTGGGGTGGATTGTACACCTGAAGAAGTCCTAGCACTACCTGAAAACGATCCTTTCTATAAAAAACTCGCTTTGTTTGATCGTTATGCTTTCCATTACTTACACCCAAAACGTTGGGATATGATTGAAACCTTGGAACAGGCCAACCACATTAGAGTAAGTTTGATCGATGACATCATTTGTTTAAAGAAAGCACATTATCTAGGCTTTGGTGCCCCTTGGGATACTGCAGCTGGGGTTGCTTATGAAAGTAAAGACAAAATAACCTTGATTGTTGCCAACACAGATTGCTTCAATGATAAGCAACACCAGATCCGTTGTTCGACCATTCCCCAACGTTTCTTAAAAGATGTCACTGTGGTCAAACAGATCTTCTCTTCTGAGAAAGTCATCCAAGATCCAGTCATCCTAGATACTGCATTTAATCTGTGGATTTACTTTAAAAAAGGTGAAGTCAAAATATTTGAAATTACGTTGTAAAAAGTGAGCATCTGTGAAGTTGTAAAGCCAAAGTAGACAACTCAAATAAAAAACATTTGATGATTGTCTACTTTTTTATAGGTTGTGAAAGATTGTATTTAATACTTCCATTCTCTTCAAATACATATTTATTGATAAAAAGATCCTCTAAAACTCTGATCACTTCACTATCAACAGTGATACCAAGGTGAGATTTGATGAACCCAGTTAATGTACTTCTCTTTTTTGGACGGCTTACTGATGCAACTTTATTTAGACATTCAATTATTTTATTGATTTTGGCATCATCTTTAAGAATTGGATTGTTGGGACTCAATTCTTTGAAACTTACAATTCTTCTGGCTTCGATTTTTTTTGATTTAAGATGCTCGATTAATGGGTCATAACCCGTGTCCTTTGAATAGATAATAAACTTTTTGTCCTTATCAGTAGCACATGTGTTGCCAAGATAAAAAGCAATAAAAAAATCAAGTGCATTCTTACCTTTTCCTTCGACTTTAATCCACTCCACAGATTCACCGAAATGCTGAGTTTTTGCTACCAAATCAAAAGGTATGCTTTTTTGATCTTGTCCAACAATAATCTTAACTTTCGTAGAGTCTTTGATGTACTTTGTATTGACGTCTTGAACATTCTCAAAGTCGATAAACAAATACTCATTATAGGTTGTCATATGTTCCCCCACGTACATAGTTTTTACATCAGTTACAAGCTGATGTTGGTTGTTTTAAATTTATCACTTTATAAGCTTGAATACAATAATATTCTGCAACCCCCAAAGGAATTCCCATTGGTTTACTTAAGGACCGTGTTTCCATTTTTGAGATGTCTTGAGCATACAATTGATATGCTTTCTCATAAGCTTCCACAAAATCTTCATACGTAAATATTTCATCCAATAGACTTTCCAGGGCTTTTTGATAAGCATTCTTAAAGACAGGTGTTGTAGATAAGAATGTGTATTTAATTAAAGGTGAAAGGTTATTTTGGCCAGTAGAAGTGAAGTTATCATAAGGCAAGATGTTTTTTAACTGTGAACCATCTGGATCCCAATCAACGATACCCAATCCTTTATCCAGATCAGTTGGTATAAAGGACAACTTAGGTTGAGCAGACGAATCAAAATATAAGTAATAGTTATTATTGTTGTAACGGAAATCATCAGGATTCCCAAAGAGATAATTCATCGCACTAAAACGCATATATTTATCCAATTCCACAGTTTTGTTCAGATAGTCATACAACTCAGATCCACGTTTAGTTTTATATGTTTTAATAAACAGTTTTAAATCTTCGCCTCTATTTTTATCTTCATTGGTTTTAATGTCATAAGCAGGAAAATAATTCTTTTCTTCATTCTTTATCCCAAAATAAGAAGGTTGAATGGTATTAAGGTCTGCAGGAGCCATTTGCCACAATGCTTTGTATAAATTTCCGTTATCTTTTGCTTCTGAAAATCTTTTTTGAATGAATTCATCATCAACAGGCTCAATCATGGTCATGACCCCTTGATCAATCTCATTTCCATCAATGGAGAAAATCACATGTACAAGACTTGCTTTGGAAGACGGGATCCCTACTTGTTCATAGAGTTGATAACCATATGATTCAATAATATAAGGATCTGTATCATAGATTGTCCCAACAGAAATCATATTCCACTTTAACACAAGGTTCTCTAGCCCATATAGATTGCGTTTCTTACGTATCTCATAGGCTTTGGTGCTTTCTTCTAGATCAAACGGTTCATCAAAAGATAAACGCCAATGCAGTGTATTCATGGTTGATGAATCATATTGAATCAAATATCTGGAATAAATATTCCCATGGGTTCTTAGTCCAATCTCATTGATCCTGATTTTCTCTTTCCCGTTTTCACGATATACAAAGTTCGCTTTAACATACTTACTGATTCGGTAATGGCCATATCGATCATAAGAAGTCTGCATATATTGATCCAGTAGATTTAACTGTGTTGCCTTAACTTCAATGACAATCTCATGATAGATGTCATCATCAAAGAAATCAAAGAAATCTTGAGTTGCGGTAACTTTATTTTGCGTAAGTCGACCAGGTTGATCATTGGGATTGGCTTGTTGGCAGGCACTTAAACCCATTGAAACCATGACAGCTAAAATTAGAAATCTTTTCATCATTTAAGGATCGAAAAGATGATGGGCTCAAGACTTAATATAATGACACCTTCACGAATCTCAACGACATCACGGGTAATCAAATGGGTATAGACTCCTGAAGGCAAATCAACTTTAAGGACACCTGTTTCTGATCCTACATTAAACAATCCAACCCGAATCTCGTCTTCATTCTCATATTCAAAATGAAGGACATCTTGTTTATGCGAGATGATTTTATAATGATCATCTTGAGTAAAGATTTTATCTTTTTTCATCTTTGATAATGAGGTGATCCATAAGACAAGCTTAGGATCTAGTTTAGTCCAATCGATTGGATCCTTTTCAAACAAGTGTGATAAATGATCAGTACCTGTTTCTACTCCAAAATGTAAGAAAGCAATCCCCTTCGCAAAGAACACATAAGCCAACCAATTGAGTGTCTTATCATAACTTTGGGTATGGAATCGGATCCTAGGATTATCATGATTCTCAACATTTCTGGCCTTGACATAATTTGACGGATAAATAATTTCTTGGGTCCTGTATTTTTCAACCAGAGCTTCAAGATTATTTTCACCCTTTAAATAACCAATGAACTTCTCTTGATTGTCATAATCATATTCAATTTGGAAGTATTGATAAAGTTCGGAGTCGCTTAGGCAAGTATAACCGTTGTATCTTAGGAATCTTGCGAATCCTGAATCCACACTTTCTGCCAGATAAAGTGTTTCTGGATATTTTTCTTTGATCTTAGGGAAAGCAGCTTTATAGAATTCATGAGGAAGCATCGATGCGACATCAAATCTAAACCCATCAACTCCTAAATCCAACCAATAAAGTAAAGTTTGAGTCAGTAGTTCAATCAACAGTGGATTATTTTCATATTCAAAATCAGCGATATCGCTCCAATCACCAATCTTATTGGTGAGATGTCCATCTTTCCAGTGATAAAACTCAGGATGTTCTTTGACCCAAGGATGATCGGGAGCCGTATGATGAAAAACCACATCCATCATCAACTTCATCCCATGGCGATGTGTTTCATGAACCAATTGCTTGAAATCATCCAGGGTCCCTAAATCGGATGAGATCCCTTGATAATCTTTAATCGCATAGGGAGAACCATAAGTGCCCTTTCTAGATTGGATCCCAATCGGATGAATAGGCAACACATATAAGATATCTGTACCCAAAGCTTTGATACGAGCAAGATCCTTGGTTAATGCATTCAGTGTTCCTTCTTGGGAATAATTTCTAACAAATACCTGATAAATAAATTGATTGCGTAAAAGATTCATAAGTGCTCCTTAAAAAACCCGAGAGGTCCCGGGTTAATGTTTTAGATGATGGATTGAGCTGTTTCTTTATCGAAGAAGTGTAGCTTGGTGACATCCATAGCCAACTTAATGGTTTCATGGGCATGGACATCAACTCTGGCTGATACCTTAGCTAAGATCGGTTGATCACCGAAACGTCCATGCAAGATGAATTCATGACCCAATAGTTCAGAGACTTCAATGTTGAAATCAAATGGTGTATCAGGGAAAGTTTCCGCAACGATGCCTTCATAATGAATGTCTTCAGGACGGATACCCAACACGAGTTGTTTGCCTTCTTGATCTTTCAAATTGTCATGGAACATCTTAGGCACCATAAATGATTTATTATCGACTTCGAAACGTCCTTTACTGTAGGTACCGTGAATGAAGTTCATGGCTGGTGCTCCAATAAAGTTTGCGACAAACATATTTTTAGGATGATTATAGATTTCTTTAGGTGTGCCGATCTGTTGGATGTAGCCATCTTTCATAACGACGATACGGGTGGCCATGGTCATGGCTTCAGTCTGGTCATGGGTGACATAAATCGTAGTTGCCAATAAACGTTCATGAAGTTTGATGATTTCTGATCTCATTTGAACACGTAGTTTCGCATCCAAGTTAGATAAAGGTTCATCCATCAAGAAGACTTGGGCATTACGAACGATCGCTCTACCTAAGGCAACACGTTGACGTTGACCACCTGATAAAGCTTTTGGTTTACGATCTAAGAAATTTTCGATTTCTAGGATTCTGGCCGCTTCTTTTACACGTTCATCGATCTCATGTTTAGGGAGTTTCTTTAAACGAAGACCGAAAGCCATGTTTTCATAAACAGTCATATGTGGATACAAAGCGTAGGATTGGAATACCATCGCGATGTCTCTGTCTTTAGGCGCAGTTAAATTAGAGAACTTGTCATTGATGAACAGTTCACCGGAAGAGATTTCTTCAAGTCCAGCGATCATTCTGAGTGTGGTTGATTTTCCACAGCCTGAAGGACCGACTAAAACGATGAATTCTCTGTCTTGGATGTCAAGATTGAAATCGAAGACGGCTTGGACATTATTGTCGTAGATTTTGTTGATGCCTTTTAATTGGAGTGTTGCCATTATTGTGTTACCTCATTTTCATTCTATCACTTTGATTTTAACACGATTTGTGCAGTGTGCACAAATTATTGATTAATGGTTTGCTGAAGGGTAAAAAAGATATGCAAGAAGAAGGCAAGACTGGATTCTCTTAAGTCGATGTCGGTTTGATCGATGAATTTTGTTAAACGATAGGAGAAGGTATTGCGATGAACATAGAGAAGTCGAGCTGCTTGAACAGAATTACCACCAGTCAATAAATACATCCTAGCTGAATCCAGTACTTCTTTAGTTACTTTAGATAACAGTTGATCAAGCGTAATCACCAATCTTTGATCCCCTCTTGAACTGTTTAGAACCAATACATCCCCTAACTCCATCACTTTACCCGCATACGATTCACTCGCCATAGCCAACGCAAGACGCATCAAAGGCTCATGATCAAATCCGATAATCATGGTCAACTTTATGCCCAAATCATCTCTGAGAGGCTCATATAAGACCCTGAGTTGAATGGCTTGGCTTTGTTCGATCTGAAACTTAGCAGTATAGTCATCTAGCCATACAAATTCGTGACCGTAGCTTAAACAGAAAGCTTCGATCTCAGATTCACGATGATGTTCAGGGGTTGATAAATAGATGCTTAACACTAGTTGATCTCCATGATTAAAGTTGATCTTGGACTTAAAGTAACACTTAAGTCAACTACACTTGTAGAACTCTTACTGGAATGAATGATGGTTCCACTTTTATTTAACGTATAGACTTGTTCAATATTGGATACATTATGTAAAATCAACCACGTCTTTGATTCATAGGTTCTGGTAAAACCAATCAGTGAGAAAGTTGTTTGTACTTTCTGAATTTCCCCAAAACGTAAGATCGCATTGTCTTTTCTTAAAGCAATCCATTTTCGATAATGATGAAACATGGAATTTTGATCTAGGACTTGTTCTTCATAAGATGGGGTTGTCTTGTTGTATTGATTTTCAACCCAATCAGCCATAGGAATACTTGTACCTTTGGTCCATACGAAAGGTTCACGGATATGTTCATCTGGCTTCATGCCTTTCATACCCAATTCTTCACCGTAATAGACAAAAGGAATGCCTGGCAAAGTAAATAAGATGTTGGCTGCCAGTTTAGCTTTATCGATATCACCAGAGACTTCACTCATGATTCTGTTTTGATCATGATTGGTTAAAAAGATTGCGTCAACATAATGATCGGTTTTAGCATCAAACACAGCTTTCCCATTGATATAGTTGTCCATCAGATTAGGAGCACTGCCATTCTCAACCGCATTGACAATTCCTTGGGCCAAATCAAAGTTGAATACTGAATCGAATCCAGCAGCATAAGAAGCCGCTAAGTTAGCTGTTTCCCATGCCTCACCTACTGTAAAGATATCTTTGTCTTTTGATTCGATGTAGGCCTTCATTTCCATCCAAAACTGTTTGCTCATCGAAAGATTAGGATTTCCTTTAGGATACTCATTGGTTGCATAAACTTGAGTGACCGCATCAAAGCGAAAGCCATCAACGCCTAGTTCCATCCAAAAGTCCAATACACTTCTTAATTCAGCACGCACCAATTCGTTTTCAGCATTAAGATCAGGCATTTCATTCCAGAAACCTCCAAAATACATCTTGGAGTTTTTACCATGCCAACCCGCATTACTGGGATAATCGCTCATCTTGATTTGTGTTTTGATCATATAGTATTCATCAAATGGTTTAGTTCCAGCAATCCCCTTCACAAACCAAGGATGGGTATCTGATGTATGATTGAAGACCATGTCTAAAATAATCTTGATGTTGCGCTTATGAGCTTCAGTGATCAGTGTTTTAAAATCATCGATGGTCCCAAAATCTCGATCAATGGCTTTATAATCATCGATGTCATATTTGTGGTAGGTTGCGGAAGGATAAATTGGATTAAACCAAATCGCATCGATTCCTAAATCTGTGTCCGTTGTAGGATCATTGTCATTAAGGTAATTCAGCTTACTGATGATGCCTTTTAGATCACCTTTATTGTTATTATCGGAATCTGCAAAAGCGATCGGAAAGAGGCTGTAAGCTGTGGATACATCTTGCTCAAAGGCTTCAGCATCCGCATCTTTTAAGATCTCTTCCAATTCATTGACAGTTTTACGTTTAGGCTCAACTACTTTAGGGGTACAAGCACTCAGTAACAGTAACAGAACAATAATCAGTTTTTTCATTTTGCCTCCAAAATCAGAGCTTCATAGGGTTGTAGATGAAGCGTTTTATGCGTATGCGCATTCTTACTATTTGAATATACGACATGTTTATAAGCAAGCGGTAAAACAAACTCTTGTACTTCTTTACTAAAGTTACAGACAATCATCAGTTTCATCTGTTCATCAGATCTCATATAGGCAAAGACATTAGGATCTTTAGGATGAATCAATTCGAAGTCCCCAAAAATCAATGTTTCACTATAGTGACTCTGTAGACGTAAACGAATCAAAGTCTTATAGGCATTAAGAATAGAATCTTCTTCTGTGAGTTGTCTTTTAACATTGATCAACGGATAATTCGATACCATTTTTTGATGAGGAAGATGGGTTGAGAATCCTGCATAAGCAGAATCATCCCATTGCATAGGCGTTCTTGCGTTATTGCGTGATGTTCTACGAAGGTGAGATAAGATTTGATCTTTACTCATGTGTTTAATGGCTTGTTTCGCATAGTTTTTAACCCAGATGTCAGTAAAATCATCGATGGATGTATAATCCACATTAGTCATCCCTATTTCTTCCCCATTGTATATAAATGGTGTGCCAGGTAATGTTAATAATATCGTTCCTAACATTGAACCCGATGCTTTATGATGATGGATTGGATCACCATATTGACTCATGACGCGTGGATGGTCATGATTTAACCAATAATGAGGCATCCAGCCTTTGCCTTTCATGCCTTGGATCCATTTATCAAACGTGAGTTTCATATTTAAGACATTGATCTTAATGTCTTCGTCTTTAAGTTCATCATTACTGAAAATATTGTTTTGCCAACAGGTATCAAAATTAAAGACCATGTTAAAGATGTTGGCATCATATCCTGCATATTTGACCCCAGCGTCAACCGAGGCGCCTCCACCTACTTCCCCAACACTCATACAGTCATAGTGACTTAATACTTTCTCATTGAATTCTTTAAGATAATCATAGAGTTCATCACGATTAGAGAATTTGCCCCAATCTGGTGCCACATGATATTGATTTAAAGGCATCGTCGAATCTGTAAATGTTAGATCTCGAGCTAAATGCGCGATCGCATCGACCCTAAAACCATCGACACCTTGATCTAACCACCAAGAAGCCATCTTAAACATTTCTTCTCTTAGAGCTGGTGATGCCCAGTTTAGATCCGGCATCTTATCAGAAAATATTTTCATATAGTACTGGTTTGTGAAGGGATCTAGATTCCAAGCAGAACCTTCAAAGAAACTGCCCCAATTGGTTGGTGGATGAAGTTTCCCATGCGCATCTTTTTTACCATCTTGCCAGATGTAAAAATCTCGTTTTGGATTTTTAAGCGAAGATCTGGATTCCATAAACCAAGGATGTTCATCAGAGGTATGATTCAATACCAGATCAAGGATGATCTTGATGCCTCTTTGATGAGCTTCAGCGATGAGATTTTTCGCATCATCCAAAGTTCCAAACAAAGGGTCGACATCATAAAAGTCACTCACATCATAACCATTATCATCCATTGGAGATTTATAGAAAGGTCCGATCCATATTAAATTGACCCCTAAATCTTTGATGTAGTCTAGTTTTGTGATGATGCCTTTTAGATCACCTACACCATCTCCATTACTGTCATAAAAGGATCTGGGATAGATCTGATAACCAACTGAATGCTTCCACCATGTTTTATCCATATTGTTCCTCACTTAAGAAAAGTGAGCGTCTTGCGACGCTCACCTTTAGATTTTGTAGTCTTAACGACTTACGGAGCTACGTTAGCTGCAGCAATAGCGGCATTAGATACGGTAATCAAGTCAGCGATAGCAACATCGACTGTCTTGGTGCCGTCCCAGACAGCGATTTGAGCATCATTTAGGAACGCTTGGTAATAAGCTGCTCCCATAGCGGTTTGATTTGGGTTCTTAGGCATTGTTCCAACATATTCGGAAGCACTGTATAAGAAACCTTTCATCATTTGTTCTTGGACTCCGCCAGCGACTAATGTCGGGACGATGTCGGAAGTAGTAGCGAGTGACGGTGGGTAAGAAGTCTTATCGACCATCTTCTGGAAGCCATCTTTTGAATAGATCAATCTGGCTAGTTCATGAGCAGCACTCTGGAATTCTGTATAAGCATTAATGGCGATACCTTTTGTTTTAACGAAGGTAGCTTGGTGTTTGCCTTTATAGGTTGGTAATGCGGAAACGATGAAATCACTTCCTGTGTTTGTTTCAGCAGCAGTTAAGTTCATCCATGTACCCAATAGACCGAAAGGAGCGGTTTCACTATTAATGACATCGTCCCATCTCCAGCCCATTCCAGCACCAGCTGTCAATGTTTCGTCGCCATTTTCAGCGATATCAACAGACAAGAAAGCAGCTGCGGCATCAATTTTGAATTGGAAACCGGATTTGAATTCTGGATCATCATAACCTGGATCTAACGGACCATTTTTGAATAACTGCCAACCAGTTGAAGACAAGTGGTGGTAGTCAGACCATTGATTGTTCAATGTTAATGGGAATACAACTTTGATTGGGTTATTCTTATAAACTGGGCGATCGCCTGTATGCCATGAAGCGGACAGAGCAAAGATTTCTTCCCAAGTATCATAAGCATCAGGCAAGTTGTCTTTGTCGGCATCAGTAACATTCAAGCCGAGGGTTGTCAACATTGTCTTATTCCAAACGAATGCCATTCCATCATATAGCATTGGGGCATAAACAGTGACTACGCCCGTGTTACCGGTCTTATAGTATGTTTCTACGGAGTTTGCTTTTACGATGTCTGTAAGTACTTTATCAAACGGTAATAAATGCTGTGCATTTCTTGTAATTTCACCATCGATGGCGATAAATACGTCTGCATATTCACCTTGTTGGGTGGCTAGACGATCGGTAGAGCCTTGGCTTCCGTCATTGACGAAAGTTACTTTACCGGCCATGGTTGGATGAGCTGCATCCCACAACGCAACGATTGCAGCACCCCATTCATTGTTGTCAACGCTGACAACGAGCTCGGCATCGGCTTCAACGGCGTATTGTTTTAGTTTTTCGTCGTAGCAAGCGATAGTCCCGTCCAAATCAGCAACCTTACATGTTTTCAATGTACGGCCACAAGCGGTTAATGAACCGATGATCAGGGCGGCGAGCAATGCAAAACCTAATAGTTTCTTCATTTTTCCTCCTAAATTGTCTCCCTATGGAGCATATTTAATTTATCACAAATCTTTCACAATGTAAACGGTTTCACTCTCACTTTCATATTAAGTTTTGAGAGGGGGTTGATTTTGGTACGAAATCCCTGATTATAATTTAATACGTATATAAACTCGATACAACAATAAAAACCTTAAGGTCAGTAGGGTTGGGAAGAGTACAACTGCCCATCCAGGATTATACATTCCCACAAAAGCGCTTAATAGAGCTGGACTAAACATCATTTGGGTATTGATCGATAAACTTTCCATAAAAGACAGTTTCTTTTTTGACTTCCAACCAAAACCAATAAACAATGCTCCTGCTAAAACAAACACATAAATCAAGTTTTGAAAGAACAGAAGCAAATATTGCCTCATCATATTGGCACTCAATTCACTTAAGACAACATCCTTTATGATGATGTTGAGGACTTCATTATCGTTTGCGATACTAGAACTCAACTCATCAAAACTGGTCGCCCCAATATTTTCAAAAGAACCACTCACTAAGATAATGGATTGAGCATTGGTAATGATCAAACGTTCAGGCAATACAACGATTTCCTTGGGTCCATACGTATCTTTGGCGGTAGGTAAGATGCTGATCAGATAACCATTGGTAGTCGTGGTAACATTACTTTGACTACAGGTCACTATCACATCTAAATCACATTCTGTTTGATCGAACATTTGAATCAAAGCAGGCTTTAAACCTTCGTTGGTGCTCAACAGATTTTCTGTGCTCATACTGAAGAAACCTACGAAGTAAGGAATACAAACCAGAAAATTGATTAGAAAAAAAAGGGGGATAAGCACAAGAACCCCTATTTTTTTATAATCAAGTAACTTCTTTTGACTATAAGTCGTAATCATCCATTGCGTCATTTTTAACCTTTTTCTGCACCTGATGTTAAACCATAAACCATATACTTCTGCATGAAGAACTGAACGACCATAACAGGAATCGCAATTAAGAGCGCTCCAGCCATAAAGGTCAGAGGATTATAGAATAAGGTATTAAACGGATCTGTTGTACGATACAACCATACCGCAACTGTAATTTGATCTTTACTTGGCAACATAACATTCTGAAGCATAAAGTCTAACCAAGGCGCCATAAAGGCACTTACAGCGATGAAACCAATGATAGGAACAATCAGTGGGAACAAGATTCTACGCAAGATCTGAAGGTTTGTAGCCCCATCTATGGCAGCTGCTTCATCTAAAGATCTTGGGATATTACGCATAAATCCTCTAACCAAGAATGTGTTGTATGGAATAGATCCAGCGGTATAAATAAGTGCCAGATACATTGGTTGATTCAACCATCCAAATTGTCTAAACAGCAAGAACAAGGCAATCATTCCCATAAAAGACGGGAACATCTGTAATACCATCATCGTCAGCAACAATTTCTTCTTGCCGATGAAATTCAAACGAGCAAATACGAAACCAGTAATGACCCCAAAGGTCACGACCCCAACCGTATTGACCACAGCGATCGATAACGTTCTTAAGAACGCTGCAGGATAATCAGCCATAGTTTGCGAAGATGTGGATACATAGGTAAACAAGTATTCAAAGTGTTCAAATGAGAACTTAGAAGGATCAGGAAACAGCGAAACGCCACTCAATAAGATGCCTTTTGAGAAAGCAGCATTGATCATCCAAAGGATAGGCACAAGCACGACCGTAACTCCCATCAGCAACCAACCATAAGCTAAAGTTGATGCTAAGATTTTCTTAAAGTTTCTCATTAATCGTCCTCCCAAAGTCCTTTAGATTTGGACAGATTATATACAGATATAAAACCGATGAAAAGGAAGATCAAAATAGAATAGACCGCAGCGATGTTATAGAGCTGGGCATTGTTATTGAAAGACAACTTATAGATCCAAGAGATCAAGATATCGGTTTGTCCAGGTACCCCGCCACTGACATACATTGAAACTGGGATTTGGGCTGTTGGCCAACTTGGACCACCACCCGTTAAGAAATAAATTGCCCCGAAGTTATTGAAGTTAAAGGTAAAGGTCATGATGATGGCCGGTAATGTTGCCCTGATGATCAAAGGCAAGGTGATGCGTCTGAAACTTTGCCAAGAAGTTGCTCCGTCGATCGCAGCTGCTTCATAAAGATCTTTAGGTAACGTCGTTAAAACACCTGTAATCAACATCATGAAATAAGGTGCCCCTAACCAAAGATTGACCATCAAGATCACTGCTTTGGCTAAATTTCCATTTTCAGGAATAATGAACCAGTAAATTGGATCACCTATAACGCCTTGTAATCCAATGGTATGTAAGAAGTTGGATACAGGTCCCATGATTTTTAGTGTATTTAACAATTGATTGGCTAAACCATTCAAGTCAAAGACATTTCTAAACACCATCAAACTGATCATTGAAGGAATGGCCCAAGGTACAATCAGTAATGTACGCCAAAACTTTTTAGCTTTGACAAATTTAGATTCAATGACGATCGCATTGATCATCCCCATGATGTAGCAGGTAAAGCTGGCCATGATGGCATAAAGGAAGGTCCAGCCAACAACCGACAGGAATATTTTTACCCAAGCCCCGTCACTGGCAATCTTAGTAAAGGTAGTAAAACCTGTCCATTTAATCAAATTCAGCGGTATTTTGACCGCATTGGTGAAGTTCGTAAAGGCCAACAAGAAGGAGAAAAGGAAAGGTATGACGATGAAGAATAAAACCATAACCAACGTAGGCAGCAAAATGATAAATGGGAACATTTCAACCCAAATTCGCTTAATGTATTGTTTACCAGTTTCAATCTGTCCGCTACTTAGAATAACCTTTCGGGATGTATACGCATCACGAATATTGGTGATCCATACTCCAGCAAACAAAGACAAAAGGACAATCGCGATCAACCCTTGGCCTAATAATGTGACAGAGTTGTCTGCGGATAACCAAGGAATAACTTTATTGTATGCAGAGACCAAGTTTCCACGATACATGGTTTGAGCGACTACTTTACCTAAAGTAAACAGACCCCATAACCCTTTGGAAAAAATGCCTCCATAGTCTCGTATGATATATATATTGTCACCAGGATACTGAGACAATTCAGTAAACATATAAATATATCCGCCGGTGGCAAGTTCAATCAAGATAAAGAAGAATAATACACCTAAGAATACGGCTGCTTTAATTTTTTGTTTGTTTCTAATCTGTCCGCTACCCATAATAAATGCAGACATGATCGCCGATTTAAAAGCATCGGGGTTGGCCTTGAAATCACCAAGCATTGCTTTAAATCGATCAATGAACGATTTTTTCTTCATACGCCCTCCTATTGAATTAATTATGACCTTTTTCAGAGCAAACTTCAAGCGAAATAGTAAGCGTTTACATGGGTTTTGTCTGACATCAAATTGACATTTGGTTCAGAGCGACTACAATATCTATGAGGACTCTTATGAACACATCTGCATTTACTCATCAAGTCACTTCCCCTTGGTGTTACCAAGTTTCGAAGACACAAATCCAATTAAAACTCAGAACCGGCTTAGACATCACAAAAGTCTTTTTGACTTTTGGAGATCCGCATCAAGGCATCATCAGAAATGGTAAATGGACTTGGGCAGATCAACATGTTGAGATGACCTTATCAGGCGAAGGCGAATTTCATCGTTATTGGACTTCCATCATTACGCCTCCCAACAAGCGTTTAAAATATCTTTTTGTGATCAGTGATGATCATGATACTGTGATCTATGGGGAAAGATCGATCATCAAACCTGGCGAAGAAATCAATAACTTCAATTATTTCTTCTATCCCTACCTACAAAGCGATCCTGTTTATTCTGCCCCGTCTTGGGTCAAAGATACTGTTTGGTATCAAATCTTTCCTGATCGTTTTAACAGTGTTCCGCAACAGAAATCTTGGCCACAAGGTTCAGTAGTCAATGCGACTCACTATGGAGGTAACTTAAAAGGCATCATCGATAAGTTGCCTTACTTATCACAGCTGGGCATCAGTGGTTTATATCTGACACCGATTTTTGAGTCACCTTCAACACATAAATATGATACAAGCGATTACTTTAAGATCGATTCGGAATTCGGAACACTTGAAGAACTAAAAGAACTTGTCGGTAAAGCTCATGGTTTAGGCATCAAAGTGATGTTGGATGCGGTATTCAATCATGCTGGCCTACATTTTAAGCCATGGGATTTAGCGAAAGTTGATCCAAAGAGTATCTATCGTTCATGGTTTTATTTTGATGAAGAGTCCTATGAAACATTTTCGTTTGCAAAAAACATGCCTAAGCTTAATTCAATTCATCCAGAAGTCATTGATTATTTCAGTAAAGTAGGACAATATTGGATTCAAGAAGCAGATATCGATGGGTGGAGATTGGATGTTGCCAACGAAATCAGTCCCCAGTTTTGGAGAGCTTTTAGGAGTGCTGTTAAAAGCGTAAAAGATGTCTATATCCTGGGTGAAGTTTGGCATGATGCTAATCCTTGGTTACTGGGTGATCAATTTGATGCAGTCATGAATTATTTCTACACTCAAATCATTATGGATTTCTTTATCTACAAAAAATTGTCCCTAAAAACATTTAGGGCTAAAATCGATGATTTCCGTAACCGATATCCACAACTTATTCTTAAGAATCAATTTAACCTATATGATTCTCATGATACGCCACGTTTGATGACCCTAGCTAAAGGTGACCAATCCATTGTGAAACAGATGTTTGCGTTACTGTTATGTTCAGAAGGATCACCTTGTATCTATTACGGTACTGAGATTGGTCTTGAAGGTCAACAAGATCCAGACTGTCGCAGATTGATGCAATTTGAACCTGATCCTACTCAACATCCGCTTCATCAGTTCTTACAAACATTTATTTCACTAAGAACTCAGTATCCTGCTTTAGCCAATGAAGGATCTTGGGAGTGGATCACACATGATGATTTACTCATGATCAAACGTGACAAGATCGTATTGATCATCAATCCAACAACCAATAGTTACCAATGTCCAATCCAAGGTGAAGTTCTTTATGCAGATAAAAACAGTCCTCTCATCGATGCTCAAGACATTAAGTTGATCAAGATCAAATAACCTACTAGATCATTCAAAACCCTCGCAAGAGGGTCTATTGTGATGATTATTTACGCGCAAATACAACTAAGGTATATGGATTGATCGTTGTGTTTTGAGCTCTGACATCTTCTAATAAACCAGCTTCATTGGCCAGTATTTCTACATAATCATCAAATCTTTCATAGTAAATCTGATTGGTGGGATTGATATAGATCCAGACATCATGGTAAGGATTCTTTTTCTCATACATATAATGAATCACAAGCATCCCATCAAAGTTTCTAAAGGATACTCGCTTTTCAATCGCAGCACTTGTTTTCATTCTAAATACAGGCATACGTTTGCGTAATGCGATCATGTCTTTGGTGTATTGAACCACATCCATGTGTCGTTCCTTACGGATCCAATCGATTTGATTGATCGCATCAGAACTTCGATATGAGTTATGTTGACCATTTTTTGTTCGGCAGAATTCTTGGCCGCTGTGTAAGAATGGGATCCCTTGAGCTAAGAGTACGGATCCAATCATCAATTTATGCTTCTTGACTCTGATCTCACGAGGGTCTTCTTTACAACATTCTCTCAGTTTATCCCATGACGTATGATTGTCATGACATTCCACATAGTTGACACTTTGAGTCGGTTGGTCAAAGATCTTGACCAAACCTGGTAAACAGTTGCCTATCATAGCTGCTTTCATTGCATCGATGAATGATACATCACCTGAACAATAGCCCTTCATGGTGATCTCATTGGTGGATGTTCGTCCTTTAACATGTTCTCTGAAGAAGTCGTTGAAATGCGCTATATGAGGCATTTTAGATTGATTGCCCATATTGGCTTTGATTTCTTCGGGTAAGCTAGTGGGCATATTCCAGCCTTCCCCAATGATCATACTGTCCGGTTTTAATGATTTGGATTGGGCTTCGATTGCATTCATCGTATCGATGTCTAAGACACCCATGAGATCAAATCTAAATCCATCGATATCGTAGGCTTCCATCCAGCATTTACAACTATCCAAAATAAATTTACGAACCATCAATCGATTTGAATCTACATCGTTATTACAGAAGGAACCATTAGACAAGGCTCCTGAAGAAGACCGTCTGAAGTAATAATAAGGAACTACTTTCTCAAAGGCATTGGATTCCATCTCATACACATGGTTATATACCACATCCATGATGACACGGATGCCTTGTTGGTGAAAGGCTTGGATCATGGTTCTTGCTTCTAAGACACGCTTTATAGGATCTTTAGGATCAGAACTGAAACTGCCTTCTGGTACATTGTATTGAACAGGATCATATCCCCAGTTATAGAACGTCGATGGGTTATCTTCGTCTACCGTCGAGAAATCAAACATAGGCATGATTTGAACATGGGTGACCCCAAGATCAACGATATGGCTTAAGCCGCTACGAGATCCATTGGGGGTTTTTGTATTGAGTTCGCATAAACCTAAAAATTGACTTTTAGCACTGATTCCAGATTCTGCTTGCGCACTAAAATCGCGGATACTCAATTCATAGATGATCGCATCTGTTACTTTCTCCATGACAGGCAGATTTTGTGTAAAACGTTCAACTTCAACTTGAGTGTAGTCAATGATGACGCTGGCTGAATTGTTGGAAGTCGCAGATCGCGCAACTGGATCGGTCGTTGTGTTCCAAGAACCATTGACTAAAATATTATATAGATACTTCTTCCCATGAAGATTCGTTGGGGAATGATGACGAAAGACCCCTTTTTCAGTTCTTTCCATTTCGTAACTTCGTCTAGGTTTATCAACCATCTCCAAAATAACACGTGATGCCGTAGGTGCCCACAGGGCAAAATTAGTCGCATCTTTTAAAGGATGAACACCTAAATCATCCCCATCGTAATAAAATTCATGATCGAAACGAGCTGTTTTGGTAATCAATGAATACTGTAAAGGGACTTTAAGTCCATGTTCTTCTGTGATCTCATAGGGCTGACCGATTTCAATATGTTCCAAGGTTTGAATCATATACTTGTTATAGTCGCCTTGAGAAAACTCAAAGCTTAAGATCTGGCACTTACTTAAAGAACCATCAGGTTTTTTTAAATAGAAAACATCGGATTTACCGTTATAGAACTGACGGGATAAGTATATCGAGATCTGGCCATAATCATCAAGATGGGCCTCAAAGCGGACTGTTTTTCTCACGGTTAAATTATACCTTGTTTTATAAGCAATACAAGGTGATTATGGGTCTTGTTGATGCCTCATAACAAAAACAGCTTTCGCTGTTTTTAGTTTTCTAAAGGTTTAACGTGCCAGATCTCTTCGGCATACTGTTTGATGGTACGATCACTTGAGAAGAAGCCGGACTGAGCGATGTTGACGAGACACATCTTAGCCCAATAGGTTTGATCGTTGTATCTGCGTTGTACTTCTTCTTGGGCTTCTGCGTACGCTCTGAAGTCTGCCAATAAGAAGTATTCATCGTTTCTAAACATCAGTTCATCATAGATCATCTTAAACTCATCGCGACTTTCATGGAAAGAACCATCGATCAAGGCATCTATGACCGCTTTAAGTTCTGGATCCTTGTTGTATTGATCCCAAACACTGTAGCCTTTAAACTTAAGATCTTCGATTTCATTGACTTTTAATCCAAATATAACATCATATTCAGAACCTACATGTTCATGGATCTCCACATTGGCGCCATCTAGTGTTCCTAAAGTAATGGCCCCATTCATCATAAATTTCATATTTCCGGTTCCACTGGCTTCTTTACCTGCAGTTGAGATCTGTTCAGAGACATCCGCTGCATTCATCAAGATCTCAGCTGTAGAGACATTGTAGTTCGGTAAGAAAACCACTTTAAGGTATTTTGAGATGGCTGGATCATTGTTGGCGACTTGTCCAACACTGTGGATAAGTTTAATGACTTTCTTGGCGAAATAATATGCTGGTGCTGCTTTGGCAGCAAAGATAAAGGTTCTTGGGGTCATTGTAAAGCTTGGATCTTTTTTGATCTTTTGAATTAAGTAGATGATGTGCATCACATTAAGCAATTGTCTCTTATACGCATGCAGACGTTTTGCCTGGACATCAAAGATGGAGTTTTGATCAACTTTGATTCCCAAGGTCTTTTCGATATGCGATGCTAAGATTTGCTTACGTTCAGCCTTGACTTCTAAGAACGCTTTTTGAACCTTAGGGTCATCAATAAAAGCCATCAGTTTAGATAAAGTTTCAGGTTCATAGATATAATCTGATCCAATGGTTTCATCGAGAAGCTTCTTAAGCTGCGGATTGGAATAAACCAACCATCTACGATGGGTGATTCCATTGGTTTTATTGTTGAATTTTTCTGGGAAAAGCAAATAGAAATCTTTGAAGACATCTTGAATCAAAATTTCAGTATGTAATTTCGCAACCCCATTGACTGAGAAAGCAGATACAATGCCCAAACTGGCCATATGAACCTGTCCATCACGAATGATGGAGACACGATTGATGAGATCATTCATCTGTGGGTATTGACGTCGTACACCTTCAACAAAGCGACGGTTGATTTCTTCAATGATCATATATATCCTGGGTAATAATCTTTGAACTGTTTCAATCGGCCACTTTTCAAGCGCTTCAGCCATGACTGTATGATTGGTGTAGGCAAAAATCTTAGATACGATTGGCCAAGCTTCATCCCAAGTAAAACGATGCTCATCCATAAGGATACGCATCAATTCAGGAATGGCTAAGATCGGATGCGTATCATTGAGTTGGAAAACAAGTTTTTCAGCCATGTTGGATAAATCAGGATAGACTCTTAAATGTGCTTTGATGTTGGAACCAATTCCAGCACACACAAAGAAATACTGTTGTTTTAAGCGCAAGAAACGTCCATGTTCAGTAGAATCATCTGGATACACGTTTTGACAGATCTCACGGACCTCATTGATGTATTTTCTAAAATCAAGATCGGTTGGTAGATTGTCTGATGCTTCGGCTGACCATAAACGTAAAGTATTGGTCGTATCTGTGCCTCTGCCAACAACCGGCATATCATAAGGAACAGCCAAAACAGATTCACATCCAACATGGTTGAATATGATTTCTTGGCCTTCGCCTTTCTGCATTTCGATTCTGCCCCAGAATTTAACTTCGATCGCATGTTTGGGTTTACGAACTTCCCACACATTGCCTAATCTTAGCCATTGATCAGGAACTTCAACTTGATAACCATCGACGATCTTTTGTTTAAAAAGCCCATACTCATAACGAATACAGTTACCATGTCCTGGTAAACTCATTGACGCTAATGAATCCATGAAACAAGCTGCTAAACGACCTAAACCACCATTGCCTAATCCCGCATCCGATTCCATATCTTCAAGTTGATTGAGGTCGATATCAAGTTCATTTAAACCATCTCTGACGACGTCATAGATGCCTAAATTCATAAGGTTGTTGGTTAATAGGCGTCCTATCAAAAATTCCATAGAGAAATAAACCATTTGTTTGGCTTCTAGCTGCGCTGCTTCTTCTTTGGTTTGTTTCCAATGGATGGAGGCATAATCTCTAACCATCTCACCCAATACCATATAACGTTCCGTACGATGCGATTCCGCAACCGAACGGCCGTAGTTCTCAATGACGCGTTGTGTAAAATCACGCTTAAATTCATATTTGTCCTTAAACATCTAGACCTCCTTAAAAAGCACGTGCTAATTTTATCATAAAACGGTCCATACACTCAATTGTTTATCGACGACATTCAAACAGGATCCCCGCAAAAGGTGCAATCCTGATGTTTATGCTTTGTAAATAAGTATGAGAAGGATAGTCTTCCGAATTGATTGGGAAGTAATTGCACATGTTATTTCCGTTATAAATATCTTTCTCAGTATTCATGATTTCAGTATAAAGACCCGGATAAGGAACCCCTACACGATAGTGTTCAAAAGCATTGGGCGTCATATTCAACACCACGATGACACAGGAATGCTCATCTTCTCTGACGTAACAATAAATGCTTTGAGCCGCATTGTCCGCATCGATCCACTTAAAACCTTTATGCGAATAATCTTTTTGACTTAAACAGCTGTGATAGTAGTAAATATGATTCAAGTCGCGGATATAACGATGAAATCTATTGTGGACCTCAAAACCCATCAAGAACCAATCCAATTCAACTTTCTCATCGAATTCTTTAAACTGGGCCAATTCATTGCCCATGAAGTTCAATTTCTTACCAGGATGGGTCATCATATATAGATATAGATTGCGTACTTGTGAGAACTTCTGTTCATAAGAACCCCACATCTTATTGATGATGGTCCCTTTCCCATGAACTACTTCATCATGAGACAAAGGCAAAATAAAGTTTTCTGAGTAAAAATAAGCCATCGAGAAAGTCAATTGATGATGATGAAATTGGCGATAGATTGGATCTAGGGCATAATACTTCAATGTATCATTCATCCATCCCATATCCCATTTATAATCAAAGCCTAAACCCATATCTGTGGTAGGATGGGTCACTTTAGGAAAATCAGAGGAATCTTCAGCAATCATGGTTATCCCAGGATAGCGAACATTGAGGTAATAATTGAGTCTTCGGATAAATGCGACTGCACCTTCATTGGATCCGTTGGATTTGTTTCCATGCCAATAAATAAGATTACTGACCGCATCAACACGTAATCCATCGATATGATAGGTCTCCATCCAAAATGAAGCAGACGACATCATAAAGGATCTTACTTCTTCTTTACCTAAGTCAAAGTTCATTGTATCCCATTGACTGTTCGCATCTTTTTCATTAGGGTATTCATACAAAGCAGATCCATCAAAGTATCTTAATCCAAAATCGTCTTTAACGAAATGTACAGGCACAAAATCAAGGATGACCCCAATATTGTTGATGTGGCACTGATTGACAAGATGCATGAATTGTTTAGGTGTTCCGTATCGAGAAGTAAGCGAGAAATAGCCATGAGCTTGATAACCCCAACTGCCATCAAAAGGATGCTCAATCAGAGGCATAAGTTCAATGTGGGTATAGCCCATGTCTTTAACATAAGGAATGAGATGATGAACCAATTCTTCATAATTCATCCAAAACAATCCATCGCGTTTCATCCAACTTCCCAAATGCAGCTCATAGATGTTCATGGGTTCATCAAAGTGCTTGCGGCGTTTACCGATCCAGCTCTTATCACCCCATGAGAAACCACCTAAATCGACAACAAGATTGCCTACCTTAGGCCGGACTTCGCTTGAGAATGCATAGGGATCACTCTTTTCGATCCAAGTTCCATCATTCTTTAGAATTTTATATTTGTATAAAGACCATTCTGGAATGCCTTCGATAAACTTGGTCCAAGTTCCATCTTCTTCACGATTAAGATCGATCTCATTCCAAGAATTAAAAGACCCTGATACTTGAACACGTTGCGCTGCAGGTGCAAAAAGACTGAACCTTACTCCGCTTTTATCGTTCTCTTTCTCAAAATGAGCTCCATATACTTTGTGAGCATCCAAACAATGTCCTTCATGAAACTGTCTGATGATCTGTTGACGCATGAGCTTCTCCTTTATTGATAGTGCTTCTGCAAATCTTTCTTGATGGATTCAAATTTATTCTGTACTTCGCTTTGATTGGCTGCAACGATACAGAAATAGAATTTACATTTAGGTTCTGTGCCAGATGGACGTATGGCGATCCATGAACCATCCTCTAAATAATACTTTATGACATCTGATTGAGGGAAATCTAAGATCGTAACTTGATCTTTAAATGTTTTTAATGACGTCATATAGTCTTCTTTGACCGATACTTTGATACCTGCGAAATCATCGATGACTTCAGTTCTGAAATGATTCAGGATGGCTTTGATACGTTGAGCACCTTCTTCACCTTTTAAAGTCAAAGAAACTTGATCTTCAAGATGCGTTCCAAACTTCGCATATAAACCATTTAATACATCCACCAAGGTCATACCATTATTCTTATGATAAGTAATACATTCCGCTAAGATCAAGCATGCTTGGATTGCATCTTTGTCTCTTACGAAAGGTTCAAACAAGTATCCATAAGACTCTTCATATCCAAAAACAAAGTTCTTTTTATGATTGACTTCATATTGTTCGATCTTATCTCCGATGAATTTAAAACCAGTCAAGGTTTTTTCGGTTTCAACACCATAATGTGTTGCGATCTTTTCACCTAAATCAGAAGTGACAATGGTATTAAACATGACCGGATTGACAGGCATTTTCCCAAGTTCTCTTCTGGTCATAAATAAGTAATCAATCAAAATCGATCCGGTTTGATTACCCGTCAACAAGACATAATCATTGTTGTGAAGAACAGCAACACCCAAACGATCAGCATCAGGATCCGTACTTAAGACTCCATCTGCATTTTCAAGTTTAGCGAGTTCAATCGCACCTTCATACGCAATCTTTTCTTCTGGATTAGGCGACTTTGTGTTAGAAAAATCAGGATCAGGATCACATTGGCTTAGTAAAGGAACGAAATGGTATCCTGCTTCAGTTAAACTTTCGCGAACTAATGTATTGGCAGTCCCGTGTTGTGGTGTAAAAATCAACTTTACCTTGGATTTATCTTGATCAGATCTGAGTTGACAGCCTAAAACCGCTTCTAAATAAGGCACATCGACTTCTTTATCGATGATATTGATGAGTTTCTTTTGTTCATCTGATAAGGATACATCGATGGATAATTCATCCTCAATGGCCTTACTTTCTCTTATGACTTGATCGATGAGTTCAGGTACCAATTGGCACCCATTTTCGTCATAGACCTTATATCCGTTATATTCTTTGGGGTTATGGGATGCTGTAACAACGATCCCACCTTCACAATTCAACAATCTTACCGCATAGGATAATTCCGGAGTCGGTCTTAAACCTGAAAAGACATACGCCTTGATTCCGTTTTTAGCTAAGACAGCTGCGGATTCCATCGCGAATTCTTTGGACATATGACGATTGTCATAAGCGATCGCAACACCACGTTCTTTAGCGTTGGGATATTGTAGTAAATAGCGCGCAAAAGCCAAATTCGCTTTACGAATGGTATAGATGTTGAGTCGATTGGTTCCAACACCTAAAAGGCCACGCATCCCTGCTGTCCCAAATTCTAGATCCGTATAAAAAGCATCTTGAAGTTCTGATTCAGATGCTTTCTCTAAAAGAACTTTGAGAGTGGGATCGAGTGCCTTAAAATTCTTCCAATGATTGATTTTTTTGTTCATACATACCTCTTATAAAAAGAAGATGAGATCATCTTCTGTTTACGTTTGTGTTTTACTTAATGACCTTTTGGGTTCTGAGTACATCTTCGATGGTTCTGATAGCATCTTCTTCATCATCGCCTTCGCACGAAATCGTTACTTCGGATTGAGTCGGAATGCCAAGTGACATAACGCCCATGATGGATTTCATATTTACAGAACGACCTTTGAAGGCCACCTTCACGTCACATTTAAAGCGACTCGCAGCACTAACGGCCACGGTGGCTGGACGAGCATGCAATCCAACTGGATCGACGACCAACACTGAAATTTGTTTCATAACATAATACCTCCTGCTCTTGGTTTAATTGTATCTTAAAACTACACGCTTTACAACAATAAACTTTAAACAATCTTCTTATATGTAAGCGATTTCAGTATGGATTCTAGATGACTTTCGCTCACAGGTTCGTGATGTGAACCAAGGATTGTTTTCGCGTGTAAACTTAGTGCCAACTGGATTGTTTTCAGATAAGCTTCATGGTCTTGCAGTTCAGGAATCAGTCCTTTTCCTTGATCTGGAAGATTATCTGCCATAAATAATAAGTCTGCACTTGGATAATGAATCATAAGACCATCTTGAGTATGCCCTGGTGCTGGATATAAAGTTAAAGGACCAATCTGTGTTCGATATTCGATCAAGGTATCCGCATAAACACAGCCAACATCGCCTTCTTTCAGCTCTTTGAAGTAGGCATAGGATAACTCATAATCTTCCTGTAACAAGCGATTAAATGGTTCACAGGCGATGATTTTTGCGAAGTCTAAGGCAATCGTTCCCCATACATGGTCAAAATGATGATGGGTATAAATAAGTATATTTGGTTTTGTAGAATCGCGAAAATTCTCGAAATCTTCTATGGCTTGTGTGCCTAATCCACTATCAATAAAGATATTGGCTTGATCTAGGCGAATTAAAAAGGTATTAAGGAACCAATTTACACCTTCGGGATAAACCCTTCTTTCATACACATGAGGGGCTATTTCTTTGATCATAGCCCTATTATAAAATAAAAATGACGTTTTGCGTCATTTATGGTACGTTTGGTTGTTTAAGATTTTAAAGCTTCGATAAATTTGTTCAAGAACTAAGATTCTGACTAAGCCATGAGGGAAAGTATTATCAGATAACTTCCATATGAGATTGGCTCTAAATCTAAGCTCATCACTGACACCTAAAGAACCACCTATGATGAATACGATTTGTTTAGCGGATCGATTAAAGGCATTCTGTATCGTTTGAGCTAGGTTTTCCGAACTTAAGGCTTGTCCTTTAAGATCCAGTAAGATAACAACATCCTCTGCTTGTAGGACAGACAAGATGGCTTTGGATTCTTTATCGATGGCTTTCTGATTTAATGAAGCACTCTCAAAGTTAGGCTCATCCGTGAGTTCTACAACAGTAAGTTTATGATAAGGTTGTATGCGTTGAATATAATCCTCACTGATGTTTAGTAAGGCTTTTTCTTTAAGTTTTCCTACACAAATCACTTTGATCATTCGAGTATGGCACTTGTGGTACTGGTTTTAGAGCCTCTGACATACGTAATCTCAACTTCATCCCCTACCGCTTTTTCATACAATAATTTTCTGAATTGTTTAAACGATACCACGGCAGTCCCATCCAAATGAGTAATGACATCTTTGGCTTTTAGACCTGCTTTAGACGCTGGAGAACTCGATTGAACTTTAACGATCATGATTCCATCATCAAGATCCAACTGTATCCCATAAAAGCTCTTTTGGGCTGCAGTCATTTGTTCAAGCGAAACGGCTGATACACCAAGCAAGGGTCGAATGACTTTACCATTGGCCATTAATTGTTCAATGATGGGTATGATTTCGTTGACAGGGATCGCAAAACCCATGCCTTCAACATTGCTGTCTGCAATCTTCATAGAAGTGATCCCAATCAGTTGACCGGCTAAATTGATGAGTGGTCCACCTGAATTGCCTGGATTGATGGCTGCGTCGGTTTGTAAGACAATACTGTCCCAATCATCAACTCCATCGCTATCTAAATCGATCGGAACGATACGATTTGTCCCTGATATGATCCCCATGGTTACCGAACCCGAGAATTCAAAACCCAAAGGACTACCTATCGCTAAAACAGTTTCACCGGTCTTAACCAGTGATGAATCTCCTAAATCAAAGGTAACCACTGAAAAATCAACTGTAACACTAAGTAGTGCTAAATCTGTGAATTGATCGGCACCTACCACTTGAGCTTCAACTTCTTCCCCATTGGCGAAAGTTACCGTTACTTTGCTTGCCCCATCGATTACATGATTGTTGGTTATGATGAATACTTTTCCTTCTTGAACCAAATAGATAGCACCACTACCCGTACTGCTTACTCTGTTTTGATAGTAATTAGAGACACCAACGACTTTACTGATGTTTTCGCTGACGATCCTGGTGACATTTGTATTGAATTCATAGACGACTTCACGAATGGTTTTGATTTCACCCGTGATCTCTAGTGAATCTAAAAGATTTTTGATTCCCAGGTACTCGAAAGTCAGTACCGAGTTCCAGACCAATAGTCCAGCAATGATCAATGATGCGTATTTTTTCATATGGTTCCTCCTGTAACAGGTTCGTTTTGTTTGGCACAATCCAAGATGAGATCTGGATTGATGATGACTTTTTGATTTTCAAAAGTTTCTACTAATGCTTGTAAGGCATGTCTTTCGGTGTTGGCTTCACTTGATAAATGAGCCAAAAAGATGGTTTTAGTATTTAAGCCGACAAGTCGTGCTAGATAAGAAGCACTATCTTCATTACTGAGATGGCCACTGTCTGACAAAATCCTAGATTTAACAGGATAAGGCCGTTGCGTTTGCATCAAGAGTTCTACGTCATGATTGCTTTCAAAAATATAATGATCTGCATTGCTTAAGACTTCAAAATCCGTTTCTTTTAGATATCCTGTATCCGTAATGTAAACCAAAGATTCATCGTCATGTTGGATCACATAGCCAAATGTTTCATCGGCATCATGAGATAAAGGAACAGACAAGATGCTAAGATCACCCAGCTTGAACCATTTGTATGCACCTAAGATGATGGTATCATCTCTGTCTCTTAATAGACAAGGTGCATAAACAGGCTGATTCTTAAAAAGCTTCAACTGACTTACATGATCGATATGGTTATGGGTAATGATCACCGCATCAATCTGATCATAGTGTACACCACAATTGTGAAGAGACTGTGTCAGATACCTCTTTGAATGACCGCAGTCTAAAAGAATTTTGATTTGTTCTGTTTCAACCAAAGTACTGTTGCCTTTTGATCCACTGCATAAAACTGTAAATTTCATCAGCAGTACAGATACTTACACGGGTTGACATAGGTGCCGTTGACCATGACCCCAAAGTGAAGATGGGTGCCAGTTGAACGTCCGGTATTTCCGATGGTCCCAATGACTTCCCCTTTGTTGACGACGATGCCTGCAACGACCCAGCTTCGATATTTCAGGTGAGCGTAATACGTAATCATGCCATTATTGTGGTTGATTTTAACATAATAACCCGCTGATGAGTTATATCCCGCTTCAAAGACGCGACCTCGGTCAGCTGCATAAATTTGGCCATCTCTGACTGCGGTATACTTCATATCCAAGCCACTATGCCAAGCTCCGAATTCAAAATAGCAACGGAACTGACAGGTGATGACTCTAGGATATCCAATTGGCCAACGCAATGTGCCAGAGCCGATGTGAGGTATGATTTTTGTCCCAACCAAAACAACTTCACGGATGGGCTGTTTGGTGATGATCGAAGAACTGATTATACTTTCAACTAAGATCCCATTGACATATTTTTCAATATATTTGACGTTCTTCGAACCAGGCTTTTCACGTGTTCTAATGACTGATAGTCCTTCGCGAATGGAATCATCTTTGACATATTGTGTTACTTCAGGATATACGATTTCTTTCGCAAAACGTTCTTTGGTGACAACAACACTTAAAGGGGAATCAAAATAACTGACATTCAAAACAGTTCCTGGTACTAAGATCTGATTTTCTGATTGAAGAAGGTCACTGTTGATGCTGACCAATTGTTGGGCTGACATCCCGGTTTGATAAGCGATGTATTCAATGGTGTCATATGTTTTAACGGTATAGGTTTTTAAGACATCATTGTAACCATAACTTAAGAAATAGATGATTTCAGATTTTGTCTTTAGGATTTCTGAGATAGACGCCAAAGCAACCGACGTTTCAGCTGTTTCTAAAACCGTAATACCGATTTCTCTGGTTCCATAAGTTGTAAGGTCTGGTGGTAATAGTTTCTTCTTGAGCAACTCATAAGCACTTCTTGACACGAAATTAAGCAAGTATTGTTCTTTTGCCTCTTCAAACATCTTTGTGTCCTTAACATAAATCAATGCCCCATTAGAGAACTTGATCTTAAAAACCGACACAGAAAACAAGTCTTTTTGTTTAAGATAATCAAAGATCTCTGTATCCACATTATCATAAGTCATATAACTGGTCTCAGTGGTAATAAAGATATCTTTGCCTAAACCCAATTCAGTGTCAGGGAAATCGGTTTGATAACGCTCTATGTATACTTGTTTGAGGAAAGCATCTAAAGCTTCTGTGCTGCTTAAAACACCAATCAAGACATTCTCATGATAGACTTTTTTAACTTGATGAGGTGCCACATTGACAGCCATGACAGGTTGTTCAACAAGACTAGCTTCCTTGATGTTGATCTGTGTGATACGTCCACTATTAGATCCAAACGATTCCGTCGCAAGCATCAAAAGGAAACTCATGATGATCGCAAATGAAATGGACATGATCTTTTTCATTTAATCACCCTGCCCTTGAGCTGATTCAGAAATATTATAGAAGGCATTGATGTTGCGTTCAAACGCAAGATTGATGCTACCAGTGGCCCCATTACGATGTTTAGAAATCAAGACTTCTGTAACTTCAGTCGCTTTTTCTTCCTCTTCTCGTTTATAGTAGGATTCGCGATATAGGAATAATACGATATCTGCATCTTGTTCCAAGGAACCAGATTCTCTTAAATCACTTAACTGAGGTTTATTGCCGGCACGTTGTTCAACCATACGCGATAATTGCGATAAAGCCAACACAGGGACTTCTAATTCACGCGCTAATGCTTTCAAAGCACGTGAAATTTCAGAGACTTCCTGTTGACGATTCTCTGAAGAAGATTTTCCGCTTCCGCTGATGAGCTGAATATAATCGATGACGATGAGGCCTAAAGGATGTTCACTTTGAAGTTTACGGCACTTCGAGAAGATTTCAGCGACTCTGATCGAAGGAGAATCATCGATATAGATTTTTGTGGTTTTTAGATCGGCTGCTGCTTCATTGAGCGCATTCCATTGTTGATTGGATTTAAACTGGCCTGTTCTTAACTCAGAACCGTTGATTCTTGACTTTACAGAAAGCATACGTGTAATCAACTGTTCGGCTGGCATTTCTAAAGAAAATAAGGCAACCGCTTTATCACTGATCTGTGAAGCATTTAAGGCAACATTTAAGGCAAAGGCTGTTTTGCCCATAGAAGGACGAGCTGCCAAAAGAATCAAGTCTCCTTTTTGGAAACCATTGGTGATACGATCTAATCGTCGATAACCTGAAGCTGTTCCGGTGATGTTGGAGTGCTGTTCGCTCATCTTTTGAATATTCTCCAAGACATGGCTAACCACTTCTTTAGCGTCTCTAAATTCACTCGTACGACGAGTTCTTGTTACATTTAAGATCTGCTTTTCTGCTCGATCCATGACCTCATCGATGTCTGATTCAGAGTTAAACCCTTCTTCGGTTATCAGTTGAGAAGCTGCGATCAAATTTCTTAAATAGGCCTTATTTTGAATCAGTTCGACATAGTATTTTGTATTGGCACCTGATACGGAAGTATCAGCCAATTCCATGATCATATTGACTCCGCCTACAGCACTAAGCACTTTAAGATCATTGCATCGAGAAATCAGACTGACCGAATCAATCGGTTTACCTTCATCCTGCATCGACATCATGATCTGATATAAACGTTTATGTGCTTCCGCATAAAAATCCTCAGCTCTGAGTCCTAGTTCAATTACAGTACTCACGGCAGAAGGATACACCATCATACTGGAAAGTAAAGCCTGCTCGGCTTCTAAACTGCTGGGCAGCTGACGTTTTATGGTCATGGCTATACTCCTTTGACTTGAACCTTGAGTTCAGCGATAACGCTTCGATGCAATTCAACCTTAAGCACATAAGCACCTATTGCATTTATTGGATCGCTTTCTAGAATCTTGCGTTTATCGATTACGAGTTTATGTTGTTTCTGTAGTTCTTCAGCAACTTGTTTGGTTGCGATGGATCCAAAAACACGGCCTTTATCGCCTGTCTTAAGCGATAAGACCACGGTAACTTTAGATAATTTTTCTTTTAAGATCTGAGCATCTTCGATGGCTTTAACTTCATCATCGATCTTCTTTTGTTTCTGTCCTTCTAAAATGGCTTCTGCTTGTGAAGATGCTGGAACAGCCATTCCATTCCTAATTAAGAAGTTACGCGCATAACCATCCGCGACTTCACAGATCTGCCCTTTTTTCCCTACATTTTTAACATCACTCAGTAGAATGATTTTCATTGTTTTTTTCCTCCTTGGCTACACTTTTTTTAAGTACTTCCTTTAATTCAGCGAGTACATCTTGAACTGTAGTATTTGCCCTTTGTAAACCGGCTGCAGAAAAATGTCCACCGCCATTCATTTGTTCCATTATAACATGGACATTCACATTTCCGTTTGAGCGTGCTGATACTGCAATATTGTTGTTGTCATCCATAGCGACCACAAAAGATGCTTCGACCCCTTTGATGGCCAACATCATATCGGCTGTTTGTGACATGACTGAACGACTGATCTGTTCATTTTGAATGGATGTGATGGCGATTTGATGTTCATCTACAGAAATGTTGTTATATAACTTAGCCTTTTGTTCAAAGATCAATAAATCATCTTTTAAGAACTCATTGGCCTTTACAGGATCAGCTCCATATTGTTTCAATAGTGACGCAACTTCAAAAGTACGGCTACCTGTTCTATTTCTAAAACGATTGGTATCGATGATGATCCCTGTTAGAATCATTGTTGCTTCTTCTTTGGTCAAATCAAAATGCTTGGGTTGATACGGAATCAATTCGGTAACCAATTCACTGCATGATGAAGCTGCGGTTTCTGTATAGACCATGATTGGATCAAAATTAAAATCTTGATTTCTGCGATGATGGTCTATGACTACGACCCTTTGCGATTTGGTGATTAGCGATGGAACACTAGATTGATTTGCATTATGATGATCCAACATGACCACCAATGACTTAGGCTTCAATAAAAGGTTTGCTTGATCTTCATCAACAAAAACATTGGTTTGAGACAACTCATCTCGATATTCATCAAAGGCATTCTGTAGCTTTTCTTCAATACCACCTGCAATAACAAAATAGGCTTCTTTATCATTACTACGAGCAATATTACTCATGGCTAAAGCAGAACCCATACAGTCAAAGTCCATTTCTTTATGTCCAACAAGAATGACGTTATCTGATTTATGAATCAAATCTTTCAAAGTTTGAGCGATAATACGAGCTCTTACTTTACTTCGTTTTTCTTGAGCTTGAGATCCACCGCCTACATATTCTACTTCTTGGTCATACGCTTTGATGGCAATTTGATCCCCACCACGGCTTTGAGCTAGTTCTAAAGCATTAAGCGCCATTTCATCCAGCATCTGGACGTCATTGGAGCCTTTTCCAAACCCAATCGACAACGTAATCGCAACATCTAACTTCGTTGCCTCTTCATGGATTATTTTCATGATCGAAAAATCATCACGAAGAAGTTTTTCAAAGAGTTGTTGATTAAGGACCAGCATTAATCTGTTCGTTCTTAAGCGACGAACTAAAATGCCCTGACCTCTAGCCCATTCAATGATGCGCTGACGAATGTTGGTATCGATTTGACCTGTGGTTTTATCATCAGAATACAGTGCAGTTTCTTCATAGTTGTCTAAATGAACATATCCAATGACCATTTGTTGATTGGTGCTTAATTCTCGCAAAGTGTAAAAATCGGTGATGTCTCTAAAGAATAGGGTTTGCCCATCTTCTTTTTTACGAACTTCATATGTATATTCATCTAAAGTAACGGTAACTAAATCTGCTTCTGATGTAAATAAAGGTTGTGTTTCAGGAATCCAACTACTGACTTGTTTCCCGATGATTTGTTCAAATCTGTCCTGTAGAAATTCATTGGCCCATGTTACATTCAAGTTACTGTCATAAGTCATCAACCCGATGTTTCCAAACACAAAAGCCTGATGAGCTTCTTCACCAATGATTTGTGATAATGCTAAGTTGCGTTTGGCTAGATTCGATTCAAAGAGCTCAGACAATCCAACGATGAGCATTAAGTTGATCACAACCAAAACAAGATCCAACCAATTGACAGGTTGTCTTAATAGCACATGAGCAAAAATCAAAACGATGGTTTCGGCGACTAATATCCAAGCAATATTTTTTCTTAGTTTATTCAGTTGGTTGTGCATATGTATATAATACTCTTTTTCTTAGGTCTGTAAAACTGTCAAACATCCCAATTGCGACCCCCACATATGGGATAAACAGAAATAGGAGTACAGAAAGTATTCCTAAATAGGATTTCCTTGATATCTTAGCAATAATCAGCATAAAAATATAGGCATCAATACAAAACATCAACATCGAAAAAAAGCCAATATTCGTCAAGATGATCTGTATGGTTTCATCATTGGTCATTTTCACTCCAAAGTTTGCGAACAAGCCAAGCGCCAATAATAATGCTATTTTTTTAGGTAGATATATTTGAGATAAAGGTTTCATAGAACGCGTCTTGATTTGAAGCCGTTTTAAAAGGATGGTCGCTAAGATATGCGTTACCAGTGCCTGAATAAATGCCGTCATCAACATAGCCAAAGGATAGATCGATAGAATCAAGGTATCAATATTATCAGGCAGATTGTTCACGCCCATCCCTTGTAATGTTTCTATGAGTACACTAACTTCATTGGTGTAATTGTATCCAAAGAAATTGGCCAACAAAACCATTTCAATAAAGAAACTGATGGCCGTTAAAACTGTTGTCCAAAACAACAGCCAACCATTATCTTTATCCTTATAGATCCCATATCCATAGATCAATCCAACCACCACGGCAGTAATGACATAAAACATACTGATTGGATCAGCAATGATCAAACCCAATAACAGCATCGAACCAGCCAAAATCAATCCTTGTTTAAATCCGTATTTTGCGATATAAAAAACAGCCGGTAAAGGCATCATAAAAGACAGGATCCCATCAAAGGCATGTCCTGACAATCTGTTGATATATAGAAATAAACCAACCATCGCCAACATCATGGCGCCTTCGGTAACCGCTCGTACTTGTTTTTTCATACCATTTAAATAAAACTCCACCCTGCGGTGGAGCTTTGTGTTTAGTCTGCTACGTAAGGGAGTAATGCCATTTGACGAGCGCGTTTGACTGCTGTCGCCAACATGCGTTGGTATTTAGCATTGGTACCTGTAACGCGTCGAGGAATGATCTTACCATTGGAAGAGATAAATCTCTTCAAGAGTTCGATATCTTTATAGTCGATGACCGTGATGTTGTTTTTAGTAAAATAACATACTTTTTTACGGCCAATTCTTTGTTTTTTGTAGACTGCCATAAGTCTCCTTTCTTAGAATGGAAGATCATCGCTGGATATATCCAGCAAAGGGCCCGTATTGAAGTCATCGTCATTGACGGATGCTTCATCAGGGAAATAGCCGGTAGCGGCTTTAGGTGCTTGTTGAGACGTCTGAGCGACGTTTTGCGGAGCTGGTGAAGAACCAGTACGGATCAGTTGGACACTGTCACAATTGATTTCGGTGACATAGACCTTTCGGCCTTCTTTGTCATCGTAATTTCTCGATGTGACACGACCTTCGATCGCAATCATGTTTCCTTTTTTTGCGTATTGATTCAAGTAGTCAGCGGATTGGCCCCATGCAACACACGGAACATAATCGGTTTGTTCCTGGTCTTTGAATTTGCGATTGACCGCAATACTGAACATCACTTTGGATGTCCCTGTGGAAATCTTACTGAACATTGGGTCTCTGGTGAGATTCCCAACTACGACAACACGATTGATCATATGTGCCCCTTAGTTATCTTCTAGATTGATAATGAGTGTTCTCACTACATTCGTATTAATACGTGTTAAGCGGTCGAATTCCTTGATGGTTTCGGGTTCTGCTTCTACGTTTAATACCATGTAGTAACCTCTTGTCGTAAAGTCGATCGGATAAGCATATTCTTTTACGCCCCAATCATCTGCTTTACTGATTACCCCACCATTGCTGGTTAGGATACCGTGTAAAGAAGCGATGAGTTCGTTGCGAACTGCGTCTTCCAATGAAGCTTTGACGATGTACATGATTTCATATTTTCTCATGTGGTCACCTCCTTTTGGTCTAATGGCCTTTTCAGGCAAGGAGTAAATAAAGACTATCTACTCGTTTTAAGATTATAACATTCAAAGCTCTGATTGTAAACCTGCAAAACACCATCTCTATTCACTTTTTTCTTTAAGCCAAAAAGCGATAATTTTGTATTAACCAAGAAGAATAATTTACATTGCTTGACTGACATTAACATCAAGCATAAAATAGGGACGAAATGACACTTACCAAACAAGAGCTTTTCGAAAACATCTATCATGCAACATTTAACATCCTATCAAAATATGTATTTTTCAAAGTCGCTTCTCTTGAAGATGCCCAGGATATCGTACAAAATATATATGCCCAGTACTATATCTCGGTCATTCAAAAGAATAAAGCCATTGAAAATCCTCAAGCTTATTTGATGACTATGGCTACCAACGAATTAACTCTCTATTATAAGAATAAAGCGAATCAAGCCATACTGCTAAATGAGGATGAGTTCAACATCTTCGAAAACATACCAGATGATAGTGACTTGGCTCTAGAAATCATCGAAAAAAGTACCGTTGAAATGATTTATAAACAGATTAAGAGTTTATCTAAGCTTGATCAAAAAATCAAACTTCTCTCTATCATAGTAGTGCACACATAGGGGCGAAATGACACTCACCAAACAAGAGCTTTTCGAAAACATTTATCATGCAACATTTAACATCCTATCAAAATATGTATTTTTCAAAGTCGCTTCTCTAGAAGATGCCCAAGACATTGTACAAAACGTATATGCCCAGTACTATAACTTGGTTATTCAAAAGAATAAAGTAATCGAAAATCCCCAGGCCTATTTGATGAGCATGGCCACCAATGAGTTAACACTTTATTATAAGAATAAAGCGAATCAAGCCATCCTTCTGACTGATGATGAATTCAACATCTTTGAAAACATCCCAGATGATAGTGACTTGGCTCTAGAAATCATCGAAAAAAGTACCGTTGAAATGATTTATAAACAGATTAAGAGTTTATCTAAGCTTGATCAAAAAATCAGAAATGATCTTTTTTTGAAACTATTTCTCCTAAACTTCTCTCTATTATAGTAGTAGCCACAAAGGAGAATAAAATGAACAAATTACGCAAAGCTGTTTCACTCAACATGATGAGTGAAGAGAAGACGCTTCAACAACTTAGAAGAAACTTAGGTTTTAAGAAGCCAAAGAATACTGAAGGTTTATTTTGGATAAGAAACGGACTGATCAGTTTTACTTTGATCTGTTTGGTTCTATTTGGTTCTTTCTATGATGGGTTAAACAAGAAAGACCCGTTAGCAGGTTTAACAACAACTCTTGTTTCAATCAACATTAACCCAAGTTTCACACTTGAAGTGAATACAGACAACAAAGTACTTAAGATCATCGCTGAAAATGATGATGCTGAAGGCATAAAAACAGATGATCTAGAAGGATTGGATGCGGTTCTTGTGGTTGAGACCTTGATCTTAAGAGCACAAGAAGCAGGATATTTAACAGATTCTGATTATGTGGTTGTCGCTACAGCACCTGCTAAAGTAGGCGATGAAGATGATGCAGATGATCTATATGAATTAATTCTTGAAAATCTAGAAAAAGAAGGTGTCAGTGATGATGTCAATGTTGCATTGATCAAAGCTACTTTACAACAACTCATGGCTGCTAAAGATAAAGATATTCCATTGGGCTTGTTTGTTGTCAACGGTTTAGTCAACAACGACGGCGTCATAATGTCTGTCTCTGATTTCTTAAAGAGCACAGGTAACCTGGAACTCTTAGAGACCATCTCCAGTGTCGTTAAAAAGACAACACTAAATACAAGATCTTTATTAGAACGATTCTTAGATCGACTTGAAAGAGCTGGTGTTGATGTTGAATCACTTAGAACACGCGCTGCTACAGAAGGTGAAAACCTTGCGGTCTTGAAAGCTGAAGTATTGGCATTATGGGATTCTCTTGATGAAGACACACAAGACGAAACCAGTTTAACGGATGATGAAAAAGTTGCCATATCTGAAGTTATCGCTGAACTCTTGGCTCAACTAAAAGCCTTGGGAATCGATGTATCAAGTTATGAAGCTTATTTGGCAACTGATGGTGCTGATTTACAAAGCATTGAAGAAGAATTGGATGAACTTCTAGATGGTTTAGAAGATGATGATGATAATGACATTGACGACAACGATGATGATGACATTGACGACGACGATGATAATGACATTGACGACGACGATGATGACATTGACGACAACGATGATGACATTGACGACAACGATGATGACATTGACGACAACGATGATGACATTGACGTTGATGAAGAAGACGATATTGACGTTGATGAAGAAGACGAGGAAGATGTAGAATAATTCATTATCTACCAATCTATTTCACCACTTATAAATTAACTTGAAAAACATGAGTGAGATTTCACCCATGTTTTTCTTTTGTCTGATTTAATTCTAAAACGAGATGCTATAATGAATTTGCGAAATATGGTGCTTTACCAAAGCTTAAAAGGGAATTCGATAAAACGAAGCTGTCCCAGCAACTGTAGGTCCGGACAAGAGGAGACATACCACTGTGAAAACGGGAAGGTTCCTCAAGGAAGAAAGACCAGCCAGTAGACCTGCCCTATATCCGCAACGCTTTTATCTTCTGGGAAAAAGATAAAAAGACAAGCCTGTCTTTTTTCACACATCCCTTAGATGTGTGTTTTTATTAAGGAGGCACAATGAAGAAAAATGCAGTAAGAATTGGTTTAGCGTTCTTAGTTTTGGTACTTGGGTTAGGTGCTTATAAAGTTTATAGCGACTCTTTACGTGATCAAGGCTCAAAATCGATTCAGATCATCATTCAAGATGAATCTGAAAAGGTTTTGTTTGATAAGGTCGTAAGAACGGATGCTGAAACCTTAGGTGATCTGCTTGATGAGATGATCAAAGAAAAGAAGTTTACGATCGCCTTTGAAGGTACTAAAACCGATGTTTATGGACGCTATATCACTCAGATCAATGATGTGAAGGCAGGTGCTGCGGGTCCTTGGTGGGTCTATGCATCAACCAACAACACCGAATGTGTGGCTGCAGGTTATTGTGGTGGAATCGATGTCAATCCGATTCATGACAAAGATGTTTTTACGTTTTCATTAAGCATGGGTTATTGATGAGACCCTTACTAAAATACCTTATCTTAGCCTTATTGGCTGGCATGCTTTTTTTAGCCCAATTGTCATTGGCAGTTTTGCCAAATGTAGAATTGGTAAGCTTATTGCTTATGAGCATTGCATGTTCCTTTAAGCTAAAAGACGGTGTTTTAGTGGTCATCTTATTTACTCTTCTGGAAGGTCTGTATTGGGGCTTTGCAGATTGGGTCATAGGGTACTTGTGGATTTGGAGTTTACTGGTTATACTGGTTCAAGTCACTTTACCTTTAACGCGATTGAAGGCCAACCGAATGGCCATCCTGGGAGGTCTATTTGGCCTGGCCTTCGGTTTCTTCTTTGCGTTACAGCATGCCTTATTGTATGGATTATCAATGGGGATATCCTATTGGATCATGGGCATCGGTTTTGATTTACTTCATGGATTTGCGAATTATACCTTGATCTTATTGTTGTTTGAACCGATCAATAAGATTCTGACTCACTTGATCAGAAAGGCGGAAAGCAGATATGGGAATCGTCACTACGAAAACGGGAGATAAAGGCAAAACTTATCTCAAAGACAAAGTGGTCTCAAAAGGATCCTTAACGATTGAAAGCATAGGCACCATCGATGAATTGATTGCGAATATGATTTTGACTCAATCCTTGACTCAACTGGATCGAAACTTATTTGAAGGTCCGGTCAATAAACTGATAGAGATCGGATCTTATTTAGCAGGTTTTAAGGGTGTCCCAGATTTCAAAGACATTACCGATCAATTAGAACAAACCATCCTCTCTAGACGAGAAAATTATAATGGATTCATATATCCTTATGGTGATCCTAAAAACGCCCAGATCAATGTTTTAAGAACTGTGGTACGAAGAACTGAACGTACTTTGATTCGCCACCACGAAGAAAATCCTTTGCCTGAATCTTTGCTTATATTTATGAATAGGCTTTCAGACTATGTCTTTGTGTTAATTGGATAAAATGTAAGCATTATGAAAAAGAACATTACTCATAGTATGATAAAATGGTAGCACGTAGTTTTCTAAAAGAAGGGATGGGAAATCTTATGTATAACCAAGAAACAATTCATAAACTTAATCACGACATCACCACGCATTTTCCTCACATTTTTCCGATTGAACCACATTTTAAACTGATTCATTCGGGGGTTAGCCGTTTGGTGATGCTCGATAGATATGCTCAAAAAGACAGAAGTCTTACAACTTTAGGGATCCATGATCTCGTTGTCACTATTGTTAAAGAAGATCCTAAATTTCCTGCTCGTGGGATTGGTTTTGTGACCCACATCGATCATGAAAAAGAAATCGTTACTCTTAAATTAGATGAAGAATTCAGATCTATCTTAGAAGATGAAAAAGAAGCTGAAACAGGATTGATTCAACGTCCTTTTAAACAAATTGAGAAACCTTTAGAAATCTTTTATGAACAAATCGGTAGAAGAGTCGGGAAATCTTTAGCGTCGACTGAAAGTACTCCTGAACTTAAAGAAAAATTCAGTAATTTATTCGCCGATGAACTTGCGAAAATGAACATTATCCCTGCTGGCAGAGTTTTATATGGGGCAGGCAGTGGTACACAGGTTACATACTTCAATTGTTTCGTTATGCCCTTTATTCATGATAGTCGTGGTGGTATATCCAATCACCGTGCAGAAGTCATGGAGATCATGTCTAGAGGTGGAGGTGTTGGAACCAATGGTTCAACCTTAAGACCTAAGAGTGCCCCTGCAAAAGGCGTTGGTGGTAAATCTTCGGGGGCTGTCAGCTGGCTCAACGATATTGCGAATCTAACGCACTTGGTTGAACAAGGTGGAAGTCGCAGAGGTGCCCAGATGATCATGCTGGCAGATTGGCATCCTGACATCATTGAATTCATCGTTGCTAAGATGCAAAATGCCAAGGTATTGAAATGGTTGACTGAAAACTCAAAAGACCCTCAAATCGTAGAAGAAGCCAAACGTAAACTGAAATTTGTTCCTTTAACAAGAGTCGAAAGAGAATTATATGAAGCTGTCGCTGAAAGTAAAACGGCGAATTCTCAAGTTGTTGAATATGCCAGAGAATTGTTACTAGATGGTGGGAAGTTAGAAGTTCATGCCCCTGAATTCTTATCTGGTGCTAATATTTCAGTTACCTTAACACGTGAATTTATGAATGCTGTTCAATATGACCGAGACTTCGAACTTCGTTTCCCAGATCTTCAGAATTATACCAAAGAACAAAAAGATGACTATGATTCTAAATGGCAAGATGTTGGTGATGTTCGTGAATGGGAAGCCATGGGTTATCCCATCAAAGTCTATCGCAAAATCAAAGCCAGAGATTTATGGGACCTTATCAGTTTCTGTGCAACTTACTCAGCTGAACCAGGTATTTTCTTTATCGATAACGCCAACGATATGACCAATGCTAAAGCTTACGGACAAAAAGTTGTCGCAACCAATCCTTGTGGTGAACAACCTTTAGCCGCTTATAGTGTATGTAATCTCGCAGCCATCAATTTAGCCAATTTCGTTGATCGTAAAACAGGCAGAGTGTTATATGAAGAACTTGCGAATACCGTTAAAATCTGTGTGCGTATGCAAGATGATGTCATTGATGATACTCCTTACTTCCTAGAACCCAACCAAAAACAAGCCACAGGTGAACGCCGTGTCGGTTTAGGAGTCATGGGTCTACATGATCTGTTGATTTGGGCTGGACAACGTTACGGCTCAAAAGAATCTTTAGTGACGATCGATGAAGTCTTTAGGACCATCGCTGAAGCTGCTTATACAGAATCCATTGATTTAGCTGCTGAAAAGGGATCTTTCCCATTCTTAACCAGCCGTGAAGCTTTCATCAACACCGGATATATGAAACAAATGAATGATGATATCAGAAACGGTGTCCTTAAACATGGAATTCGTAATTCACATCTGTTGACCATAGCCCCTACAGGTTCTACCGGAACCATGGTTGGTGTTTCTACAGGTCTAGAACCTTATTTCTCTTTCTCCTATTTCAGAAGCGGAAGACTAGGAAAATTCATTGAAGTCAATGCCCAGATCGTAGAAGACTGGCTAACGATTCATCCAGAATATACCAGAGCTACTTTACCCGATTTCTTTGTTTCGGCAATGGAATTATCACCTGAAGAACATGCGGATACACAGTGTGCCATTCAACGTTGGATCGATTCCTCCATATCTAAAACAGTGAATGCCCCAAAAGGATTCTCAGTTAGAGAAGTTCAAAAAATCTACGAACGTTTATACAACGGAAAAGCCAAAGGCGGTACCGTTTATGTAGATGGTAGCCGTGATTCTCAAGTGCTTTCACTTAGTAATGATGAAGATAAGAACTGGGCTCAAATGGACTTGGTCCATGATTTCGGAGTCAAGGTCAAAGAACAACAAACCGATGATAAGAAAACAGATCTTCGTGCAGACCGAATGGACAGAAACATTGGTGTCGAAGTCGGTGACATCTGTCCGATCTGCTTAGAAGGTGTCGTTGAAGAAATTGGTGGATGTAATACATGCACCAACTGTAATGCTCAACTTAAATGTGGTCTCTAAAAATCCCGAAAAGGGATTTTTATTTGGTATGATAATGACATGAAACATGTTGTCTATTGGATCAGCCGAGCTTTACGAATCATTGATAATCAAGCTTTATTTGCTGCTCAGCAAGAAGCCATCAAACACAAAGAACCTTTGCTTGTTTTCTTTAACCTATATGCAGATTTTCCTCATGCGAACACTCGAAATATGGATTTCTTACTTAAAGGATTGGCAGAAGTATCACTGAAGTTAGAAAAATTGAATATTCCAGCACTGGTTATGCAAGGTGATGTCGTATCAAATCTAGATAAGTTAAATCAACAAGTTGAGATTCGTTCTATTTTTACTGAACATCAAGTGTTAAGGCCCGTGAGAGTTGTTCATGAACGAGTAGGTGCTTGGGCTTTTCAAAACAGGATATCCTTCACAAAAATCAATACAGCATGTGTGATCCCTGTTTGGATCACTTCTCCTAAACTTGAGTATTCCGCAAAAACAATACGCAATAAAATCATGAATCAATATATTCCTTATCTTGAACAGACGTATCCTTTAGTAAGTCATCCCTATCCTTCTCCCATTAAAGAACGTTTTACAATTAATGATGCGGAGTTGATTCTATCTAAAAACAATTGGAAACAGTTAAGTTTATCCACACTCAAACCTGGAGAAGATGCTGCTAATGAGGTGTTGGATGATTTTATCAAAAATCGTCTACAAAATTATGATCGAAGAAATGAGATCGATTCTCAAGGACAATCTCATTTATCAGCCTATCTACACTTTGGGATGCTTTCACCGCTCAAAATGATCAGAACTGTGAAAGAAACCAATCATCCTAATGCTGCACTGTTTATAGAGGAAGCCATGGTTCGTCGTGAATTGGCAGAGAATTATTGTTTCTACCAAGAACACTATGATTCGCTTATTGGGGCTTGGTCTTGGGCACAAGCAACACTAAATACGCATCGTTTAGATCAAAGAACTTATTTGTATACGCTTGAAGATTTCGAGAATGCACGAACACATGACGAGCTTTGGAACACATGTCAAAAGATGGTTGTCGAAGATGGATATCTACACTCTTATCTAAGAATGTATTGGGCGAAGATGGTCTTGTTTTGGAGTGAAAGTCCCGAAGCTGCCATAAAAATCCTAATTCATCTTAATGATACCTATTTTTTAGATGGCAGAGATCCTAATGGTTATACTGGGATCATGTGGAGTGTGGCAGCAGTACATGATCGTCCTTGGTTTGATAAACCAGTTCATGGGTTAGTTCGAGCTATGGGAAAAGACGGAACTTTAAAGAAAACGAAGATAAAGTTATGACCCCAAGCACCAAATGGTTAGACAAACACTATAGTAAAGAAATGTTTGGTGCCCCCTTCATTTTATCCTACTAATCCAGATGACTTTACCTTAATAAAGGTTATTCCTAAAAAGGATGAAATCTCACTTTTAGCAGATTTATCAAACTTAGATTTTAACAGTATTAATTGGTACTGTCAAATATCTTGTGTAAACTGGGTTAGCTTTCTTCGTGTTCTTCGGTTTCGAATAGTAGACTTAATTCATTCTCTGCTTTCGTGAATTTAACAAAATTTACCAAAGAGACTCAAGGCGAAATATTCGAAAAGCAATATTCTGGAAGATCTGTAAAGTTAACAAAATTTGAACTTTTATGGAATAAAATACTGAATCAACAATAATTTACACTACGTCTTAGCTCAAAATAAACAAGCTACAAAAAACACCTGATTTCAGGTGTTTGGTTTTTTATTCACGATGACGCATATGAGGGAATAAGATGACTTCACGGATTGTTTCTTGGTTGGTCAACAACATGACCAGTCGATCGATCCCAATCCCAAGTCCACCTGTTGGTGGCATACCATATTCTAAAGCTTCTACGAAATCCACATCCATTTCATTAGCTTCATCATTGCCTAATGCTTTTTCATTCATTTGAGCTTCAAAACGTTCTCTTTGATCAATAGGGTCATTGAGTTCTGAGAAAGCATTCGCATATTCTCTGCCATCGATGAAGAGTTCAAAGCGATCGGTAAAGCGTGGATCCGAAAGTAGGTTGAATCAAAGTCTTTTCAGCTGTGGCTTCAAAGAATAAGTTGACGATATGACCGAAGGATTGTTGGTGCTTAGCGACTGGAATATGCTGTTTTTTCGCTAGAGCCAAAGCTTCTTCAAGCGTTGTTACTTTGAAGAAATCGACCCCGCATGCTTCTTTGATCGCATCGACCATGTGTATCCTTTTGTATGGTCCTTTTAGGTTGATCGTATTCTCTCCCCAAGGGACATCTGTTGTGTTTAACACTTCTAACGCAACAGATTCAATACAGTTCTCAACCGTACTCATCATGCCTGGCATATCTGAGTAAGCGATATACGCTTCGACTGTCGTAAATTCAGGATTATGA
>WSYG01000074.1 GCA_009773735.1 Erysipelotrichaceae bacterium
AAGGATTCACGAAAGCAGAAAATGAATTATGTCTACTTTTTCAAACCGAAGATCACGAAGAAAGCTAACCCAGTTTACACAAGATTCTTGACACTACCAATTAGATATGTAGAACTTATGGAGATATTTACTTTTAGACATTCAAATAAAGCAAATATCAATTAAGTTAAAATAAGCAAAAAAAGAAATCCGTTTCGCGGATTTCTTGATGAAATTATTGTATTGGTTTTGTCTAGTCAATTTTAAGTAATCTGGCATTGATTGAAACGATGATCGTACTTAACGACATGAACACAGCACCTAAAGCAGGACTGATGACGATTCCTTGATTGATCAAGATACCCGCAGCTAATGGTAATGCAATGACATTATAACCGGTCGCCCATAGAAGATTTTGGATCATCTTCCTATAAGTAGCCTTAGATAGTTTGATAATATTCACAACATCCAATGGATTGCTTCTAACGAGGATGACATCTGCTGTTTCAATCGCGACGTCCGTCCCAGCTCCAATCGCGATACCCAAATCAGCTAAAGCCAAGGATGGAGCATCATTGATCCCATCACCTGTCATCGCAACTTTCTTGCCTGAATCGATTAATTCTTTGATCTTTTTGGCTTTGTCTTGTGGAAGCACTTCAGCGATGATTTGATCAATACTGATCTTTTTACCTACATAGTTTGCGACCTTAATATTGTCTCCTGTTAACATGATGGATTCAATATGCATCGTCTTTAAAGTAGCAATCGCTTCAATCGCAGATTCTCTTATAATATCCGACAATGCAATATAACCAATTAGTTTTCCTTCATCTAGTACAAATATGACTGTTTTTCCCTCAGCAGCCAATTTTTCATAGTTAACTCTATCAAACGCGATTTTCTCAGAGGTCATGTAACCAGGACTGACGATTCTAATCTTTCGACCATCAACATTTGCGATAAGCCCTTTGCCAGGAAGAGCTTGATAGTCCTTGACTTCAAGCATCTCAAGTTTGCGCTTTTTACCTTCTTTAACCAATCCTTTAGCAATAGGATGTTCAGAGTTTAATTCCACTGAATAAACCATTGTCAAAAACTCTTTTTCTTGCATTCCATTCACCACGATATCAGTGATACCAAATTCTCCTTCGGTTAATGTTCCAGTCTTATCAAAAACAACAGCATTTAGTTTTCGAGCATCTTCAAAAGCTGCCCTATTTCTAATCAACAATCCTTTTTTAGCACCGATACTGGTTGAAACTGCTGTTACCAGCGGTGTTGCCAAACCTAAAGCATGTGGACACGAAATGATAATGACTGTCACTGCACGTTCGATGGCGAAACTCAACTCTTTGCCTAATAGAATCCATACTGTAAACGTGGTTATCCCACTCACAACTGCAATATAGAACAGCCATTTTGCTGCAACATCTGCTAAACGTTGAGTATTCGATTTTGAAGCTTGCGCGTCACGAACCAATTTTATGACTTTGGAAAGGAACGTGGCATCCCCGACATGGTTGACTTTGAACTTTAGGATTCCCTCGCCGTTGATTGAACCGCCAATGATCTCCATTCCGTTCTCTTTTTCAACAGGTACGGATTCACCAGTAATCATGGCCTCATTGACTGAAGATCTTCCCTCATAAACGATTCCATCGATGGGTACTTTTTCACCAGGTTTTACTAAGACAATATCCCCTTCTTTTAAATCTTTTGTCATGACATCCACAGTTTCGCCGTTGGGTTGGATGGCATGTGCGATTTCAGGCATCAATTTGATTAATTCTTCCAATGCTCTGGATGCCCCCATAATCGATCTCATCTCGATCCAGTGACCAAGTAACATGATTGTTATCAACGTGGCCAGTTCCCAGAAAAAGTCGTTACCCAAAAGAACGAAGACTGTCAATGCGCTGTATATGTACGCGGTCGAGATTGCAAGGGCTATCAGGGTCATCATTGCGGGTGATTTCTGTTTCAATTCTTCGACGGCACCCGTTAAGAAGGGTTTACCTCCATAAAAGAAGAGTACGGTAGAGAGCGCAAACAATAGATATGTATCCCCTGCAAATCGCCAGTTAACATTCATGAACATTTGGATCATCGGCGACAAAAGCAAGATCGGCACCGTAATGAAAAGTGAAACGAAGAATCTACGTTTAAAATCATTCACCATCATTAAGTGATGATCATGGTGGTCATCTTGCCCTGTATGTTTTTCTGATCCATGATTCATATTCGAATGAGAGCTATGATCCATCTTACTGTGATCTACCGGTTCGGTAGGTTTTGGTTTATGCGCAACTTCGGGTGTACGTTCCATTGCGGCATGATCGTGATGATCCATCTTGCTGTGGTCTATTTTACTGTGATCTACCGGTTCGGTAGGTTTTGGTTTCTGCGCAACTTCAGGTGTACGTTCCATTGCAGCATGATCGTGATGATCCATCTTGCTGTGGTCCATCTTGTTATGGTCCATCTTGCTATGGTCCGTCTTAGTGTCTTCTGATACTGTACTTTTGATTTTCATTAAATTTCCTTTCTAGGATTATTGAAATCGTTCATTTTATAAATCATTTTACACTCTCAAATAAAGACTACCCCTTTTGTGTCAAGAAATTCAGTATTTTAGATTAACAATAACCACAATTTAATTTACCAGTTCTTTATTCTGTTATTTATCATTTTAAGTGCTTTAGGACGACGATAACACTAGCACAAAGCACGTGCAAAGGGATTTTGTTTTCAAAGATTCAAATTGAATGTTGGCCGCAAATCTAGCCATATTATTTGTTTCAAATATAGATTCTCATATTTTTTGGAATTCAAACCCTTCTTGCGTAAGTCATGTCATCTTTGATCTATCAAATAGCACAACTTGATTTTTGCCTTTCTTTTTGGCCATCAACAAAGCCAAATCACTCGCTCTTACTGTTTGTTCAATCGATACTGAATCTTCGGGTAAAGTGGCGACTCCAGCCGAGACTGTTATAGTTGGAAAAGGCAAATTATCTACTTTTCGAATCCTTTCAATGATTTTTTGCGCAATTTTATGCGCATCCATTTTATCGCATTGACGTAAAATCACTATGAATTCTTCTCCACCGAATCGATAAGCCATATCACTTTCCCTTATACAACTCTTAATGCTCTTCGCACATTCAACCAGTATTTGGTCTCCAGCCTGATGGCCATAAATATTGTTGAATTCTCTAAAATTATCAACATCTAGAAATATAATAGAACAAACAACATTAGAGTTGTTTAATCTTATATCTCTATCAAATGCACGTCTGTTATATAGATCAGTCAGAGAATCCTTACGATTTTCAATATCCAATTTTTGATTTGTGTTGACTAGAGAAGTATACCTTTTAATGAAAAACATAGCGGTAATAAAATTAAGTATACCAAAAATCCCTCCGATCAATACGCAATGAAAAAGTAGGTTACTACTTTTTGAGATAAAGACCCAGAATAGAATCCACCCAAATAGGACTCCCATAACGGTCATCGTTAGAAACAAAACTGTAATATGTCTTTTCTTCATAAATCACCATTGTTTCTCAAACTTTCATAGGTAACTGCCGGATAAATCGCATCTTTCTTCAAACATTTCAGATAATCTTGTATAAGATAACTCAAAACCTTTCATGATTCTGCCATATAACTTCTCGATCAGCTCACAGATTTCAGAGGTTGTAGAGCCTTTCTGATAGAGTATGATGACCATATCTTCAAGCCATGCGCTTCGTCTCTGATATGCATCAAACAGAGCCGTGTTGAATTCATTCTTTCGATCTCTTGGGACATTCAGTTCTACGGCTCCATACTCGGTATCGAAGGTGCGCTGATAACTTCCATTTCGACAGTTATCGCTACCTTCAGTTTCTCGGCTATATTTCTGATAACTCAAGACAGAATCCAACTCTACTTTCATCAGATCATTCATCGCCGTTTGAACCATTTGATGGATCGATTCGCGTAATTCCTGTGGTGAGGATAGTGATTTCAATAAATCTAGGGTAGAATTGGACATGGGCATATCTCCTTGGGTTAGTGTTGTAACTCTATCCTAGCAGATATGTCCCTTTATTTTAGTTAATTTCGAATTCCCACAACTTTAATTATACTATCTTTTATTAATGTCGATGAGTAGAATCAGTTTGTGTCAAAGAACTTCTAATTGTCCAGGAAACACTGAGTCAATCAAAATTAGATCAAACAGTCACAGTGTGGTTACTTGACTAATTTTCAAGAATACATCAACAAGCTCACTATCAAATTGTGAACCTTTATTCCTGAGGATCTCCTCGATGGCGTCTTTTTCACTGACTCCCTTTCGATATGGGCGATC
>WSYG01000008.1 GCA_009773735.1 Erysipelotrichaceae bacterium
TTTTAAACATCTCTTCACCCATAATATACACCTGGATGACATTTTTTTCAAAAGTTAAGATGTCCATGATTAACTCTTAATTTCAATATACGAAATGACTATACAAAGTGTTAATGGCAGGGAAGAATTGGAAGGCTATTGCGGATATAGAGGGGTTAGAAGGCTTGGTTAAACCAGGGAAAGTAAAAAATCCAATCTCATCATCCGCTCCATTGAGCCATCCTGCCCTTATTTATAAGGGCTTTTTACAAAAATATCAAATGTTTAACAGAATTTTTGAAAGTACCATTTGTAACTAATAATTCATGACAGACGGTATATATTCATTCATTTTCGGAATCATAGTATTTTGCCTTTGAGGCATTAGATGTCCAAAGGTTTCGTTAATCTAATAATTTGTCATCCTTTTTTAAAACATCCAAGACTGATTTCTGTTTGGGTGAGTACTTCAAAGGCTCATGATCAAAATGAGCCATCGTTTCAAAACGGGTTTCTTTGTAGGTCGAATTGGGTTTAAGCATCTTAAGCAAACATGCTTTGATAACAGGCCAGGCACTGCTTAAGATGTCGGTAGCAACTTTTTCGTTCAGTGCCAGCATTTCCTCATTCAGGATCGGCAAAAGAACTACGATTTTAGGATGTCTTCAAGGTGATTTTGTTTGATCGGTTTTTCAAGGATTTGTGTAAACAACTGACCTTCTACCACCATCGCGATACAGGCTTGATTGTGGAAATTGACCTTAACGCGGGTCCCTCTTAAAATGGTTTCATGATAATGATGGTTGAAAGGGGTATTCAGTTTAATCGTTTTGTGTTCAATGTAGACTCCAGCAAGTATACGCATACATTATAACAAACCCAAAAACCTTGATGAAAAAGTCGAAGAAAAAGGTCTCTTTGAATGAGACCTTGAAGAAAGTTTGGTAAGTTTAATCCAAAAACCCATCCGGATGACTTTGCTGAAATGCCCAAGCACTTTGAATAATCGTCTCTAAGCGGTTGTATTGAGGATTCCAACCCAGTTCACGAATGGCTTTGTCTGAAGACGCCAACAAGATGGACGGATCACCACTGCGTCGAGCCACCACTTGGGTTTCAATCGGACACTGCGTTACTTTACGGGCTGTCTCTATGACTTCCTTGACGGAAAAGCCTTCACCGTTACCCAAATTATAGGTCGCTGACTGATGAGTCTTAAGTAGATTCAAAAGGGCTAAAACATGAGCTTGAGCCAAGTCCATCACGTGGATATAATCACGAATACAGGTTCCATCTGGTGTCGCATAATCATCCCCATAGATTTTGATGGCCGGGGCTTTTTTTAAAGCCACTTTCAGAATCAATGGAATCAGATGGGTCTCAGGCTGATGGTCTTCTCCGATCAAGCCACTAGGATGAGCACCGGCAACATTGAAGTAACGTAATATCACGGATTTGATCCCATAAGCCACATCCGACCATTTCAGCAATTTCTCAACAACCAATTTAGATTCCCCATAAGGACTGGTTGGAAAAGTCGGATCGCTTTCTAAGATGGGGATTGAAACTGGTTCCCCATAGGTCGCAGCGGTTGAGGAAAAGATCAACGATTTGATTTCAAACTGACGCATGACGTCAAGTAAAGTCAGTGCCCCGACCACATTGTTTTGGTAGTATTTGATGGGTTCAAACACACTTTCTCCCACCAAAGAATCTGCCGCAAAATGGATCACGGCTTGAATGGCGTGTTGACTAAAGACGGATTCTAAAAAAATGCGATCGCGCACGTCTCCTTGATAAAAAGGGACAGTCTCATCGACACTGGATCGATGTCCGTTACTGAGGTTATCGATGACAATGGCATCCAATCCATTTTCTTGTAAACATTTGACCATATGACTACCGATATACCCGGCACCACCACTGACACAAATTACCACGGTTCCTCCTTGGTTAGCGCAGGACTTGTTGACCTGACGCCAAATAAATCTCATACCATTCTTCCAAACTGAGCTTAATCGATAGACCGGCGATGGCATTTTTAAGCCGAGAGATCTTTTGACTGCCACTGATGACCAGTCCTTTAACTGGATGCATCAAGAGCCACGCATAGACAATGGTGTCTAGGTCAACGTGATGGGTTGAAGCAATCCTGGTCAATACAGTTCTCAAAGCAACTATGGACGGTTCTTCAGATGTAAAGATTGATCCCCCAGCCAAAGGCGACCAAAACATGGGATGAACCTTCTCTGCTTGAAGCAAATCCATCATCCCTGAGTTAAAGTGTTCAAATTCCAACGGGGAGACTTCGATTTGATTGGTCACCAACGCTTGATTGCTTACCTTGTGGAAGGCACTGAATTTAACAGGATCATAATTACAGACTCCGTAGGTTTTGATTTTGCCTTCAGCTTTAAGCTGCTTAAATGCTCGATCAGCCTCATGATGATCAAAAAAAGGATCTTCACGATGGATCAGATACACATCGATATGACTTGTGTTGAGTTTTTTTAAACTTTCGTTACACGAGAATATGATTTTGTCGTAACTGGTCTCATAGTGTTTAAATGTATACGGACGATCCGGATGTAGTTTATTGATGCCCGTCTTGGTGATGATTTGGATCTTGGATCGTAAAGATGGATCCAGTTTCAAGACTTCACCCAACTGAGTTTCTGCGGTGTAGTTGCCGTAGATTTCAGCCGTATCAAAGGTTGTCACACCCAACTCTATGGCTTGAACCATAAAGTCATGGAGTTCTTGGGGAGTCCAGTTCCAACTGTGCAAACGCCAAAAACCTTGAATGATACGGGATACGGTTACTTCAGAAGATAGGGTGATGGTTTCCATAGAGTCCTTATGAAGACAAGTGTGGGTCGCACACTTGTCTTTTGGTTTATTTTTTAGCCAGATATTTACGAATATCGATGGCAACTGCGATGACAATGACGGTCCCAATGGCCACATATTGTAGATCCGAAGGAACTCTTAAGAATTGCAGGCTGGTCTTAAGCATTTCGAAAACCAAAACCCCTGAGACGATGCCTTGAATTTTACCGACTCCACCTGCTGTGGAAACACCACCGATCGTACAGGCTGCGATGGCTTCTAGTTCATAGCCGATACCATAATTGGCTGTCGCCCCGCCGCTTTTAGCCGCAAGTAGGAAGCCGGCCAAGCCGTAAAACAAACCGGCCAGGATATAAACTCTGATCTTCGTCCATTTGAGGTTAACCCCAGCGACTTCAGCTGCGGATTCATTGCCACCGATCGCATAGATGTATTTACCAAATTTGGTCATATTAAGCAAAAACCACATTATAGCAATCATCACCACAGCAATCAGAATCAAGATAGGGACGTTTAAGGCTCTTCCGGTCGCCAAATAGGTATAGCTGTCTTTTAAACCGCCAATCGGCTGTGATTTGGTATAGATCAACGATAATCCGTATAAAATACTTTGCATCCCCAAGGTAGCAATAAACGGAGGCACATGGAGATAAGAGATGACCAGCCCATTGACCAAACCGATGAAACCGGTAATCAAAACTGCCAGAAGCAAGATGCCGACAACAGGCATATCACCCAGTTGAGGAAAGAATTTGGCGGCGTAATCAGGACGCTGTAAGAGGGTCCCACCGATGACGGCCCCAACCCCAACGATACGCCCCGCCGACAAGTCGGTCCCGCGAGTGATCAGCGCACCGCTGACACCCAGCGCGATGATGATACGGATGGAAGAGTTCATCAAGATGTTGGTGAGATTGTTGGATGAAAGAAAGAGCGGCTTGGCGATGGAAACCATCACCAGGATGCTCAACAGGATAAGATACATGGCATTATCGACCATGGTATTCTTTAAGTTTTCGCGTTGGAATTGAACCATAAATTTTTTCATGCGTGTGCTCCTTACATGTAGGCCGTGGCTAGGGCCATGATCTTTTCTTGATCTGCGTCACCACGATCGAGTATACCGCTGAGTCTGCCTTCACACATGACTATGATGCGATCGCTGACCCCTAAGAGTTCAGACATCTCAGAACTGATCATGATGATGGTTTTGCCTTGTTTGGCTAAATCCAACATAATGCTGTAGATTTCGTATTTGGCCCCGACGTCAATGCCTCGGGTCGGTTCATCCAGAATGAAGATGTCTGGGTCGACAGCCAACCATCGTGAGATGATGACTTTCTGTTGATTCCCCCCCGATAAGGATTGAATCTTGGTTTTAGTACTGGGGGTCTTGATGCTAAGTTTTTTAATGTTGGCTTCAGCCAACTGATTAAGTTTTTTGTTGTTTAAGATAAGATGAAATTCAACGAAATCATCCAAAGAAGCCACAGCGACATTGTCTCTGACCGACAAAACGCCGAAGATGCCATTTCCACGGCGATCTTCGGTCACCAAGGCAATCCCGTGCTTAACTGCGTCACGCGGTTGATGGATGGATATCTTTTTACCGTGAAGCAGGATTTCCCCATGGGCAACTGAACGAAGACCGAAGATTCCTTCAACCAATTCAGTACGTTGGGCACCAACCAAACCGCCAATCCCAAGGATTTCTCCCTTTCTAACACTGAAGGATACATTCTTGAAGGATTTTGGATTGGTGGAAGTCAGATCTTTGACTTCAAAGGAAACAGTACTTGGAACATTATTTTTAGGTGGATACAAGTTGACCAGTTCTCGTCCAACCATATTTCGGATGATTTTTTCCATCGTTAATTCTCTAGACAACCAAGTTCCAATGTATTTGCCGTCACGCATGATGGTGACTTCATCAGAAATCTTGAGAATTTCTTCCATTTTATGAGAGATATAAATGATGGATACGCCCAAGTTTTTGAGGGCATGGATGATTTCAAACAAATGACTGACTTCTGCTTGAGTCAAGGAAGAGGTCGGTTCATCCATAATGATGATCTTGGCTTCATAAGAGATGGCTTTGGCGATTTCGATGGATTGAATTTGCGATACAGAGAGTTCTTTGAGCAAGGTGCTCGGATCTAAATTCAGGGAGACTCTCTTAAGCAGTTCTTCGGATCGCTTGGTCATCGTCTTGTGATCGATGATACTGAATAGGCCCAGTATTTTTTTGGTCGGATAGCGTCCGACCCAAAGGTTTTCATTGATGTCTCGATAAGGAATGGGTTGCAGTTCCTGATGGATCATGGATATACCGGCTTTAAGGGCATCTTCCGGATTGTGGAAGTGGACGGGCTTGCCGTCAAACAAAATTTCCCCTTCATCCAAGGAATAGATCCCAAACAGACATTTCATTAAGGTCGACTTACCAGCCCCGTTTTCACCCATTAAGGCGTGAACGGTTCCGCGTCGTACATGAAATGAAACATCATCCAAGGCTTTTACCCCTGGAAAACTCTTGCTGATATGATTCATGGCTAAGATGATATCGAGATGTTGCATAGGTCCTCTTTCTAATGAGATAGAAAATCAAGTGTGTTTTACCACACTTGATTTTCACATTCAAACTGTCAATTATTGGAAATCTTTGTAGTTTGCTGGAGTAACCTTAACATAAGGTACCCAGTATTCTTTTACTAAGACTTCGCCAGCCAACAAAGCCAAAGCCTTGTCAACTGAAGTCTGCGCTTGACCTTCACTGTCATTCAAGACAGTACCAGCCAAATCGCCTAAGCCGATGGCATCCAGAGCAGGCGCAGTAGCGTCAACACCGATAACCGGAACGACCATGTTGGCAGCTTTTAAAGCTTGAATAGCGCCTAAAGCCATGTCATCATTGTTTCCAAAGACAACTTCAATCTTAGCGCCGAATTGAGCAATCGCAGAAGCCATTTGAGTCTGGCCTTCGTCACGATTCCAGTTAGCACGTTCTTCAAACAGTTTTTCAACAACGATACCAGCATCCGTCAATTTCTTGATGGAGTATTCAGTACGCAAAGCAGCATCTTGGTGAATGGCTTGACCCATCAACATGACGTATTGCAGTTTGCCGTCTTTATTTGTGTCTAATTTGCCGGCATCCCAGAGATCCTTAGCGATTTCGCCTTGGTAGGTCCCTGAATCTTCAGCTTTAGCGCCTACATACGTAATCTTATCCCACAACTTCATATCATCGGTCGTCGGTTGACGATTGATGAAGACGGTAGGGATCTTGGCTGCTTTAACTTTGGCAATGATGGCACCAGCGGCAGTTAAGTCAACGAGATTGATGATCAGAACATCATAGTTCTGAGAGATAAAATTATCGATTTGTTCGCTCTGAGTTGCTTGATCATTCTTACCATCGGTAATGGTGATTTCATATTTGGTGTCAGCAGTTTCTTTTGACTTCAAATAAGCTTCCATTTCGGTACGATAATTGGTCATGAAGGTGTCATCGAATTTGTAGATGGCGATCCCGACTTTGACCGGTCCTTTAGGCTTGGCAGTACATCCTGCGAAGCTGGCCAGAACCAAGGCAGTCACTGCTAATGAGAGTAAAAACTTTTTCATTATTCCTCCTGTGTTGGTTAGACAGTTCTATTATAGAAAAGTAAGCCCTTTCAAACCATGGAATAAACGATACAATTTTTGTGAATTTCACCACAAATTCACATTTCTACTCATCCAGTGTCATTTTTTGATAATTGACCCAGACATATTTTCCGCTTTTGATCTCATATGGAAAATCTTCCAAGCTGCGCTTCTCTAAAAGCCACTTGGTCAGTTCGATGATGATTAGAGCCATGTTTTGAGAATCATTCTTGACAGTACCGTATAAGTAACCTGCTTTGATCGATTCGATCGCAGTGCTGATCCCATCGATTCCCACCACCGGGAACCAAGGTTCATTCACCCGATCGATGATGCCGTTTTGATTCGAATCCTTAAAGAAGCCTTTTTCACTTAAGCGTTCTATGGCTCCTAAAGCCATCGCGTCATTGTTGGAAATCAAAAGCTCCATGGCTTCTCCGTTTTTTTCCAGTAAGCCATCCATCAGACTGTAGGCAATCTCACGATCCCAATTAGCAATCACGATGTCTAGGACTTGTATTTTATAGCCTGCTTGGTTTAGCTCTTGAATGACAAATTTCGTTCTGGCTTCTGCATCCTGATGACCTTGTTCACCCTTAAGGATGACGGTTTGGATAATGCCGTCTTGGTTTTTATCGAGTTGGTTGAGATTTTTTGGATCGTTATCGAAAAGATCCATGATGACACTGGCTTGCAACTCCGCTGATTGGGTCGCATCAGCGCCTACATAATAAGCTTTATCATAACTGTAGAGATCGGACTCCAAGGGTTCTCGATTAAAAAAGATCAAGGTCGTATCGTTTTGTCTGGCCTTTTCGATGATCGCATACACACTGAGTCGATCGACCGGATTAATAATCAACAAAGTGTGTTTATCCTTAAAGACTTGGTCAATCTGTTCATTTTGAATGATCTGAGAGTTTTGGCTTTCATAGGTTTTGATCAGGAAGTCTTCCCCCACAGCTTGATGAATCTTGATTTCGAACTCACTGATGTAGGCATCATTGCCATCATAAATAAACAGGGGCACAGTCTTAGGACCAGCACTGCAAGCACTTAGAAACAATACAAAGACAATTAAAGTGCGTTTCATAGGGATTCCTCTTTGCCGATGGGCATTTTCATGATGACCTTAGTGTATTCATCCAATTCACTTTCTAAAATCAGATCGGCATCATTGCCAAAAGACAGTTTCAAGCGCTGATAGACATTCTTAAGACCCATACTGTTGGTTTTTTGATCGGAGGCAATCATGGTATGGATTTCATTAATGCGTTCTTTGGAGATCCCATAGCCTTCATTAAAGATCTCAATGTACAAAAATCCATCTAAGGCATAGCCCTTAATCAAAATGGTTGAGAAGGCTTCATCAGGATGAATCCCATGTAGAATCGCATTTTCAACCAAAGGTTGAAGGGATAGTTTAATGACTTTGTGATGCATGACTTCGTCATCGATCTCAAAATCAAAGACGAAGGTATTTTGATAGCGGATCTGTTGAATCAAGAGATAATTACGGACATGCTCAATCTCATCTTTGAGCTCAACCAAATTCATTTCATTGGAAATGCTCATCCTAAAGAATTTAGACAAGGCGATGATGGCAGCTTCGACATCCTTATTACGATTGTTTTCGCTTAAAGAAACAATGGAATCCAATGTGTTGTATAGGAAGTGTGGGTTGATTTGATTCTGTAAGGCAATAAACTGGGTTTTGCGTTTTTCATTTTGTTCAGTGAAGACCTTCACCATAAGTTCTTTGATGCGATTGCTCATGGTGTTGAACGCTTCGGCCAAATGGACTACTTCTTTTTGACCTTCCACATGGATCCTGGAATCAAAATCCCCATGTTCGATCAAGGTGATGTGATTTTTAAGCGTATTCATTGGAATGGTGATGCGACGAGTAAAATAAGATGAGGTGATGGCTGTGGTGATCAAGGTCAAGATGAAGATCAAAATTAAACGAATCAAGATGTCAGTTTTGGTGTTGGTGATTTCGTTGACGTTGATAAAAGTGGCAATTTTCCATCGGGTATCTTTGATTGTATTAACGTTGACATACATGTTTAAGTTATCCCATTTGACCAGTCTTCCCCCCAATACGATGTCACTGATGATGTTGGCGGAGCTACAATTACTGGTAAGGCACAGGGGGTCTGAAGAGTAGATGATCTTGTCATTTTGAGACATGATGACAATGTGACCCTTATTGCCCAGATTGGTTTGTTGAGCCAGGATCTTAAAATTGCTGGTATCGATGTCGATCATAAGGACACCGGTAGCAACCTTGTCATTCTCACTGTATTGAACGCTTTTCGAGACGGTAAAGACATCTTTCTTGCCTTCAATGAAGAAGTTTTCCGTATGTAGTCCACTAAAATGGTGGATGTCTGAAGCCAAGATGGCTTCTTTGAACCAAGAGACATCGACGATATCAGGGGCTATTTCAACCTCAACGCTTGAGGCAATAAGCCTTCCATCTTGGGAAATCAAAGCCACATTAAGGATGTTTGATTCAATGTTGGTGGTGACCAAAAACAGCTGAGACAACTCATCGACCTTATTGTCGGCGGTCGATTCAACAATATATTTTTGTAGAGTATTGGAGATCCCAATCACATTAGAAAGGTAGTTCTCATAATTCATGATGACTTGTTTGTTGATTTCTTTGGAGGTCGTTTCAATCAAAGTATCTGTTCTGCTAAAAATGAGCTGATTGGAAAGTACGGTCGATAAGGTTAAAAATGCCGCAAAAATGATGATCGTGACCAAGAAGATCGATTGACCCAAAGATAGTTCATTCAGTTTTTTGATCATGGCGATACTCCTTAGGAGACAGTCCTGTGTATTTCTTAAAACTGTAACTGAAATAATAGATGTCACTATAACCGACCTGGTTGGCAATCTCATAGATCTTCCCATTACCAAATTTTAGGAGTTCTTTGGCTTTTTCCATGCGCGTCTTGACCAAATACTTATTGAAGGTCGTATCGAGGATCTTTTTAAACAAGGTTGAAAGATACGAGATACTGATGCCTAAATCGTCACAAACATAGTCCATGGTAATGTCCGGATTGGCATAATTGGTATCCAAAAACAACAAAGCTTCTTCTAAAACTTGATTGGCTGAGGTCTTTGATTTATGCAGGTTGATTTCTCGACAATCAAACACCAGTTTTTTTAAGAAACTGAAAATATCTTGAAGTTGATTGAAATCCGAAAGTTTATCAAAGAAACTTCCTTTCAACAAGTCATCCAAATCAACATTGAGGCTGTTGGCGAATTCTATAAAGATATGAGCCAGATTAATCACATAAGTTTGTTTGTTGAGTAGATAATCTTCCCGCATGTCTTTGTTTTTAAGCAGGTTTTGAAACAAGTCATCGACTTCCTTGACGGATCCAAATTTGATCACATAGGCGATCTCATCGATTTCACTTTTTGATAGTTTCAGGTCGATTTTCTTTTTGGTGGTGATGTCTTTGTAGTAGATGATGGTTCCGATGTTGAGGTAATTGCTGTAAGACAAGGCTTTCTTTGCTTGTAGGACTTTGCTGGCGATGAGTTTAAAATCATCGAAAGTTTCAGAGACTCCTATTTGAGCCCGTATGTTGGAATACTGTTTTTTAGTCAAAACGACTTCATAGAGACGGGTCTGCAGATCTTTGATGTCTAGAATCATCTGATGGATGATGAACACCAAACCAAAACCGCTGTTGATGTAGTAAAGATCTTTGTATTCCGAAAACTTTTTCTTTAAGAGATTCAACAAGAAGATCCTAAGGTATTCGATTTCTAAGAAATCAGCTGAGGCATCGATTTCGATGATGCCTACGGTAAAATAACCCACGCTCAAGTCAATGTCAAAAATCTTAAAGCGTTGCAGATCTTGTTCATTGATGTTTGAAAAATGAAGCAGACTGTTGAATTGATTTTCAATCAAAGCTGGTAAATTGGCTTGATACACTTCATCCAGTCTTTCTTTATTAAACAAGGACTGATATTCTTCATCCATTCTTATTTTTAGTTTAGAGAGAAAATGGGTGACTTCTTCTTCGGTAATGGGTTTAGAGAGATAACTAACGACATTGAGCTCGATGGCTTCTTTGGCATAAGCAAATTCATCATAGCCTGAAATAAAAGCCACCTTGGTTTTAGGGTGTTCTTTGTTGATGATCCGGGCTAACTGTATCCCATCGACATAGGGCATCCTAATGTCTGTGATGACAACATCGGGCTTGAGTCTTTCAATCAGATCGATGGCGTCATAGCCATTGGCTGCTTGACCGATGACTTCAAAACCAGTGCTTGGATGTATTTTTGAGATGATTCTCTTTCTGACTTCATCTTCATCATCCACCAGAAGGATCGTATAGTCTTTCTTCATTCACTTCCCCTTTAATCATGCCTTGCAAGCGATTTCAAATACTATTATAGTCTATTTGTTCTTTTTTAGGCATCTTGAAAGCAAGACAAGAAGATTTTATATCTTTTGTCTCACTTTTCCCAAATAATTGAATGAATGCATTGGGTATACTGAAGAGTATTAAGAACTAGGAGATCCCATGAACACGACCTCATTTTCGTCTTTGATTCAAAGCATTGCTTTTGAAGAGACCTTAAACAACTTATACGGCTCAGATCAGTTTGAGTTTCAAAAAACGCGATATGCCGACTTAGCCCAACGTTTTAATGAATCGTTTCCAAACCATGATCATTGTGATGTGTTTAGTGCTTCCGGACGTATCGAAATCGGCGGTAATCACACCGATCATCAATTGGGTCGTGTCTTAGCCATGGCTGTTGATTTGGATACGGTGGCTTTTGTCTCTCCCAACCAAGACAACATCATCCGCTTGATTTCTAAGAACTATTCGATTGACCCGATAGACTTGTCGGATCTCAGTATTCATCCTTCAGAGTATTATACGACGATGGGCATTTTGCGTGGATTGGCCTATTATTTCAAAGCACTCAACGGATCAGTTGGTGGGTTTGATGCTGTAGTCGAAAGTCGGGTCCTGTCGGGTTCCGGTATGTCTTCTTCAGCTTCCATCGAAGTGCTGATCGCCAAGATCTTGGACAGTTACTATGGAGCAGGCACACTGGATGTAAGCGACTATGCGATCATGGCTCAAAAAGCTGAAAACAATTACTTCAATAAACCGTGTGGTTTGATGGATCAGATGGTCATCGCCCATGGTGGTTTTTGTGCCATTGACTTTTATGATATGAATAATCCGATAGTAACGAAGGTGGATTCCCATGGTTTGTTTGAACCGATGGATCTGTGCTTGGTTCAATGCGGCGGCTCTCATGCGGATCTTTCACAAGATTATGCGGAGATTTTTGAAGATTGTCGTGCCTTGTCTCATTATTTCAATCAAGAGGTTCTTTCTAGAGTTAAGAGTGTTGACTTTTATGCCCAGTTGCCTAGTCTTCATACCACATTTGATACCCGTGTTCTTTTAAGAGCACACCACTTTTTCCAAGAAAACGATCGTGTCTTGGATTTGATGAGTGCCCTCAACACCAGTGATCGTCCTGCCTTTTTGAATCACATCCTTGCGTCAGGTCGCTCTTCTCATTTATACCTTCAAAACGTTATGAACAGACACGAATCCAAACAGGGTTTAGCCTTGGCTTTGATGATGGCCGAACACGACTTGAACCAACAAGGAGCTTTCCGGGTTCATGGGGGTGGTTTTGCGGGAACCATCTTGATGTTTGTGCCTAAAAAATTAACGGCACTCTTAAAAGTCAACTTCAATGCGGTCTTTGGGGAGGATAGTTTCATTCAAGTCCGTCTAAGAGAAGCAGGGGTCATCCAAGTCTTTTGAGATCAACACTACTAAAAGTGCGTGCTATAATTAAAACAACACAGTTTGGGGGATTGATCATGACAGAAATTGACCAATCCGAACTAAAGTGTATTGAGAAAAGCAAAGTCGTTTTGCAAAATGTCATAATGGTAGAGCAGTAACATATATTGAACACTCTGAATATAGATTGACTCTACAAAATAAGGAATATTCCAAGTTCGCAAACGTAAAAGTCAGCATTTTTGCTGACTTTTCTTATAGTTTTTCGATCATTCGTGCCAGATATTTCGAGCGGATCTGTTGGTTGGCCAACAATTGTTTGGCAGGTGGCATACTAAGGATGGCATTGACGACACCGGCCATTAGTCGATGAGAGGCCAGGGAACTATTATCAAACATCAAATCACCCAACATACCTTTATCAATCGCCATCAAAACGACGCGATGCGCACCGTTGACCGGAGTGATCATCCTTGACTTCTTTTCAACCAATGACAGAGCTTCAAAGGCACAATTGCGCACACAAACTCCACAACCCAGACACATGTCTTCATCCAAGGTCAGTACCCGATCCACAAAACTCAGTGCATCCATCGGACATATGTCGACACATGCCTGACAAGAGGTGCATTGGTCAACATGGACGTTGGGCAGAAAGTTGGTGGTGGCGATGGTCGCACTGGTACCAAATTTCTTGGCCGCAAGCAACGCTTCACAACAACATCCGCAGCAATTGCATATAAACGAAACATGGTTCATCGAATTCTCACCGATTTGAACGAGGTTGTGTGAGTAAGCCATGTCCAACAGATCCAGACATTCCTTCTTTTCTACTCTTCGCGCATATCCGGCTCGTATCAAGGAATCAGCCACATTACCGAAGGTCATGCATATTTCTTTTGGAGCATCACAGTCTTTTCCGACGTGTTCCATTTTATGACGGCAGTAACAAACGCCGATCCCAATGTGTTCAGATGAATTGATGACGTGCGTTGCCCGCTGATAATCCATGATTTCCAAAATATTGTCATCTGACTTACTGACTTCTATCGCTTCTTCATTGACGAAAGCCCTGACAATTTTGGTGTCGGAACCAAAAAACAAATCACGCACGAAATCTTCTTCGACGTTCATATACTGATAGAGCAATTGTCCAAGGCTGTGCTGATCGATATCCTCACGCACCCGCATCATCGAAAACTCGATCCAGCCTGCCATGGGTGGCGGTAAAATATAATAGCGCACACCATTCTTTTCCCAATCCAGCAAAATCGCTCGGGAAGCCAGTCCATCCAGTAATGTTTCACATTCTTCCACTGGCTTCTTCGCCCGTTTTGAGGCGATATCAGCGGTAAATGCCTGTACGGGCAATAGTGAGACAAACTGTGCTTCTTCTTCACTAAAAAGCACACTTAGTAGCTTAAATAGTGTCTCACTGGGTGGTGCACCCTGTGGGAAGCGGTTGAGCCGTGCAACGAGGTTTTCGTAATGATTACGTGATGTGATATGTCCCATAAGTTCCTCACAAAATATAGTTATCTTCTACAAATATTAGCACAAAAAAGTAGATCATTTTAACTATGATCTACTTTTTTGTTATCAATGATCGTTTAGTGAGGAAGTTTTGATCCGCATTTGAAACAGAAATTAGAAGTGGTATCGTTCTTAGCGCCGCACTTTGGACAAAAGAGGGTATTGCTTTCAACTTTAGGAGCATGTGGATCAAGCGTAGGCAATGTTTCTTTCGTCACGATTGGCTTTAAATTGATCTTAACAGCAGCCTTACCTTTTGACTGAGCGCTTTTAAGATACAATACATAAACGCCCAATAGAATGCCAAGGATATAAGAATAGAATCCAAAGGAAAGATTAGCACCATAATCTGTAGCACGCATCAAATCTAAAAGATTGATCCCAACCAAGAATCCGCCGACGGACACCCCTCCAGTCAATACATAGAGTGCTATCGGATCATTAACGAATATACTGACGCCGACACCGACGCCTGCTAAAACAAACAGGAAACCGTAATTCTTGGTATCCAACCAAGTGGCGGAAGTACCATTCATTGTAATACCCGGAATAAAGCATCCAACAATCATCAGTAATGCCGCAATTAGGATAAGTCTTTTAATAGGGTTATTCCAAATCTTTTCAAAAAAATTGTTTTCCATTTAGATTCTCCTTTTTAAGTATTTGTAATCAATGATATGGATACAAATTACTGAACCATTTAGCTATTTTTTAATGGTTTCAGGGGTAACCAAGTAGAGGTCCAATCTTCCAGTCACCCTATTCCATTCGGGTTGAATCATGGTTATTTCACCCATTTTTATATCGTATGAGATTTTTTTATGTAAAAAAGCAAATGGTCGAGTCAAGTAGAGTACACAATCTTTAGTAATATCGTAGACAAACGGAATCGGACTAGATTTTTGAATACTTCCGATTTCTCCTACTTTGTCGTCATCGATGTAAACTTTTAACATAGTTTCCACTGCCCAAACCCCAGGGTAACCGTACAAGATAAGTTTACTTTCGGTTTCTACGGAATCCTTTTCTGTCAAAGGAAAAGTAACGGACTTAGCTTGAACACTACTGCCACAGTTTGGACAAAAAGATGCATTCTCAGGAAATTCTTTACCGCATACTGAACATTGAATCAATACCATCGATCTTTCCTACTGTTAATTCGATTTAACTACTTTTTATCAGAATTTACAATGATTTTAGATACTATTATAACGATATCTGTAAATAACAACAAAGGAGAAACCCAAATGGTTGCTCTTCTTGTGGATAAAGTCTGAAGTAATTTATTTGGTGTTTTTTATATCACGTCTTAACTTTCATTGAAGATTTATGTTTTTCTTATAACACTTAAAAGGAATCAAGCGAAACACTCGCATATGTTTCTTAAATCAAAATAAAAATGCTTCTTGTTGAGAAGCATTTCGAATACATGTTTTGTTTATTCTTTAAAGTTGATGATGACTTCATCATACCCAATCAATCCAAGGAAGTTTCCAAGTACAAGCTTCGCATTCTCTTCAGCTTTTTCTAGTATTCCGTTATCCAAAGCTTGTTGGTTTAAGCGAAGCAAGAACTCATTTAATGTATTTAGTGTATCTTCACTGGTCACTGGATTGAAGAATCCGTCTTTTTCCGAATAAGCCCTATATTCTATAATCTCTTTCGAAGTGATTTTTGCTTTATCCAACGTTAGGGTTATTTTCTTGCCCACGATCTGAATGTCAACTTCAGTTAAGGAAGCAAGATCGATTCCGGATTGTACTTTAGCCTTCACCATAAAGATGAATGATTTCTGAGTAAACGGGATTTCAAAGTCATTGATGGTTAAGGCTTCACGATAGTCCAATATTTCGTTGAAGTACATTTCAACCGTATCCATCTGTGAAATTTGTTTGATTCTCTCAAGTACAGCAGAAGCATTGATTTCGGACTTGCGGACGACTTGGAAATTTCTCGCGAATGTAAAAGCGAATATTCCAACGAATACCACGAATGCGGTGAGAATCAAAAACCAAAATGTACGAAACAATTGTATTATTTTCTTCATGAGGGTGTCCTGCCTTATGTTTATTATATCATAGGCCGCCTAATTCACTTTTTTGATACGATAAGCAGCGTGTTTAAAAGTAGGATTTGTTGATAAATTGTAATTCCAATGATGGAGTTAAAGATATGAATTTTAGTTTGATTTTGATTTTATAAACCAGCTTGCTTCAGAATTGTTTTAAGCATCTTGGCTGATTTACGCAATTGTTCTTGCTCACTAGATGAGAGAGGAACCGGAATGATTCGTTCAATGCCTTGACGTCCTACGACACAAGGAATTGCCATATAGATATCGTTTATGCCTTCCTCACCTGTAAAGTAGCCACTGACCGTTAGAATCGATTGTTCATCATCCAACAAGGCTTCAGAAATCCTTCTCACAGCCAAAGCAACTGCATAGTTGGTGTAGCCTTTGCGGTTAATGATTTCATAAGCAGCATTTTTGACATCTTCATGGACCTTATTCTTAAAATCGATGTCGCATTTTTTACCGATCGTGTCACAATATTCATCTATGCTCATGCCTGCAATTTTAGTCAAGCTCCAAGTAGCAATTTCGGAATCGCCATGTTCTCCAATGATATTGGCATGGATATTTCGGGCATCAACTTTGAAGTGTTTTGAAAGAATGGATTTGAACCGCGAGGTATCCAAAACCGTTCCAGATCCGATTACGCGATTGGCGGGGAATCCAGAATATTTGTAAGTGATATAAGTTAGGATGTCGACCGGATTTGAAACGACGAGCAGGATCGCATCAGGGCTGTATTGAGCGAGTTTTGGAACGATGTCTTTAAAAATTGGTATGTTCTTATTAAGAATATCAAGTCGGGTTTCTCTGGGTTTCTGTCCAATACCTGCAGTGATGATGATCAAATCAGAATCTTTCGTATCCTCAATGGTACCCGCAGTGATGGAAACTGTTTTTACGAAAGCTGCTCCATGCGAGAGATCCATGGCTTCTGCTTCGGCTTTGTCCCGATTGACATCCACTAAAACGATATCACTGGCCAGTCCGGCATCAATGATGGCAAATGCTGAGGTTGAACCGACGAATCCAGCTCCTATGATAGAAATCTTGTTTGTTTTCATGATTATACTCCTAAGCCCATCATAGAATTCCCTTGAACTGATTACAAACAGAATGACTGATCTAGTCATATTTGATATTAACGCAAATGGCTTTATGATCGAACTATTTAGCGAGAAACTCGAGAAAGTATTGAACTTGGTATACTTTTTTACAGTGGATTGAATGGTATTTTTCAAATAGGGATACTTGGGTTAACCAAAAATTATTTATTGGCTTTATGTTATAGTATGGATGAATACAGAAATCGAGGTTGAAGATTATCCTATGGAAATCAAAGAAGAAATGAAAGATCAGAAGTATACAGAAGCTTTCTCAGAAGCAAAATTGTTTGAAAAGATTGTTAAGTTTGCGAAAGTTGCTGGGATTAAAGTTGTTTATCTTGCTTTGCTGCTTTACTACACGCTAAAAAGAGCCACAACTCCTAAATGGGCCAAGTCGGTTATTATTGGGGCATTAGGTTATTTCATCTTCCCAATAGATTTCATCCCTGATTTTGTTCCCATTGTTGGTTTTTCTGATGATATAACAGCGTTATTATCGGCAGTTGTTGCGGTTGCCATATTTGTAGATGAGCTTACAAAGCAAAAAGCCAAAGCAAAACTTCATGAATGGTTTGGATTTTATGAAGAAGCTAAACTTGAGCCCATTGATAATAAAATCGACATTCAGAACAAGGCTTAGAAAAAAACCAAATTATAAGTAGATGGTTTATTACACGTTTCAGCGAGCAGTCTATCATCTGAGCACAGAAGAATTGAAACTAATCAATACGCTATTTACAATAAAGCATTCGTTTGTTTTATGTTTAATAATGGTTTATGAAAAAGATAATCGAATATCTGATTTTAACTTGTTGTAACAATGATCAACTTAGGCATGATTTAGAGTTTTATATCGATTCACAACCAATCAAGAATTAATCTCATTATTATATTGCGCAGATGTAAGCGCTATGATAAACTTGAATTAAAGTTAATAAGACTGTAAAGAAACAGAGAAACAGGCAAGGAAGTATGATTGCTTTTTTATTTTGTTAGAGCTTTGCTCTAGAACAGGAGCCATTATGGAGAAGTATGTTTTAGCACTTGATCAAGGGACGACCAGTTCAAGAGCCATCGTATTTGATAAGCATTCCAATATCATATCTGTTGCCCAAAAAGAATTTACCCAGTATTTTCCTCAACCTGGTTATGTTGAACACGACCCCAATGAAATCTGGTTATCGATTTTAGCTGTCATTGCAGGAGTTTTTCAATCCCACGAGATTCAGCCTTCTCAAATCAAAGCCATTGGGATCACCAATCAACGTGAGACCACCATCGTGTGGGATAAAGTCACCGGGATTCCTGTTTATAATGCGATTGTTTGGCAGTCTCGACAAAGTGCATCGATATGTGATGATCTTAAAGCACAAGGTCTCTTTGAAAAGATCAGAAGTAAAACAGGACTCGTCATCGATGCCTATTTCTCAGCTACCAAACTAAAATGGATCCTAGATCAAGTTCCTGGTGCCCGTGAAAGAGCAAATAAAGGTGAACTTTTGTTTGGAACCATTGATACTTGGTTGATTTGGAAGTTAACAGGCAATATGGTTCATGCGACGGATTATTCCAATGCCAGTAGAACCATGATGTACAATATTCACGATTTGTGTTGGGATAAAGAAATCTTAAGTATCCTAGATATCCCTGAATGTATGTTACCTAAAGTTATGGATTCATCAGGCTATTTTGGTAAAACAGCACCTTATCATTTCTTCAATCATGAAGTTCCGATTACTGGTGTTGCGGGGGATCAACAAGCCGCTTTATTTGGCCAAGCATGTTTCACTCAAGGTATGGCAAAAAATACCTATGGAACAGGATGTTTCTTACTTATGAATACAGGGGATAAAGCCATGGTTAGTGCCCATGGACTCTTAACGACGATTGCATGGGGTCTTGAAGGCAAGATCACTTATGCGCTAGAAGGCAGTGTTTTTGTGGCTGGTAGTGCGATCCAATGGATTCGTGATGGCTTAGGCCTTATTGCGAGTGCACCAGAAAGCGAAAGATCTGCAGAAGCTGTTGAAAGCAGTGATGGAGTTTATGTTGTTCCTGCTTTTGTAGGATTAGGTGCTCCTTATTGGGATGATAAAGCAAGAGGGGCGATCTTTGGATTGACCAGAGGTACAACACGTGATCATCTGATTCGAGCAACCTTAGAATCCATGTGTTATCAAACCAAAGATATATTGACTGCGATGGAACAAGATTCTAAGACAAAACTTAAAGCGTTGAGGGTTGATGGTGGGGCAGTTGCCAATAATTTCTTGATGCAGTTTCAAAGTGATTTACTTCAAACTGAAGTTATTCGCAATCAGATCAATGAAACCACAGCTCTAGGAGCTGCATATCTAGCAGGTTTGGCTGTTGGTTATTGGGATAACAAGGAAGATGTTGAACTGAATAACAAAGTAGATCGAATATTTAATCCCATTTTAGATGATACTAAAGTCAAAGATTTATATGAAGGATGGCTTAAAGCTGTTCATTCAACCTGTACCTTTCATAACTAAACAAAACACCAAACGGTGTTTTGTTTCTATGTATTAAAGAATTAATCTATTGCCTATCACTTGTTTCAAGTACTTTTTTTCCTGCAATGCGTCCCATAACCAAACATTCAGTGACTGAACAACTCCCCAAGCGATTGGCACCATGTGTCAATCCGGTGACTTCACCAGCAGCATACAAACCTTGTATGATTTGGCCATGGTCATCTAACACATGAGTATCACCATCGATCACCAATCCACCAAGAGAATAATGTGTTTTTGGGTTGATTCTCATGGAGTAAAAAGGAGCAGTCTCAAGAGGACTCATCCAACTTTCAATTGTTTTCTCATAAGTAATGTCATGCTTATCTAGAACCATTTGATTATAATCATTGATGGTGTTTTGTAGGTTATCTAGTGGAATCTCATAGTGCTTTGAAAGATGATCCAATGATGGGTGAGATTTAATTACACCTTTTTTTAATGCTATGTTAAGATCCCAGGCTGCTTTTTCAACTGCTTGAGCATCTGCGATTCCAATGACATTAATTGTTTCCAGGATTTTGTTGGTCACAATTTTTCGGTTATCAAGTTCATTCACAAATCTCTTTCCGGTTTTTGTGTCGATCAGAATGCCATAGGAAGATACGATATAATCTCCAAATAAGCCACCATTCCCATACCCAGTTTCATCATTGGTAGACCATGGCATCCACTGGATTTGATCTAAATTTATGGTTGCGGCAGAAATATCCATACAAGCTTCAAGCACTTCAGCACTGGTTGTTTTCTTATTGGTGGTTTGAGAAGTGGTGGTGTGATTAGGATTATGTTTATTTATGAAGTTTGCATCTGCCGCAAAACCGCCTGTTGCGACAATGATACCTTGCGACGCCATCAACTGCTGTGTAATCTTATTATGTTTAGAATCAAGACTATAATTTGTATCGACCATAATCCCAATAACATGATCCTTATCATTTTTTATAAATGATTCAACACTGATTCCTGTATAGATTTTTATACCTAGAGCTTCACATTTTTCTTTCATTTTCAAAATCATTGTTGATCCTGAAAGGGGATGTGGCGTATAACAACGTGGTACAGAATGACCACCAAAGATATCTACCCGAGGTAAATAATTCACGTTAAGCTCTTCTTTTGACCACATATAAGCTTCTAGTGCATGATCACAAACTATTCTAGTTATCGAAGGATCATTGAGACCCTCAGCTGATATCATTATGTCTTCAAACATCTTATCTGCAGAATCAATTATTCCAGAAAGATGTTGTTCTGGTGTATCTGGTGCTGCAATACCACCATCACTGATGATTGAATTTCCACCAATGGCTTTCATCTTCTCTAGGACAATGACATTTCCACCATTTATTTTGCATTCAATGGCAGCTGCTAAACCAGCAAACCCTGAGCCTATGACGATAACATCATTTTTGGTAGGAATAATTGTTTCTGTAAGTTCATGTTTCATAGTGAAGCCTTCTAATTTCTTAACTCAATTCTAACATGCCTGGAAGCAGCTTTTTAGGATAGAGATGAATAATCATAAAGATGATTGTGTTAATGCAGTAAAAGAGAATAGATTTAAAAGAACGAGCACTCTTAGAGTACTCGTGTTGTAAGATCCAAGGTGTTCGATTAAGTCTAACCATATTAACGGGTTTGATTTTAGATGTTCATCAAACGGTTGGTTTAGCTGTACTTCTTGGGTCATTGTCAAAGAATAAACCTTCCAAGTTAGGATACGCTATAAAAAGATGTGATGACAGAGTATAATTAAATAAGATGCCTTACACTTCACAAAGTCTAGATTTAAAGGAGAACTCTATGAGAACCATACATGTCAATTTAATCACTGAAACTGTTAAAGAACTTTGTTTAAAAGCGAATTTTGACATTGGAGATTCCATGTTGAAAGTGTTGGAAGAACGTTTGGGAGATGAAAGTTCACCACTAGGAAAAACTGTTCTAAAACAAATGATCAATAATGATAAGCTTGCGAAACTTGAAGGTATTGCGATTTGTCAAGATACAGGGATGACTGTCGTCTTTATTGAAGTCGGACAGGAAGTATCGCTGGTTGGTGGTGATTTCAATGATGCCATTCATCAAGGTGTTCGATTGGCATATAAGGATGGCTTCTTACGTAAATCGGTAGTAGACGATCCGCTTTTTGATCGAATCAACACCAAAGACAATACCCCAGCCGTCATTCATACCACCATCACAAAAGGGGATCAGATTAAAATTGAAGTGATGCCTAAAGGATTTGGCAGTGAAAATATGAGTACGCTTAAAATGTTTCCACCATCTGCTGGATTGAGCGGTGTCAAGAAATTTATTTTGGATACGGTTGAGAAAGCAGGTCCTAATGCATGTCCACCGATCATTGTTGGGGTTGGTATTGGTGGTACTTTTGAACAAGCCGCTTTGATTTCTAAGAGAGCTCTACTTCGTGGTGTTGGTCAAAGTAATCCACATCCTAAATATGCTCAACTTGAAATAGAACTGATCCAAGATATCAATCGCTTAGGAATAGGTCCAGCAGGCTTAGGAGGCTCTACAACCGCTATTTCTGTCAATATTGAACATTATCCAACCCATATCGCATCGATTCCAGTCGCCATCAACATCTGTTGTCATGTCTCTAGACATGCATCAGCGATTATTTGAGGTAAGTAAATGATGAAAGAAAAACATATTCGATTACCGCTTAATGAAGAAACGATCTTGTCTTTAAAAGCAGGCGACACAGTGTTTTTAAGTGGAACCATGATTACAGGAAGAGATGCGGCTCATAATCGTTTGTTTGATTGTTTGAGTCGTGGAGAAACGTGTCCAATAGAACTTAAAGGCGAGGTTATTTATTATGTTGGACCAGCTCCAGCAAAACCTGGTCATGCGGTAGGATCAGCTGGTCCTACTTCGAGTTATCGTATGGATGCGTATGCACCAGTATTATTGGATTATGGATTAAAAGGCATGATTGGAAAAGGAGATCGAAGCCCTGAAGTCATTGATGCCATCATTCGAAACAAAGCCATCTATTTTGTTGCGATTGGAGGTTTAGGGGCAACGATTTCTAAGAGTATCTTGAAATCGGAAACTTTATGTTATGAAGATCTTGGAACTGAAGCCATTCAACGCTTTTGGGTAAAGGATTTTCCAGCCATAGTCGTTATTGATGCTTTTGGGAACAATCTTTATCATCAAGAACAAGCCAAATATAAATCAATCTAGTATATAAACAGGAGGAACAATGTCTAACATCTATGAAAAATCATTGCTTGCACATGCCCAGTGGAAAGGCAAGCTCAGTATCAAATTGAAGTGTGACATCACCAATAAAGATGAATTGAGTTTAGCGTATACGCCTGGGGTCGCAGAACCATGTCGCGCCATTGCTCGAAATCCAGAGGATGTGTATAAATATACATCAAAAGGCAACATGGTCGCTGTAATCACCGATGGGACAGCAGTATTGGGTTTAGGTGATATTGGTCCAAAAGCTTCGTTACCCGTCATGGAAGGGAAATGTGCCCTGTTTAAAGCCTTTGCAGATATTGATGCCATACCGATTGCCCTAGATACAAAAGATCCTAAAGAAATCATAGCCATCTGTAAAGCTTTGGCACCTGCTTTTGGAGGTTTTAACCTCGAAGATATATCAGCCCCAAGATGTGTTGAGATTGAACGAGCACTTAAGCAAGAGCTGGATATCCCTGTCTTTCATGATGATCAACATGGAACTGCAATTGTGGTTGCAGCTGGTCTCATCAATGCGTTAAAGTTGGTCCACAAAGAATTCAAAGATATTAAAGTGGTCGTTAGCGGAGCTGGTGCAGCTGGTAGTTCAGTTATGTTTATGCTTCAGAATTTAGGCGTAAAAAACATTTATGGTTTCTCAAAAGAAGGTGTTGTTCGTCGCAGTAATCTTTCAGCTGATTTTTTAACCAAGGAATTGGCAGAATTTACCAATCCTCGCGATGAAAATGTGACTTTAGCTCAAGCATTAGTAAACGCGGATGTATTCATTGGGGTATCCGCTCCTCGTTTGGTAACTTCAGACATGATCAAAACCATGGGTAAGGATCCTATTGTATTTGCATTGGCTAATCCTGAACCAGAAATTACAGTTGATGAAGCAAAGGCTGGTGGTGCTTATATCATTGGAACTGGTCGATCAGACATGCCCAATCAAGTCAACAATGTCTTAGTATTCCCTGGATTGTTCAGAGGCGCACTGGATGCGAAAGCCACTCAAATCACAGAACCGATGAAACTGGCTGCTGCTTATGCACTGGCATCTTTGATCAGTGAAGAAGAGCTTCGCGTTGATTATATAATTCCTTCTGTTTTTGATCCACGCGTATCTAAAACAATTGCCCTAGAAGTCCTGAAAGTCGCACAAGAAACAGGGATGGTTAGGGTCGCTTAAGCGTGATTCTAAACTTATGAAATTGTTTCTTATGAATAGAAGTGATACACTTAAATTGACCAAGGAGACCATTATAACCATAATGCGTACTTACTTAAAGCAACATTCTTATCCAGTAAAACAAGAAGAACATTCTTGTTTTTTCGTTATCTAAACCACATAAGGAGACTAATCCATGAGCCCAAGTATTGAACAATTGAGATATGCGACCTTCTATGCCCCTAGAGGTAGTCAACGTATGCAGAATCTGGGAAATCAAATTTCTCAGGTGTATTTATTGCCTTCGGATAAGTTGATTGGGATCATCGGCGATGCGGGAAGCGGTAAATCGCTTTTGATCAAAGGTATGTTTCCCGGTCTTGAATTGACCAATGATGATGATGGGATCAACACTCGTCCTGCGCCTTTGATGCGTGACTATACAAAACATAAGTTTATTTCTCATACCTATCATATCGATTTAAGATTTGAGCTTGCTTTTTCGCAAGCTTTCGAATTGATCGATGCCATAAAAGCAGCTCTACATGAAAAAAGACGGGTTATCGTTGAACACTTTGACTCTGTGTATGAACAATTGGGTATTAACGCAGATATCTTGATTGGGATCGGCGAAGAAGTTATTGTTGCTCGACCTAATTTATTTGGACCTGAACCAGGAGACATCAAAAAAACAGTGTATAAATCCTTGCTTTTAAGACGCATGGCGCATAGTGCAGAAGATCTTTTAGTCCACATATTAGAAAATGATTATCAAGTGGTTTGTGATGGTCATGGAGATGTCAAACACGGATTTATATTGTCTTTCAATAAAAAACCGAGGGTATCATTAGCTGTCCTTGAAAAAAAAGTTAAAGCGCTCATTCAGCAAGATTTGATCATCAGTTATTTGGATCCAACCCACATCAAGATTGGAAAAGAAATCATTCAATACTGTACAGGTCCTAGAACTCATGTGAATTCCACCAAACAAATCGAAAACTTTCGTCTGTTGGAAGATTATGTCTTTGATCCACAGAAACAGTGTTATGAACTGGTAGGAATGGTTTCATCTGATGCGATTCAAGATATACATAAAATCAATCACTTTGGTGATTAAGGAGTAATTATGGAAAAAAGTACTGTTGTGATCGGTGTCATTGGAGCCGATGTCCATGCTGTAGGCAATCGTATCATTGAATTTGCCCTTGATCATGCAGGATTCAATGTGGTCAACTTAGGAGTCATGGTTTCACAAAAAGAATTTGTTGATGCTGCGATCGAAACCAATGCCAAAGCCATTTTTGTATCAAGTTTATATGGACAAGGTGAGCTGGATTGTCGTGGTTTTGGTGATTATTGTAAAGAAGCAGGATTAAATAATGTCTTGTTATATGTTGGAGGAAATCTGGTCATCGGTAAGTCTGATTTTGAACCGGTTAAAGAAAAGTATATCACTATGGGTTTTGATCGCGTTTATCCGCCAGGCAGCGACATCAATCAAGGCATAGAAGATTTAAAACACGATTTGGAGATCATGGATTAAATGCCGACGTATCTTCTTTTCGATGTGGGTTCTACATACACAAAAGGTTGTATCGTAGATACTCAAAAGGACGAAATCTTGGCCATCGCCAATGACTTAACGACAGCCTCGATTGATATCGCCATCGGAATTGAAAATGTTAAACGTAAAATGGCACCTGTTTTAAGTAAGATTTCTATCGATCAAACGCTTGTTTGTAGTTCAGCCAAAGGCGGTTTAAAAATGATCGCAGTTGGTTTGGTTCCTGATTTGACCTTAAAGGCTGCGACTTTAGCATGTTATAGCGCAGGAGCCAAAGTTATAGGTTCATATTCCTTTGAACTCAATCAAAGTGAACTCAAAGAGATAGAAAATGCTCAGTGTGATATTTTGCTGTTGAGTGGTGGAACAGATGGTGGAAATTATGAAGTTGTGATTCATAATGCTAAGATGATCGCATCTTTGGCACCGAAATTCCCAGTGATTTATGCAGGTAATAAATCTTGTCAAGATGAAATCGTTTCACTATTTCGAAAAGCCAACGTTGATTGTGTGTGTTGTGAAAATGTTATGCCGACGTATGGGATCCTTCAAGTCGATCAATGTCGTGAATTGATTAGAGAACTGTTTCTAAGAACCATTGTTAAGGCAAAAGGTTTATCTGAATTAAGTTCAATCATCGATGATATTGTTTTACCAACCCCCATGAGTGTTATGGAAGCTCTAAAACTACTTTCTAAAGGCACATCTACTGAAATAGGAATAGGGGATTTGATGGCCATTGATATTGGTGGCGCAACGACTGATGTCTACAGTATGAATGCTCATTTCGTACTTAAGGACAATATCGGATACAAAGGTTTAAGAGAACCACTGGATAAACGTAGTGTTGAAGGTGATTTAGGCGTACGATTCAGTGCGCATAATGTTGCTGATCTAAAAAAAGATGAACCTGAATATGATCATGGAATGAGAGACTATCTTCAACAGATCCAAGACAATATTCATTGTGATATTGATCCAGATAAAGATTCCGTTCTCGCAGCTTGGTGTACAAATATTGCCACTCAAAGACATGCTGGTAGGCTTGAAACCTCTTATTCACCGATGGGAGTCGGTTACTATCAATCAGGTAAGGATCTTCGAGATGTATCCGTTATGGTTGGGATTGGTGGACCACTTCTGCATTCAAAAGATCCATTATCGATTTTAGAGATGACTTTGTCTGATCCAAATCATCCTGAGATCTTATTACCAGATAAATTGGAATATTATCTTGATTCTAACTATGTGGTCAGTTGTTTAGGTTTGTTGGCTTCACGCCATCCAGATACTGTGGTTCGCTTACTAAAAAGAAACATGGAGAAAATCATATGATCAATCAAAAGATGCCCTTAGTTGAATTCTTGGCCTTACGTCAGGAAGTTCTAAATCAATGGATCACTGGCAAAGAAGTAAATCTTGAAGAAGCTGTGGCGTATCAAAAAACCATCAAAGCAGATAAAAGATTCAGTGCTAAATTAAAGCAAGCAGCTTTAGATAAGGTTACTTTAGTTCAGCCTAGAGCTGGGGTCGCTTTACCTAATGATCTTAAGAAACTGCTTAAAACACTTCAAGATGAAGGTGGAGCTGATCTTTTACCGACAACCATAGACAGTTATACACGTCATAATCGCTACATAGAAGCTCAAACAGGAATCGATGAAAGCATACGGATTGGTAAATCTTTATTGAATGGTTTTCCTGCTGTCAATCATGGGGTAAGTGTTTGTCGCGATGTCGTGGAATATTTGGATGTACCTGTTCAAGTACGTCATGGAACACCAGATGCTCGATTATTGGCTGAAATTACTTTGGCTGGTGGTTTTACATCATTTGAAGGTGGAGGGATTTCCTATAATATCCCTTACGGTAAAAACAATTCCCTTGAAAAAACGATTACGGATTGGCAATATGTCGATCGTTTGGTTGGATATTACGAAGAACGTGGAATCACAATCAATCGTGAACCTTTTGGTCCTTTGACTGGAACTTTGGTTCCTCCTTGTATTTCGCATTCAGTGGCAATCTTAGAATCTTTATTGGCGGCTCAACAAGGCTGTAAATGCATTACTGTTGGATATGGACAATGTGGTAATCAGATTCAAGACATTGCTGCTATTAAGACTTTAGAAAAATTATCTAAGATGTATTTAAATCGTTTTGGATATAAAGATGTGCGCATCACAACGGTCTTTCATCAATGGATGGGTGGTTTTCCGCAAGACGAAGCTAAAGCATACGCAGTCATCGCTTGGGGTGCTGCAACAGCCGTTCTATCAGGTGCCACAAAAGTCATCGTTAAATCTCCTCATGAAGCTTTTGGAGTACCCACTGCCGAAGCCAATTCAAACGGATTGAAGGCTACCAAACAATTGACGGCGATGCTCAAAGATCAAGTCGCAATTGAGAGTCCTATGATCGTTGAAGAAATGAACATCATTGAAGCTGAGACTAATTGTATTATAGAAGCGGTCTTGAAGCTTGGAAACAATGACTTTGGATTAAGCGCATTGCGTGGTTTTGAAGCAGGTTTGATCGATGTCCCATTTGCGCCAGCACAGTGTAATGCCAACAAAGCATTACCGGCAAGAGACAATAATGGGGCAGTAAGATTCTTAGATTTCGGAAATTTACCTTTTGATGAAACACTTAAAGCCTTTCATCGCCAGAAGTTAAAAGAACGGGCTGAAACAGAGCGTCGTGATGTCAGTTTCCAAATGGTCATCGACGATATATATGCAGTCAGTAAAGGACAATTGGTCGGACGACCAAGATAGGGAAACCATGAAAATCATTGATGTAGTCACAAGCCAAGGCAGAACAGGTTTCTTCTTTGACGATCAAAAAGCGATCAAACAAGGCGCGAAATCAGAAGGTAGCTTTTATGTAGGCGATCCACTCACTCCAGGGTTTACTCGGATTCGTCAGGCTGGAGAATCTTTAACGATCATGTTGGTTCTTGAAGATGGACAAGTCGCTTTTGGAGATTGTTGTGCAGTTCAATACAGCGGATGTGGAGGAAGAGATCCACTCTTCTTAGCTCAAGAATTTGAACTGATCATTCATCAAGAACTTAAACCATTATTAATGGGTAGGGAACTTGATTCTTTTAAGACTTTAGCTCATGAGTTTGATAACTTTCATCACGAAGGTAAACGGATTCATACAGCACTTCGATATGGAATCACTCAAGCTTTATTAGATGGTGTCGCAAAAGCCCATCATACCCAAATGGCCAACATCGTTGCTTTAGAATATGGAACTCAAGTGAGTGACCAATTGATTCCAATCTTTAGTCAAAGCGGAGACAATCGCTATGACAATGTCGATAAAATGATCATCAAAGGATCACCTGTCATGCCTCATGCGCTCATCAACAATGTTGCTGCTAAGTTAGGTTATCAAGGTGAAAAACTATTGGAATATGTCAAATGGCTACGTCAACGGGTCGATACGTTTAAGAGTAATGATGATTATATGCCTGTCTTTCATATCGATGTCTATGGAACTTTTGGGATCATCTTTAAAACAGATTATGAAGCCATGGCCGATTATATGAAATCATTGCGTGAAGCCAGTGGTCCATATCATTTACGCATTGAAGGACCGGTTGATTTCGATGATCGCGAATTGACCATGCTGGGACTAAAAGCCATTACTGAAGTGCTAGATCGACGTCATATCGATGTTGAGATCGTTGCGGATGAATGGTGCAATACACTAGAAGACATCATCTATTTTGCCGATAACAAAGCTGGTCATATGGTACAAATCAAAACTCCAGATTTAGGTGGGATCCAAAATACGATTGAAGCCGTACTTTATTGTAATAAAAAAGGCATTGGTGCTTATCAAGGCGGTACTTGTAATGAAACAGATATTAGTGCTAAGACCTGTGTCCATGTCGCAATGGCGACTCATCCTGTTCAGATCTTGGCTAAACCGGGGATGGGCGTCGATGAAGGATATATGATCGTATACAATGAAATGCAAAGGATAATCGCATTGAATAAAGCGATGAAAGGCAGGACAAATCATGAAATGCGTTAAAGTTCTTTCTACGACAGCGATCCTTGGTTATGGTTTCCCAATGTCTAGTTTTGAAGAAGGCATGAAATTAAAACCAGATTGTATCGCTGTGGATGCTGGTTCTACCGATCCAGGACCTTATTACTTAGGTGCAGGCGTCTCATTCACCGATTATTTCGCTGTCAAACGTGACTTGGCCATCATGATCGAAGCTGGGATTGAACATAATATCCCTGTTTTGGTAGGTAGTGCCGGAGGAAGTGGCGCCAAACCTCATCTGGATTGGCAACTTCAAATCGTTTACGAAATCGCTAAAGAACATAATCTGCACTTTAAAATGGCTGTCATCGAAGCAGATTTCGATAAAGAATTTGTCTTAAAAGCATTTGAAGAAGGTAAGGTTAAACCTCTTCATCCAGCCCCAGAATGTACGCGTGAGGACATTCTGGAATCGACCCGCATCGTTGGTCAAATGGGGGTAGAACCTTTCATCAAAGCCCTTAATGATGGCGCTCAGGTCATCATCGCAGGTCGTTCTTATGATCCTAATATGTTTGCAGCGCTTCCAATCATTCGTGGTTTTGATCAAGGTTTAGCACTACATATGGGAAAAATCTTAGAATGTGCTGCGATCGCATCAACCCCAGGCAGTGGCAGTGATTGTATGTTTGGAACCATCTACGAAGATCGCTTTGTCTTAGAAACCTTAAATCCGGCTCGTAAATGCACGACCTTAAGTGTCAGTGCCCATACTTTATACGAAAAAACAAATCCATATATCTTACCTGGACCTGGTGGAACCATCGATCTTCATCAAACAACTTTTACGCAACTCAATGAAAATCAAGTTGAAGTCAGAGGCAGTAAGTTCATCTTATCCAATCCCTATACCATCAAACTAGAGGCTGCCAAATGTGTTGGATTTAGAACTGTCAGTATCGCGGGAGTACGCGATCCAATCTTCATTAGAGAAATCGATTCAATTTTAGAAGGGGTCACCAAAAGAGTTAAAGATAACTTTAAGAATCTGGATAATTATCACCTTAACTTCAAGATCTATGGTAAAAACGGAGTCATGGGTGATCTAGAACCTGTTAAAGAAATCACATCTCATGAATTGTGTATCGTCATCGATGCGGTTGCGAAAACACAAGATGTCGCAAACACCATCTGTAGTTTTGCCCGCAGTACGATGCTTCATTATGGCTATGATGGACGTATCGCAACGGCTGGTAATCTTGCCTTTCCATATTCCCCAAGTGATTTTAAAGTAGGTGCTGTGTATAACTTCAGTTTGTATCATTTGATTGAAATCACCGATCCGGTTGGCATATTCAAACAGACCATGGTCAATGTGTAAGGAGCCACTTATGAAACATAAACTGATCGATATCGCAAAAGTCATTCGTTCTAAGAATTCAGGACCTTATGAGATTACGTTTGACATTATCCTAAAAGACAAAGAAACATTTAACGCCTTGGTTGAACATAAATGCATCAATGCTGAACTCATCGCTTCTTTGTATAAAATCAAAGTAGAAGATGTCATCACCATCGTTGAGTTTGTTCCTGCTAATGCCATCAAAGCCACCATCATCAGACCGATGTGCAGTGGAGATATCCGTGAAACCGATGTCTACGGTGCTCAACAACACGCCCCATTACTTGATCTTGAATTTGACTACTAGACTTAAAAGCACTTCAGAAGAAGTGCCTTTTTATGGGTTAATTGTTTTTCCAAATGCCTATTTTTTCTTTTTTGATCAGATCTTGAAGTTGATAGAGTTGACTGGAATAAAGATTGGGCTGCTTAACATATTTGACTTCCGCATAACCTTGTTCAATCAATTTGGCTTGAAGCAGTTTACCATCGACCCAGATCCAGGCCAATAAGCGATCATATTGATCACGATCATCCTCATAAGGATCCATTTGGAGGATGATTGTTTTTGCTTTGGTCAATAAGTTACAGGTATAATCACTGGCTTGATTGCCATAAGGCTCAGGATTTGGATGATCATCATTGGCAATTTCAGGCGCATCGATCGACAAGAATCGTACTTTTTCATCATTCCCAGCCAATAAGAAATGAGCTGTATCACCATCTGTACATTTTAAAAGAAGGGCTTTACTTTGATCAGAAGCAGAAGTGATCTTGATGGAATCTGCATCGAAACTAGGTTTATTGCTGACTTTACATGCACTTAAGCTCATGATCAATACGATAATCAACCATTGTTTTCTCATGTTTTTTCCTTTCAAGTTCAAATCTTGTTTTCATTGTATCATCTTGAATAAGCGGTCGTCTAAATAATAAGGTTTGGTTTCTTGTATTATGAAACTTGCTGACCTATAATATGAGAAATGAGATATGGAGGAAGTTCGTGGATCAATCAACACAATTTTTAGTCGGAAGAGGTGAGAAGGATATCCTGTTTAACTTAAAGATGGCCAATCGTCATGGTTTGATTGCTGGTGCTACCGGCACTGGTAAAACAATTACCTTAAAAGTATTGGCTGAACATTTCAGTACTCAAGGCGTTCCTGTTTTCTTATCAGATGTCAAAGGTGATCTTGCTTCTTTGGCTCAACCAGGCATCATGAATCCTAAACTTCAAGAAAGGATCGATAAATTAGGGCTTGCCCCATTTGAATTTGGTAGTTATCCAGTTCGTTTATGGGACGTTTTTGGGGAGTTGGGACATCCTTTACGCACCAGCATCTCTGAGATTGGACCTTTGCTCTTAAGTCGTATATTGGGCTTAAATGAGGTTCAGGCAGGGGTTTTGACCATAATATTTAGAATTGCTGATGATATGGGTTTACTTTTGATCGATTTGAAAGATATTCGTAGTTTGGTTCAATATGTTGGAGATAATGCCAATAACTTTACCACTGAATATGGGAATCTTGCTAAACCCTCTGTGGGATCGATTCAACGTGCTTTATTGACTCTAGAAGATCAAGGTGGAGATCAGTTCTTTGCTGAACCTGCGTTTGATATCAATGACTTGATGAAAGTCGATCCTTATGGAAAAGGCATCATCAATGTCTTGGCTTCTGAAAAGTTAATGATGGCTCCTGCTTTGTATTCAACCTTCTTATTGTGGTTGCTTTCTGAACTGTTTGAAGAATTACCTGAAGTCGGAGATCTTGATAAACCGAAGATGGTATTTTTCTTTGATGAAGCACACTTGCTGTTTACAGATGCCCCAAAAGCATTACTGGATAAAATTGAACTCGTAGTTAGATTGATCAGATCTAAAGGCGTTGGTGTTTACTTTGTAACGCAAAATCCAATCGATATCCCAGATAAAGTATTGAATCAATTGGGCAATCGTGTACAACATGCCTTGCGCTCATTTACTCCGCGCGAAAACAAAGCCATCAATGCAATGGCAGAAACATTCAGACAAAACCCAAGCATCGATATCCCTAGTGTCATCACTGAACTTAAAACAGGGGAAGCTTTGGTTTCCATGTTGGATCTAGAAGGAAGACCTGGCATCGTTGAAAGAGCTATGATTTGTCCTCCACATAGCATCATCGGAACCATTACTCCTGAAAAACGTCAAGAACTGATCACAAATTCACCGTTCTATTACAAATACAATCAAATCATCGATAAAGAATCTGCCTATGAAATGTTGAAAGCTAAAATGAATGTTCAGCAAGAACAAAAGAACTTGGTCGAAGAAGCTAAACTTCAAGAACAGCAAGTTAAAGAACAAAATAAAGAAGCTGTACGTTTACGTAAAGAACAAGAAAGACTTGATAAAGAAAAAGCCAGAGCTGCTAAGAAAAATGTCACTGTTGTCGAGAAAATGACGAAGTCTTTTATGGGTACGATGAGTTCATCGATTGGACGTGAAATTGCCCGCGGAATCTTTGGATCATTGTTAAGAAGATAAAGACAATAAAGCAGATTACGGATAATCTGCTTTTTATAAATGAACTGTAAACAAGGAGAATTTATGACAAAATCAACTAAGTATCAGGATTTGATCAGAAACAGAATATCATGCAGAACCTATGACTCAATGCCTATTTCTCTTGAATCCATCGCAAAAATGGAAGAAAAGATCGCTGAATTAAACCAAGAAGCCAAGACAGAAGTAAGATTTGCCATAGTTTCTAGTTTAAGCGATGACAGAAACGCAAAAGCGAAACTTGGAACGTATGGAGTCATGTCAGGAGCACACACTTTTATTGAGGCGATCCAAGATATTGAAACAGGAGATCCACTGGAATTGGGTTACTTATTTGAAAAAGCAGTTTTATTTGCAACCGAACTTGGATTAAGTACCTGTTGGTTAGGCGGAACATTTAATCGTGGAAATTTTGAGAAGAGTCTTACTTTGACCAATAATGAAACCATACCCATTGTTTCACCAATTGGTTATGCTAAAGATAAAAGAAGTTTACTTGATTCAACCATGCGATTTGGAGCTGGATCTAACCATAGAAAGCCATGGAATGAATTGTTCTTTGAGAATGATTCAAAAACACCTTTAACCAAAGAAAATGCTGGAAAATATGAAGTAGCTTTAGAAATGGTTAGATTGGGTCCTTCTGCAAGCAATAAACAGCCTTGGCGATTAATGAAAACAGGCGATGATTTCCATTTCTTTATTCAGAGAAATCAAGGATATGGTGATATGATACGCTATGATCTGCAACTTAATGATTTGGGCATCGCAAAATGTCATTTTGAATTGACGTTACAAGAAAGTGGAATACAAGGAACTTGGTTCACACTTGATCCGCAACCAAAAATAGAAGGATGGGTTTATGGTTGTACCTATAAATGTCGTGTGTGATCATGTTTCGCTTTGCAAGTTTTGAAGCAAAGCAATGTTGTATAATGGTAAATAAGAAAAAAAGAGGAGCATATGAGTAAAATAGCCGTCATAACAGATTCTGGAAGTGGACTGAGTCAACAAGAAGCCAAAGAAAAAGGGATCTATTTGGTACCATTGCTTGTTTTGATTGATGGGAAATCCTATCATGATGGACTCGATATCAGTACTCAAGATGTATATCAAGCGTTAAGCGATAAAAAATACCCAAAAACTTCAACTCCACTTTACATGAGCATTGAAGATTTAATGCGGACCATCAAAGCTGATGGCTGTGATACTGTTATTGCGACCCCATTATCTGCCGGTTTATCCAGCACCCATCAATCGATATTTTTAGCAGGTGAAGAGGTTGGCCTTGAAGTTGTATTCGTCGATGTTTTTTCAACCTGCATGATTCAAAAGCATGTATCACTTTTAGCCAAAACTTTGATCAACGAGGGTAAACAAAAAGACGAAATTGTGGATACCCTTAATCGAGTCATCAAAGGAGCCAATACTTTGATTTTACCCAATGACTTGGATCATTTGAAAGTAGGAGGTCGTTTAACTCCCTTGGCCGCATCTTTAGCAGAGATGTTTAAGATCAGACCGATTTTACAACTCAATGCTTCAACCAAAGGTAAGATCGATGTTTTCGCGAAAGTAAGAACTGAAAGAAGAGCTCTAGAAGAAGCCATTGATACCCTACATTCAACATTTAGAGGTAAATCTTGCTCCATATATATCATTCATTCGCATGCTGCTCCCCGAACAGAGGTAACCAAGGCAATGCTGATTGCTAAGGGATATGAGCCTTCAAGGATCTATGTCAATGATATAGCTGCTGTTATTGCTTCGCATACTGGTCTTGATTGTTTAGGAATCCAATTCATCGAAAATCACTAAGTTTTAGCAAGTTTTATCATTTGAAGGTTAAATATGGTACTTATCTTATGGATTATGAAAATTTTAATCATCTTGTGAATCGATTTTTGGATATTAACGTTTTTTTAATATAAAATGAAGTTAACGAAGAAACATGACAAGGTCATTCTTGCACATTCAACCAAAGCAGAGGAGGCGTGTTTCTATGTATGTCAGTAAAGCGAGAAAACGCAATATATTGATTTCTATTGTGGTTTTAATTTGTGTTTCTGCTGCTGCTGCATTTATGTTGCTACAAAAACCGAAAATCGGATTGGTTCAGGTTGTAGGAAGCGGTTATACAGGGACAGAATTATCTGTAAGTGTCTTACCTTTAGAATCTACCGTAAGTTATCAATGGTCCGTTTCTACTTTACCTGATGCCAACTTTGTCGATGTATCTGGGGCTACTTCCAGAACTTTAATGTTAAGCAACGATGATGTGGGCAAGTATTTTAAAGTCATCGTAAAGGGAATAGAAGAATATGCGGGGATGAGCGAAACAACAGCTTTTGGCCCGATTAAAGGAATCAGTGTTACTTGGCCAACCACGACTCCCATTACGTATGGTCAAGCCTTATCATCATCAACTCTAGGTGAAGGGATAGCACTAATCAATGGTGTCTATGTTCCTGGAGCATTTGCTTTTGAAAATGCTAGTCTAGTTCCTGTAAAAGCAGGGTTCACCAAAGCCAATGTTATTTTTACTCCAAATGACCTGGTGACCTATAAACCCATCACAGCATCGATCGACGTAACTGTCAACAAAGCATTATTAACTGTCAAAATTACCAACAAAGCAGTGACTTATGGCGACTTCATCAGTGCCTATGATTATGAAATCACCGGATTCTTGATGAGTGATACCATCAGTGTCGTCAGTGGAACACCAAGCATCACCAGTGTATATTCAGCGGGACTATCAGTCAGTTATAATCCAGTTCAAATCATTGGTGAAGTTGGGACTTTAGTTGCAGATAATTATGATTTCACATTTGTGTTTGGAGAAATCACGATCGCAAAGAAAACCTTGACGATTGCTGGAATATCAGGCAGAGACAAAATCTATGATGGAACAACCATAGCTACTATCCTAGGAAAAGCCAGATTATCAGGAATTTTTGTTGGAGATGATGTTTCAATCGGAGGCAGACCTACCTTTAACTTCGTACAAAGAACAACAGGCACAAACATCAAGATCATTGTCAAAGGTTACACGCTTAAAGGTACCAAGGCTGGAAACTATACTTTGATCCAACCTACTTTATATGCAGACATCAAACCTTACGTCGCACCTTAATTCAAACCAAAGAGCACCTTAAACGGTGCTCGTTTTATAAAATAAAGGTAATAAATCACTTTAACAACCTCCATGTCTTCTGTTTATGCAGTATATAATCATACCCAAAGATGAAATGCATCGGGTTTGTTTCGGGACATAATAACCGATATAATGATTTTTAGGAGCATAATATGAAGTGTAATCAAATCCTAGTGATCAGTACCTGTTTAGCCTCACTTTATATTGGGTTTTCACTCTATGTTTTTATAGCTTTAAGGACTCAGAATAATGGCGGAGATGCTGGCGGACTAATCGCAGCAATCTTCAATATTTTCTTGATTCCAAGCATCATACTATTTAGCATAGGGATGATCTTTGGTAGCTTGCATACAACGAAATAATTGCTGGTTGACTTTGACATCCTTGATTTTGCATCTATTTGGTGCCATGATTGCATTACAGTTTGGTTTGTTTATGATTCCTTGTTTATTGCTCAATCTGGACGCATTCATTCAACAAGTTTTACGTTTCAAAAAAGATAAACAAGCTTCACTAGAATTGATTCCTTGATTCATCGTTAACCCTTAGGAGGATGTAAAGATGCAGAAATTTGATGTTGCTGTGATAGGTGTGGCTGTTATGGGCAAAAATCTTGCTCTTAATATACTAGATCATGGATTTTCTGTGTTGATTTATAATCGAACAACCGAAGTTGCTGTGAATGTAGTTAAAGAGAATCCTGGATTAGGACTTGCCTTGAGTTTGGAAGAATTGATCGATAAACTTGAGAAACCACGTAAAATTATCATCATGGTCAAAGCTGGATCTCCAGTTGATGCTGTACTTAACCAATTGACTCTTTTATTGGATCAGAATGATATTGTGGTCGATGCTGGAAATTCCTACTATCTAGATACAATCCGAAGAGAAAAAGAATATGCAGAAAAAGGTTTTCACTTTATGGGAATGGGTGTATCTGGTGGTGAAGAAGGGGCTCGCAGAGGCCCTGCCATCATGCCTTCTGGACATATTTATGCCTATACTGCCATTGAACCTATTTTAACAGCCATATCTGCTAAAGTGGATGGGGAAGCTTGTAGTTCTTATATTGGAGAGAATGGTTCAGGGCATTATGTTAAAATGGTTCACAACGGCATTGAATATGGTGATATGGAACTGATTGCAGAATCTTACCAGATCCTAAGAGATCTAGGCCACCACAATAACGCAGAACTTTCTGCCATATTTAGTGGATACAATAGCCGTGCTTTAGATTCGTATTTGATTGAAATCACAGCCAATATCCTTAAAACAAAAGATGATTTAGGTGATTCGGATCTGATCGATATGATCTTAGATACAGCAGGTCAAAAAGGAACTGGATTATGGACTTCAAAAGAAGCACTTGATTTAGGGGTTGATATTTCTGTCATCACTTCAGCAGTTTTTGCGAGACTTATTTCTACGGATCGTAAAATCAGAATAAGTGCTGAAAACATCTTACCTTCATCAATCATAAAAGCACCAATACCAGCGTACCTTGATGCGTTGGTAGAAAAATCACTCTATGCAGCTAAGGTTATATCCTATGCTCAAGGTTTTGATTTACTTAAGAAAGCTGCACAAACAAACAACTGGAATTTGAATTATGAAGCCATTGCTAAACTATTTAGAGGAGGATGCATCATTCGTGCTAAATTCTTGAATCAGATTGCCAGTGCTTTTAAGGATCCGAAACTAACCAATTTATTACTAGATCCTTATTTTACTCAAATCATGAATGACTCATTGATCGCATTAAGAGAAGTCGTTGCATTATCGATTTATTATGGTATCCCAACGCCTTCATATACCGCTGCATTAAGCTATTATGATGCGTTTAGAAGCACTTCTTTATCGACCAATATGATACAGGCTCAACGCGATTACTTTGGGGCACACACTTACCAAAGGATCGACAGAGATGGATTCTTTCATTTTGAAACGTGGGGAGATCATGAGTAAAGCGCTGACGTTTACGATCTTTGGGTCAACAGGAGATCTGACTTATCGAAAATTATTACCTGCGTTGTATCAACTTGAAGCACGCAATCTTTTACCTGATAATTTAACAATTAATTGTGTTGGAAGAAAACCTTATACTCGGGAAAGCTATTTGGAAGTCGCAAAACCGTGGTTGATCAAAGGCTCACGTTTTCCTTTCAATGAGGAAGTGTATGCGAGATTTTCAAAACACCTTCAATACATCGTATTGTCTTTGACTGATGAAGTTCATTATGAACGTTTGGGCAAAAGTGACAAAAAAGGGGATTACTTGTATTACTTTGCAGTTGCCCCTGAATTCTTTGAACCAATCGCTAACCACTTAAAAACAAGTGGCATTCTTGACCAAGGTCAACATCGAATCATCTTAGAGAAACCTTTTGGGATCGATGAAGATCATGCTCGTAAGTTAAATACATTACTGGATACTATTTTTGGTGAAGACAATATTTATCGTATCGATCATTATCTTGGAAAAGAAATGATTCAAAATATACTTACGATCCGTTTCGCAAACCGAATGTTTGAAGGGATATGGAACAAAGATTATATTCAAGAAATACAGATCACGGCTGCTGAAACCATTGGGATCGAAAATCGCGGGGCTTATTATGAAACCACAGGTGCTATCCAAGACATGGTACAAAATCATTTGCTTCAGCTTTTGTCTTATGTCTTGATGGATAAACCCAGTGACTTTTCACCTAAATCTATTCATGCCAAACAAGGTGAAATTCTAAGCCGTATTAAAACAGAAGAACTTGTTTTAGGTCAATATGATCAAAATGGTGCATTGGTCGCATATCGAGATGAAGCAAAGGTTGCACATGATTCATCCACAGAGACCTATGTTGCATTGACCTTAAGTGTCGATGATGAACGTTTTAAAGGTGTGCCAATCTTTTTACGAACCGGAAAACGACTAGATCAACGTGCCACCTACATCACTGTTAAATTCAAACCAGTAGAAGGGACACTATTTAAAGATCTGTCTCCTCAGCAAGAAATGTTGATCATTAAGATCCAACCTGATGAAGGTATCTATTTCCGCTTCAATGCGAAGAAACCTGGAATATCTCATCAAATCTCGCAAGTCATGATGAATTTCTGTCAAAGCTGTATTTATGAGAACCGAATCAATACCCCTGAAGCCTATGAAAGATTACTCAATGATGCGTTTAATCAAGATAAGACTTTGTTTACCAGTTGGGAAATGGTTGATTTGACCTGGTCCTTTGCGAGTGAACTTGAACGCTTTAAGACTGAACATAAAGTAAATCTACAATACTATCCAGCTGAATCTCAAGGACCACACTTATCAAGTGCCATGCTTAATACCTATGATTCACAGTGGATTCCTGCTGATATTACCGAAGAAGCCTCCTCATTAGCATGAGCAGAGGCTTTTATTTTTGTTAGAATAGGTGTATGAAAAGAAAATTAGGTTTAGCATTATCAGGTGGTGGTATCAAAGCATATGGCGAAGTGGGTGTCTATCAAGTTTTTGAAGAAAACGAGATTGTTTTTGACGGATTTGCGGGAACCAGTATGGGTTCAATCATTGCTTGTTTTTTGGCTTGCCAATTAAATGCAGCTGAAGTCCGAGAACATATGCTTGATTTAGAAGCAAATATCATTAAGAATAAACTCTTTAAACCAAGTAATTTTGAACTATTGCCTTTGGTCCTTAAACAAACCGATGGTTTTATTAAAAGTAACTTGTTTGAATCTTTGCTTAAAACCCATTTTGATGCCTTGGGATATCAATTTATCAGTCAAATTCCTGAATTATTTGTCTGTGTTGCTACAGATTTAATGAGCGGTAAAGCTGTAATCTTTACCAATGATCCCAAATCCTTTGCGAAAAGTAAAGAATACATCGTCATTAGTGATATTGAAATCGTCAGAGCACTGACTGCATCATGTTCATTTCCCCTAGTATTCAATACAACGAAGATCATGGACATGCAACTTGTCGATGGGGGAATCATGATGAATATTCCAGTTGTTCCATTAAAAATCATGGGATTTGAAAAAGTAGTTTCAGTCTGTATGCAAGATATGACTGAATTCAAAGAATCAACTTCCATGCGTGATATTGCATCAAGGATCATCGATATCGGTATGCATGAAACAGAAAACTGGATGGTTGCTGCATCAGACCTCCACATAACCATCAAAACTAAAAACATTGGCGTCTTTTCCATGGGTAAAGGCACCTTGATGATTGAGAAGGGTTATAAAACTGCCATTAAAATGTTTGATCAAATCAATAAAATCAAGATCCAGAAGCGAAGATTCTGGCTTTAAATTTATCGTAAGAAACACGATGAGCTGTAATTAAAGGCAAAGCTTCTATTTCAGATGGACTAAACCACATCAGACTCGCATCGTTTTTAAATTCAACAAGATAAAAATCTAGTTCCCAAATCAAATGGGTAAAAACATGATGTTGATGACCTAAGTAGATGGCGTCTTCTGGAATCTCTGTTATTTCTAAAAAGCGCCAGTAACCTTTCATAAGTTGATCAGAACTATCCTTTGTCAACGCAAGCTTTTGATCGTTTGATCGTGCGAAAAGGATTTTTTTATGAAGGACAGGTTTTATTTTTGATGCTTTTTTGATTGGATAATTAAGAATCGAATTTGTTTCAAACGCACTACAGTGTTTTTGGATTGGGCAGTGGTTACAATCTGGATTTTTTGGGGTACAAACCAAAGCTCCAAGTTCCATCATGGCTTGGGTAAATACAGATGGGATTGCTTCTATCATCCAAGCTTCCATTTCCTTGGTGACGATATTTTGAAAGTTTTTGGATCCTTGTTCATCCTGGATCGCAAATAAGCGAGACACAACACGATTGACATTCCCATCGATCGCAACACTTTTGGTCTCAAAACAAATGGAGGCTAAGGCTGCGGCAGTATAAGGACCAATTCCTGGTAATGTTTTGATGTCATCAAGTTCTTTAGGAAAGATATAATCATTCATTTTAATCATCTGAATGGCTTTATAGATATTACGGACTCTAGAATAGTAACCCAATCCTTCCCACAGCTTTAGAAGATCGTTTTCAGAGGCTTCAGAAAGCTTTTGAAGGGTAGGATACTTAGTCATCCATCGCTCATAAAAAGGAATCATGGTGTCAATCTGAGTCTGTTGAGCCATAATTTCCGAGATCCATACTCGATAAGGATCTTTGTTGGCTCTAAAGGGTAGAAGTCGCTGATTCTGTATAAACCAAGACTCTAAAAGTGAAGGAATGGTCATGGATTCATTATAGGATAATTAAAAGCGATTTTCATCGCTTTTAATTGAATAGATTCCTGCTTCATAAAATTGGAGGGAATGAAGAACAGATTACATTTGAAGCGGTTCGGCTTCACCTATATTATAAGTGAACAAATGAAAACTTATATGAAAATAAAGTGAAAGGTGAAAACCATTCATATGTAATAAAGTTCAATAAGGTGTTATAATAAAGTGTATTTTGAAAGCAGGTCCTTATGAGAGAACAAAAAATTATTAATATTGCGGTCATTGCGCATGTCGATGCTGGAAAGAGTACCCTAGTTGACGCATTACTTCAACAATCAGGTGTATTCAGATCCAACGAAGTTTTGGTAGCCCAAGTCATGGACTCCAATGCTTTGGAAAGAGAACGCGGCATTACCATCTATTCTAAAAACTGTAGCATCCAAACTCATGGGGCTAAAATAAATATCGTCGACACACCAGGACATGCCGATTTTTCATCTGAAGTTGAACGTATCATCAAAACAGTCGATACAGTCGTACTTTTGGTTGATGCATCAGAAGGACCGATGCCTCAAACTCGATTTGTTCTACATAAAGCACTTGAACTTGGTTTAAACCCAATTCTGTTAATCAATAAAATCGATAAGAATGATCAAAGAGCTGAAGAAGTTGTTGATTTGGTTTATGAGTTGTTTCTGTCATTAGACGCAACGGATGAACAATTGGATTTTCCGATTCTTTACGGGATCGCTAGACAGGGCATCGTAAAATACCATATGAATGATGAATCTACGGACTTAGAACCTTTGTTTGAAACCATTGTTAGACAAGTCGGTAGTTATCCTGATTTAGATGAAGAACCCACACAGATGCAGATCAGTTCCTTGGCCTATGATGATTATCTAGGTCGTTTGGGTATTGGTCGTTTGTATAAAGGAACTTTAAAAGTGGGCCAAAGCGTGGTCGTTGCACGTGGTGCTTCAACCATCAGACAAACCATTTCCCAACTTTTTGTCTACATTGGAATGAAAAGAACTCCTGTTTTGGAAGTTCACAGCGGTGACATCGTCATTGTAGGTGGTATCCAAGACATCAATATTGGGGATACTTTATGTGATCCCAATAATATCGATCCATTACCTATGATTTCGATTGAAGAACCGACACTATCGATGAATTTCTGTGTCAATACTTCTCCGTTTGCGGGAAGATCTGGTAAATATGTCACTTCACGAAACATCAAAGAACGTTTGATGAAAGAACTTGAAGTTAATGTTGGATTAAAAGTTGAATCTTTGGATACGACAGATAAATTTAAAGTATCAGGCCGTGGTGAATTACATTTAACCATTTTGGTTGAAAACATGCGTCGTGAAGGATATGAATTGGCTGTATCTAAACCAGAAGTTATTTATCGTTATATCGATGGCGTAAAAATGGAACCGATGGAAGAAGTCATTACGACAGTACCAGAGATTTATTCAGGCGTCGTCATCTCTAAACTAAATTTAAGAAAAGCCCAAATGAAAAATATGGATTCTAAGCGTGGTTATGTGACCATCACATGGAATGCTCCAACGCGTTCGTTGATTGGGTATCGTTCTGAATTCATCAATGATACTCATGGTGAAGGAACAATCGTACGTCAATTCGCAGGGTATACTGAATATGTTGGAGAATTACCACAACGATCAAATGGAGTCATGATATCAACCGAGATGGGTGTAGCCATGACCTATTCGCTTTTCTATCTTCAAGAAAGAGGCCAATTCTTCATTGGTGCTCAAACCGATGTCTACACTGGAATGATCATTGGGATTGCTTCACGCGATATGGATATGGAAGTCAACCCAATCAAAGAAAAGAAGAAAACAGCCGTTCGTTCATCAGGTAATGATGAAGCAATGAGACTGGTTACACCCAAACAATTAACACTAGAATATGCGGTAGAATTCATCAATGATGATGAATTGGTCGAAGTTACGCCAGATGCGATTCGTTTACGTAAGAAACACTTATCTTCGATCGATCGTAAAAATGCCAATCGAAATGCTAAAGTCGAGGAAGTCAATGACTGAGTTTTCGTTTGAAATCTTACACACCTGTGCTCAAAGCGGTGCTCGTACAGGCATCATACATACACCACACGGTGATGTTTTAACACCAATGTTTATGCCGGTCGGTACTTTAGCAACGGTCAAGTTCTTATCCCCTGAAGAAATTGAAACCATACAAGCTGGTGTAATTTTAGCCAATACCTATCATTTATGGCTTAGACCTGGTGAACATATCGTTAAAGCTGCAGGTGGTTTACATTCATTTATGAACGTGAAAAATCCAATATTAACTGATAGCGGTGGTTTTCAGGTTTTTTCTTTAGCAGACTCCCGTAAAATCACTGAAGAAGGGGTCACCTTTAAGAACCATCTCAATGGTGATACCATGTTTTTATCCCCTGAGAAAGCCATTCAAATACAAAATGATCTAGGGGCAGACATCATCATGAGTTTTGATGAATGTCCACCTTATCCTGCAACACATGAATACATGAAAAAAAGTGTTGAGCGAACATTACGTTGGGCACAACGCGGTAAAGACAATCATAAGAACTCTTCTCAAGCATTATTTGGGATCGTTCAAGGTGGTGAGTTTGAAGATTTAAGAGCCTATAGTGCTCAAAAACTTGTTGAGATCGATTTTCCAGGATATTCCATTGGAGGAACCAGTGTTGGGGAAACCAAGGAAGTTTTGTATAAAATGATCGACTATAGCATTAAATATTTACCTTTAAACAAACCTCGTTATCTGATGGGTGTCGGATCAACCGATGCGATCTTAGAAGGTGTTTTAAGAGGTGTCGATATGTTTGATTGTGTATTACCTACGCGCATTGCGAGACACGGAACATTGATGACTTCAACTGGCCGACTCAACATCAGAAACGCCAAGAATGAACAAGATTTCGGACCAATCGATCTAGAGTGTGATTGTTATACCTGTAAGAATTTTTCACGGGCATACTTAAGACACTTGATTCGCTGTGATGAAGGATTAGGCCAACGTTTATTATCCATCCACAATCTTAGATTTTTGATCAAATTGACCGAGGATGTTCGTACTGCCATCAACGAAGATCGTTTCCAAGATTTCAAAGATGAGTACTTTAAAAAACATCATCTCAATAGCATCAATTCTAAAGGTTTCTAATGAAAACATCTGATTTTAACTTTGAGTTACCTGAAGAACTCATCGCCCAACATCCTTTAGCAGATCGCTCAGCATCACGCCTGATGGTTTTAAATCGCCAAAAAAGAACGATCAAACATGAAGTCTTTA
>WSYG01000075.1 GCA_009773735.1 Erysipelotrichaceae bacterium
ACTTCTTCTTTCTCTGCGCATTTCCATCACGTTCACTTTCTCTCTTTCTTAGTTTATCGTCCCCTAAGAAATCTGTCTAGTTTAGTGTAGCCGATCCAATTAAGGGCATGTGTAAGTTCATGTCTGATCAGTGAAGTGAGGTAACGAGGACTGGCTTTAGGTACGACCATATCACGATAGATCACACTGCTGTTATTCAAACATAAAAGGAACTTACTTTCCTTATAAGATCTTAAGGTTTGCGTTAAGCTGGCTGCTTGTTCAGGATTGGAAATATATGTTTTCCAACTGTCATCAAATTCAATGGTTTTAGAACCTGTGATTCTAAAAGCATTAAGATTAGAAGTTGCCTCAATGATGCGTAGGGTATTGTCTCTAATTTCGATAATGAGCATCGTTTTTACCTCTTAGTTTCCGATCTGATCATACATTGCAAACATAGGCTGAATAACTGAAACAACAATGACCCCAATGATGACTCCCATGAGCACAAGCATGATGGGTTCAACCAGTGCGACCATTTTTGATAAGGCTGTATCTGCTTCTTCATCAAAGTAATCGGCTGTACGGACTAAGATATCGCCTAATGCACCAGTTTCTTCCCCAACATTGACCATGGAACTGAGCATTGGATCAAAGACACCCATATCTTCCAAAGCCTTAGAGATGATTTCTCCATGAGAGACGCGCATTACCACCTCATCAAATAAACTTTCAATGTACGAATTGCCTAAGATTTGAGCAGTCGATTGAATCATCGGAATGGTTTGTATTCCACTTAAATAAAGGGAAGCAAAAGATCTGGCACAACGGGCTGAATAGATGGTCTGATTTAGTGGACCAATAATGGGCATCCTCAATATGAAATGATCGAACTTCAATCTAAAGGAAGGAACACGTAACAAAGCAATAAAGCCTGTGATCAGAAGAAAGACAGCAGGGATATAAATAAACCAGTAAGTGGTAAGAAAGCGACTTATTCCCATAACAAAGGAAGTTAAAGGTGGTAAGGTCCCGGGATCAAACATTTGGGTCAAGGTAGGAAGGACAAAGGTCATCAATAGAATAACGACTGAAACTGCGATGACTCCCAATATGATGGGGTATGTCATAGCCCCTTTGATTTTGTTTTTAAGTTTTTGTTCCTTCTCAAAATGCATTGACATCAGTAATAGTGATTTTTCTAAGGTACCACCCATTTCACCTGCGACCACCATATTGATCAAAATATCAGGAAATGCTCCGCTTTGTTTTCGCATTGCAACCGATAAGGAATTACCCTTTTGGATCTCTTGAGTCAAGTTTTGATAGAGTTTCTTTACTTTAGCATCCTTTGTGCTGTTTTCAATGATATTGATGCCTTTTAAGATGGCAACCCCAGCATCGATCATGGCACTTAGCTGACGGGTAAAGATAATCAGTTCTCGAGTCTTCATTTTATTTTTGCCTGATTTTGCGACTTGTTTATAATCGACTAAAAATAATGAACGCTCTTTCAGACTTTCGTAGATCTCTTCAACATTTTCAGAAGCAATTACTTCTGTTTTACGTGCTCCGGTTTCGGTCACAGCAATCACTTTATAGAATTTCATGGGTTGTTCTCCTGAACGGGTCCTTCAATGATGTCGATGCTTCCTGGTACATAGTTACTTGTGGAGGTTGTAGGAAAGTCGATACTGAATGGGAAAGTTTCCTTATCGACTTCAACATAGGTGACCATGGTTTGTGGATTAGAAATGGTGAAGTAATTGGCGACGAGTGATCCGGTTAATACCGCATTGGAATCAATGGTGATGGTTGCGAAAGGGGCATAAAACAGAGCTTTCTTGATGACCGCATTGGCCGAGAAATTAACAGTATTGCCTGAAGTGACGATGTGGCCTTTAAAGTTATCACTTTTAACTTCAACATCGACCTGTTCAGCCAAAAGTGAACCATAAAATAGTTGTAAGTTTGAAAACACAAGTTTTGGATAATTCGCTAAATCACCTGTGGTCACATATGGCGTTTTCAAATAGAATAAGAATTTTGTATAATCAGGATCTGCGGTTACACAACTGCCTACGGTATCACCACAGACATTAAACTTTGAACCCATCGTTAAGGTTCCTTTTCCATATTCAAAGACCAACAAGAGCCTTCCGGTTCCAATGACGCGAATGTTTCCAGAGACATTGATGTCTTTGACGCGCAACATCTTTCGAGTACCTGAAGTCCCTTTGGTCCCAAGATTTATAACCAGTGTTTGACCTTGGGCAATCGTCATCGTATCAAGATACGAATGACCAAAAACGTTGATGGTTGCCTTATTACTTACAAAAGTGTAAGGAGATATCAAAGTAGGTGAAGAGGTTGGGATGACTGGATAATTGATGACCGGAAAGATAAAAGGACTCGCAACTTCAGTGATCCGATTCCCGATTCGAGTTGGATTTGATACAAAAGATGTCTTTCCGGTAGGAACGAAAGCCATGGAGACTTGGGTTTGAGTTGATCGTATATCGATGGTCGTATTGTCCAGTAAGTTACTGGCAATCGGTCCAACAACTGTAGAATTTTGACTTCCTATGATCATCCCACGTTGAGTCAAAACAGCTTTACCAATGATTAATCCAGGACCGCCTTGTGTATACGAAAACCCAATTTCTTTTGATAAGGTTCTGCTCACACCGTTGACCGTTCCAGTCACAACCAGTTTATAAAACACATAGTTGGGATATTCATAGGTGCCTTCAGATGCGATAAATGAAAGGGACGCTGAATCGTTGTCTGAAGTCTGATCAAAAGTTAATAGTGAAGGCAAGGTACTAAACTGATTTTCAAGTAAGGTAAATAAATCACTTGGATTTGGATTGGATTCTGCTAGTGTCGTAAAAATCGTATCGATTTCAGCCAAACGTTTATTCAAACTAGATTCTGCAACATAATATGCTTTTGAATAGTTGTTGGTTGTGATGGTGTTATCAGCGTTATTGATGGACATGGATACAATTGCAGACAATAAAATAAACAAACTTAAAAAGGTCAACATAACGGTCAACAGGGCAATGCCTCGTTTTTCTTTAAGAACCTTAATCATCAATAATTACCTTCCCTTAAGTAGTAAGTCAAATTGATCGTATTGTTGATTCCGCGTTGATCATTGGTGCTGGTTACAACAAAACTTATCTTGTTTAGCACAATGGTGAAACTAAATGATGAGATATGATCCGCAACCACGTTAGAATTGCGTGTGACTTCGTAAGTCGTTGTGTTAAGACAATAAGTCATATTACCACTTGAGATCGTAAAGACCAAACAACCAGAACTGATGCTGGCAGCACTTGCCTTACGGGCATCTGATTCGAGTGCGCCAGAAAGTTCAGTGATACTAAACTGATTGAATAGCTGCGATTTCTCATTAGAAAAATACTCGATTCCTGCAATAAATATGCTAACTAAAACAGACCCTAAAATAGAAAAAACGGCCATCGCAACAATCAACTCCAACAAGGTAAAACCCGCTTTAGGTTTATTGGATAAAGCCGGTCGCATAGAGGGTCTCATAGAGTTTGATGGTCGTTGACGTCCGTATGTCATTGACTGTTATTTTGATGTCAATAAAATCTTCAGTAAGAATCGCATCATTCTTGGTGAAAATCAATTCTAAGACAAATGGAGCAGTTGTCTTGGTACAGGTTACCACTGACGATGGTTCATTGTATAAGATGTCCAAGGTTATCGCATCCACAGTATAAGTAAATCCACTACAGGTATAGGATTCTGTTGTGCTGAGTTGATACAAAGTATCTAAGTAACCATAATTCTGTGATTGGGAATAGATCCATTCGATTCTTGTTTGGGCCAATTGTCTAGCCTCTGTAAAAGCTTTAGAATAGAGATCCATTCTGCGAGTTGACATGAACACAGGAAAAACCGCACTTACCATGAGGGTAAATACAAATAAAGCAATTAACACTTCAAGAAAGGTCGTGCCTGCTTTATTACTCATAAATGATTTCATAGATTTATTATACCACTGACATTAAAAATCAATACATATTATATACATCAAGATTAGTAATTAAACAGTCGGTACTGTCAAATATCTTGTGTAAACTGGGTTAGCTTTCTTCGTGTTCTTCGGTTTCGAATAGTAGACTTAATTCATTCTCTGCTTTCGTGAATCCT
>WSYG01000009.1 GCA_009773735.1 Erysipelotrichaceae bacterium
TTGGACTCCTTTCGAATGAGTGTCGTAACTTTATTCTACGGCTTCCAATCCGTCTTTTACTACCCCTTCGAAAGTCTCACATCAATTGTAACTCTACACGAACAAGATCAAGAAGAAGAATAGGTTCTTGAAAATGCCATAAACTTATGGCATAATGACCTTTATTAAGGAGCAAGTGATGATGTCTGAACCTAAGCCAAGATTTCGGATCAACAAACGCGGTTATGACCGGTTCTCAGTGGACGATACCTTGGATCGTTTGACTTTTGAACGCGATTCCTTAAAACAACAACTGGATACGTACAGTAAACAGATGTCTGAGGCCAATGATCAGCTGAATTCAATCAAACAGAGATATCAAAGTTTGGTTTCTGAATTGGGTGTTCGTGAAAAAGCTGCGGATGATATCGCCAGACTGGCTTTAAAAGAAGCCAATTCTGTTATTGCTTCAGCTCAAAACAATGCTGATTCGATCGTCAGAGAAGCCTTATCAACTGCTAGAATCGTATTGGTTGAAATTGCTCGTATTTCTAAAGAAGCCAAAGGCATCAAAAAAGAAATGCATGATCAGTTGGACGCATTGACGAAAGCTCTGGATAACTTCGTTATTCCAGTCATCCCCGCAATTCATTTAGTATCAGATACAGATAGTGACAAAGATCAAGACAACGCCGACTGAGGCGGTTCAGAGAGCTTCTGGATGGTGTGAAGAAGCCCATAATCAGTCAGGTTATCCCTTGTGAGTCATTGCTTCGATAAGTAGAGGCAATCGTATCGCCGCGTTAAGGCGATGAGTGCACTTCGCAAGAAGTGAACTAAGGTGGTACCACGTTAAGCGTCCTTAGATGGGCGCTTTTTGTTTGAAAGGAAAAAACATATGGAATACAAAGACACATTATTGATGCCGGATACATCGTTTGAAATGCGAGGGAATCTAACTCAAAAAGAACCTCACTTTCAAAAAAGATGGGAAGACGGTAAGTTATATGAAGCCATGCTTAAGAAAAGAGAAGGTAAGCCAACTTTTGTTTTGCATGATGGTCCTCCTTATGCCAATGGAAATATCCATATCGGACATGCTTTAAACAAGATCCTAAAAGACATCGTGGTTAAAAGCCGTTTTATGATGGGCTATCAAACGCATTTTATCCCTGGATGGGATACTCATGGGTTGCCGATCGAAACAGCCATCACCAAACTGGGTCATAATCGTAAAACCTTAAGCACGGCTCAATTTAGAGCACTGTGTGATGATTTTGCGAAGAAACAAATTCAAACCCAGATGAAAGACATGAAAGCTTTAGGAACGATAGGGGACTATGATCATTATTATGCGACCCTTCAACCTGAATTCGAAGCTGCTCAAATCTCAGTTTTTGCGAAAATGGCGATGGATGGGATGATCTATAAAGGTCTTAAACCTGTCTATTGGAGCCCAAGTTCAGAGAGTGCTTTAGCTGAAGCTGAAATTGAGTATCATGATAAAAAAGATGATACGATTTTCGTTACGTTTGATGTAACAGATGGTAAAGGTGTTTTGGATAAAGGGGATAAATTTGTCATATGGACCACCACTCCGTGGACCATCCCAGCCAATCTCGCCATATCTTTAAATCCCAATTTAAAATATGATTTAGTGGATACAAACAAAGGAAGACTTGTTGTTGGTCATGATCTAGTTGAAAGCCTGATGACTAAGTTTAACTTAGTGCCATATACCGTACTTAAGACCTTTAAAGGCAGTGAACTTGAATTCATTGAAACAAAACATCCATTTTATGATCGAATCTCATTGGTTATTTTAGGTAGTCATGTTACTGAAGAAGATGGGACAGGTTGTGTTCATACAGCCCCAGGACATGGTGTCGATGACTTTAATGTCGGTATGAAATATAATCTGCCTGCTTTTTGTCCAGTTGATGATCGTGGATGCATGACGATCGAAGCCGGTGAATTTTTGGTTGGTCAATTCGTAGAAAAAGCAAATCTCACCATCATTGAAAAACTGGATGAGATGGGACACATATTGGCTAAAGAATCCATCGTTCATCCATACCCACATGATTGGAGAACCAAAAAGCCTGTCATCTATCGTGCTACAAACCAATGGTTTGCCTCGATTGAAAGAATAAGAGAGAAATTACTGAGTGAGATCGATCATGTAGAGTGGTTGCCTGAATGGGGTAAACTACGCATGAACAACATGATCAAGGATCGTGGTGACTGGTGTATATCAAGACAACGTGTATGGGGCGTTCCAATTCCAATTTTCTATGCGGAAGATGATTCGGTCATCATGGATCAGCATGTTTTTGATCATGTCGCAGCTTTATTTAGAGCTCATGGTTCAAGCATTTGGTTTGAAAAAGATGCCAAAGAACTTTTGCCTGAAGGATTTACTCATCCTGGATCACCCAATCATACTTTTAGAAAAGAAACAGACATCATGGATGTTTGGTTTGATTCTGGATCATCGCATACCGGTGTCATTCAACAACGAGGTCAGAGTTTACCTGTTGATTTATATCTAGAAGGCAGTGATCAGTATCGTGGTTGGTTCAATAGTTCATTGATCATATCTACAGCAGTATATGGACATGCCCCTTATAAAGCCGTTGTCTCACATGGTTTCGTATTGGATGGCAAAGGCGAAAAGATGAGTAAGTCACTTGGTAATACAGTTGAACCAAATAAGGTTGTATCTCAATCTGGTGCTGATATCTTAAGATTATGGACGGCCAGTATAGATTATCAATCCGATGTTAGAATCTCTGATGAACTTTTAAAACAAGTCACAGAAAACTATCGTAAGATCAGAAATACATTTAGATTCATGTTGGCCAACCTGAAAGATTTCGACTGGAAAGATTGTCTTCCATTAAATGCATTGTCTGAAACAGATGCGTTCGTATTGGCTAAAGTCTTCGAAGTCGCCAATGCAGCAGTCAAGTCCTATAAAGAATATGACACTAAGTCAGTCATCACCAGTGTCAGTAATTTGATGACCAATGAATTATCTGCCTATTATCTCGACTTCACCAAAGATATCTTGTATTGTGATGCGAAAACATCCAAAGCGCGCATGTCGGTTCAAACTGTACTTTATGAAAGCGTCCATATCTTAACTCGTGTTTTGGCGCCAATTCTATCGCATACCTGTGAAGAGATCTGGGATCATTTTCTTTCAGATACACAATCAGTTCACCTGCATGATTTTGAAATCAAGAAATTCAAAGTTTCGGAACAAGAAGTTTGGCAGGAACTCCTTCAATTACGCTCAGAAGTATTCAAACAATTAGAGTTATCCAGAGCTGAAAAAATCATTGGTAAATCACTGGAGGCCAAGGTTGAATTAACATTGACTCAAGAACTGTCTGATAAATTGACTCGTAAAGTCAATAACTTAGCCCAATGGTTGATCGTTTCACAAATCGGCGTCAAAGTCGGATCGCAACAAACCATCGCTGTCAGTTTGGCGAAAGGTATGACCTGTCCTAGATGTTGGAATGTGACGCAAGAACATGCGGAAGACGGATTGTGTCCGCGTTGTCAAGCTGTCGTAAAGGCGCTATAACTATGTTCATCGACTCACTTTCAAATTCGCAGGTAAAATACTGGGTATCTCTTCAACAAGCCAAAAACCGTCAGGAATCTGGACAGTTTTTGGTTGAAGGGGATCATTTGGTCCAAGAAGCTTTTAAAGCACAGGCCGTTGATTTGATTTTGTTGAGTGAAGGAAAAGACAATCCTTATCCTGAAATTAGATCACTTGTTTTAAGTGAGAAAGTATTTAATAAAGTATCTCAAATCCAGTCTCAAGGTTCTATTATGGCAATCTGCCACATCAAACAACCCAAAAGTAAGCTTGGTAAGCGTATTATTCTGTGTGATCGAATTCAAGATCCTGGAAATCTAGGAACAATCATTCGTACCGCAACAGCGTTTGGTTTTGATCAGATCATATGTTCCAAAGACTGTGTTGATTTTACCAATGAAAAAGTCATACGTTCAACCCAAGGGGCTTTATTTCACATCGATTTATCTCAAAGGGATCTTCTTGAAACCATCGATGGAGCCAAGAAATCCGGTATAAAAGTTATTGGAACTTCTTTAAATGAGTCTGTAGTTTTAACGGATGTTTTACCAACTTCACCCATTGCAATCGTCTTGGGCAATGAAGGATCAGGTGTATCTAGTGAGATCCTAAAACACTGCGATCAAAACATTTTGATTGAAAGTTCATCTTTTGAATCGCTTAATGTGGCGGTGGCTTGTGGTATCTTGTGTTATCATTTTAGGAAATGATTTGAACTTTGGTTAAGTTTTGATATAATGGATTAGAAATCGTAGTGGGACATAGTATGGGTCACTTTAGAGAGAAGCACAAACGCTGAAAGTGCATCATGACTCAAAATTCACCCCATGGAGGAGCTAATCACTCACGGATCCGCCGTTATCGGATTAAGCTGTGTCGAAAGACAAAGCAGGATGGTACCGCGATCATTTCGTTCCTGTAGGGACGATTTTTTTATTTTCGGGAGGAAAATATGGAAAACTTACTAAAAGAAGCACAAGAAGCTTTACTGAAGGCCCAAGACAAGACTCAACTTCAAGAGGTCTATAATCTTTACCTGTCAAAAAAAGGCAAGGTAGCAGGTTTAATGGCCCAAATGAAAGATCTTAGTCCACTTGAGAAACCTAAGTTTGGCGCTAAAGTCAATGTGTTGAAACAAACCCTTGAGCAAGATTATGCGATTGCTTTAGATCGAGTTCAACACAATTCAATTCTATCTGAACTACAAAAAGATAAGATCGATCTAACTTTACCTGCGACCAAATTGAAAGTTGGGACACTTCATCCTTTGACGATCGTTCAAAAAGAAATTGAAGAACACTTCATCTCGATGGGGTATCTCATCAAAGAAGGACCGGAAGTAGAGCGTGATTATTATAACTTTGAGCGCGCCAATATTCCTCAGGATCATCCAGCACGTGATATGCAGGATACTTTCTACATCAATATGGATTGGTTACTGAGGACTCACACGACAGCCATCCAAACCCGTACGTTAGAATCCTATAATGGTCAAACCCCAGTCAAAGTTATTTGTCCAGGAAAAGTTTACCGCAAGGATGATGACGATGCGACCCATTCTCATCAATTCGTTCAAATCGAAGGTTTAGTTGTCGGCGAGAAGATATCAATGGCTGATTTAAAAGGGACTTTGGAATTATTGGCGAAACGCATGTTTGGGGAAAGCCGTGTCATTCGTTTCAGACCTTCATATTTCCAGTTCACAGAACCTTCTGTCGAAGTTGATGTATCATGTCACATTTGTAACGGAAAAGGTTGCTCAACCTGTCATCAAACGGGTTGGATTGAAATCTTAGGCGCAGGCATGGTTCATCCCAATGTCTTAAAAATGGCTGGCTTTGATGCAGAAAAAGTAAGCGGTTTTGCCTTTGGATTGGGCGTAGAACGAGTCGCTTTGCTTAAATATGGGATCGATGATATCCGACATTTTTACACCAATGATTTACGTTTCTTATCGACATTCACTCGGTTTGAGTAGGAGGCACATATGAAAATAAGCACAAAATGGCTAGGAAGATACGTAGATCTACAAGGCATCTCGATAGATGAACTTGCGGATCGCTTAACATTCGCTGGTCTAGAAGCAGAAGGCAGGACTTATCTTGCTCAAGGAACCAATTTGGTCATTGGAGAAGTTTTGACCTGTGTTGCACATCCAGACTCAGATCATTTAAGTCAAACGACAGTTAATATAGGGAAAGAAGTTTTATCGATCATTTGCGGTGCACCCAATGTAAAAGCTGGTCAAAAGGTCATCGTTGCTCAAAACGGTTCTGTATTGCCTAAGATCACCATAAAAAAAACATTGATTAAAGGTGTTGAATCCAATGGGATGATCTGTTCATTGTTAGAATTAGGTGTTGATCCAAAAACATTAACTGAAGATCAAAAAGCAGGCATAGAAGTATTGGATAAAGATGCTCCAATAGGTCAAGATCCTTTAGCTTATCTTGGATTAGATGATGTGATCTTAGAAGTTAAACTGACACCTAATCGTTCTGACTGTAATGCATTATGGTCTTTAGCCTATGAAGTCAGTGCTTTGTTTGATCGTAAAGTCACACTTCCGGATTACTTAGCGTATGAGCATATTGGACAACCAACCCAACTTAAAGTTTCATCAGAGACCACCAAGTGTCCTTTATTCATCGGTAAAACAATAGGTGAACTTACGGTTAAAGAATCACCTTTATGGATGAAACAAGCTTTAAATGCGTTAGGGTTCAAAACCATCAACAACGTAGTCGATATCTCCAATTATGTCATGATTGAAACAGGTCAACCTCTACATTTCTATGATGCCGCGAAATTAGCAGCTCCGGAAATCACAGTCAAAGACAATCGATTGGGAATCGTAAAGACCTTGGATGAATCTGAAATTCACCTCCACAAAGAAGACATTGTCATCACTTGTCAAGGCAAACACATTGGTTTAGCGGGCATCATGGGTGGTGATGACAGTAAAATCGATGAATCAACCCATGGGATCATCATCGAAGCTGCTCAGTTTTCGCCGTCTCAGATTCGTCATACATCACGCAGAGTCAATTTAATCACTGAAGCTTCTTTGAGATTTCAAAAAGGATTGGATCTTAACGCAGCCCATAAAGCGGTCTTGCGTTCAACTCAATTATTAATTGAATTGGCGGATGCTAAAGAGATTGAAACGACTGTAGTTTATGGCACACCAACTACTGATGAGAAAATTGTCAAAGTTCATCCGCAACACATCAACGATCTTTTAGGTGATGTCTATCCGATCGAAAAAGTCATGGAAATCTTCAGGGTTTTGCGTTTTAGTCCAAAATTTGAAGATCAAATGATCGTATGTCAGATTCCCACAACTCGTTTAGATATCGAAGTTGCACAAGATCTGATTGAAGAAGTGGGTCGTTTCGTTGGATACCATAATCTGAAAGGAACACTGCCTTTGATGCCGATGACTTTAGGCGGTTATGATCAACGTCAACAATTAAGAAACAATATACGTTCATTATGTGTTGGTTTTGGGATGAATGAAATCATCACCTACACATTAGTCAATAAAGACAAGACAGTTGAAGGTGTAAGTCCTTTAGCTAATCCCCAAGCTTTGATTTCACCCTTATCTGATGAACGTCAATATGTCAGAAACAATCTGTTGAACAGTGTCTTTGAGACAGTCATCTACAATCAATCCTATAAAATGAAAGATTTCCAGTTGTTTGAAGTATCAACTTTGAGTCATATCGATCATACACAAGAACGTCTTGCGTTGGTTCAAAGCGGTAACATTACGATTAACCGTTGGCAAAAAGAAACCCGCGAAGCGGATTTCTATAGCTTAAAAGGCATCATTGAACAGTTGTTGGTTGAGAATGGGTATGCGATTGGTCGAATTCGCTTCGATGCCATTCAGGATCATCCTTTCTTTCATCCATATCAAAGTGCTAAAGTTTTCTTAGATAAAACAGAACTTGGGATGATGGGCAGGATTCATCCTCTCTTATCGCAAAAACTTGGAATTGATTCCATATTAATGGCAGAACTTAATCTAGAACCTCTATTAAAAACAAAAGTCGCCAAGATCAAATACAATTCTATTATTAAAGTGCCTTCTGTTTTAAGAGATGTTGCTTTGGTGGTAGAACAGAGTGTCAGTGCATCGCAAATCGAAAAAATCATTACTGAAGCGGCAAAACCTTTGGTTAAAAGCGTTGAAGTGTTTGATGTATACACAGGGGAACATGTTGAAAAAGGCAAGAAGTCATTGGCCATCACCATAGCATTTCAAGCCACTGATCATACACTCAACGATGATGAAATACAAACCCATTTCGCTAAGATCATAGAAGCTTTAAAGACTCAAACTGGGGCTATATTAAGAGCCTAGACATTTGTAAAATAATCTGAAGTTGTTTATAATGGAAACGTTAAAAAGGTAAGAGGTATTCACCATGGGACGTGCATTTGAAGTTAGAAAAGCTGCGATGGCCAGAACCAACGCGGTTAAAACAAAAGTATATTCTCGTTTTGGAAAAGAAATCTATATGGCTGCTAAAGCTGGAGTTCCTGATCCTGAAATGAATCAAGGTTTAAAACAGATGATCGCCAAAGCGAAAATCAATCAAGTACCTGCAGAAGTCATCAAAAGAGCCATTGAAAAAGCCAAAGGCGGATCAGATGAGTCCTATTCAAGCGTTCGATATGAAGGTTTTGGTCCTAATAATTCAAACATCATCGTGGATTGTTTGACCGACAATGTCAATCGTACCGTTAGTGAAGTCAGAACCTGTTTTACCAAAAGTAAATCTAAAATGGGGGTTGGTGGATCTGTAGCCCATATGTTTGATCATGTGGGGATCTTGTCTTTTAACTTTACCGATGAAGGAGCCGTGTTGGATGTATTGGTAGAACACGACGTCGATGTTCAAGACATTGAAGTTGAAGATGAAGCCATGACAGTTTATGTCACCCCCACATCGTTATATGCTGCTAAGATTGCCATCGAATCATTGATTCCTGAGGTTGAATTCGAAGTGCTTGAAAACACCATGATTCCTCAAGAAAGGGTCAAAGTAGAAGGCGAAGACAAGGAGATGTTTGATCGCTTGATGAGTATGCTGGATGAGATAGACGATGTCCAAAATGTCTATCATAACGTGGAGGAATAAATGAGAAGAGTAATCACATATGGTACCTACGATTTATTGCATTGGGGGCATATCAGATTATTGAAAAGAGCGAGAGCACTCGGTGATTATTTAATCGTCGCTTTGTCGACAGATGAAATCAATGAGTTCAAAGGGAAGAAAGCTTATCATTCTTATCAGGAAAGAAAATTGATGTTGGAATCGATTCGCTATGTTGATTTGGTGATCCCTGAATCGGATTGGGAACAAAAACGCAGCGATATCACCAAATATGAGGTAGATATTTTTGCGATCGGAGATGATTGGAAAGGGAAGTTTGATTACTTAAACGAACTTTGTGAAGTTGTTTATCTTCCTCGCACTGAAGGTGTATCAACTACCAAGATCAAGAGAGATCTGGAAAAATCAGCAATCAGAAAGAAAAAAGACTAAATTAGTCTTTTTTTATGATTGGACCTTCGATTTCTCGTTGGACCAATGTGTTTCTAGCATCAACATCAAGCACCGAAGCATAAACCAAGGTTGCCCGATGTTCTAAGCGTCGATAAGGCAATGGAATCTGATTGTATCTTGAGGCAACCCGAATCTCGTTTTTCTGAAGATCTTTTAGATGAGCACGTCCTTTATCACTGAAGCCTAATACTCTGATCGTGTTAAGTTCAGGCAACTCTTTCATCTCTGTCTTTAAAGTATGGATCATAAGATGAGCTAAGGTTCTTTGGATACGCGCCCTGGTATAACGTTTACTCACGGCTTTTGTAATAAATGAGGTATAAGTATCGTGTAGAAGTGCCATCTTAACCAAATGATTTTCTAAACCTTCCTCCATCATAAATAAGGCAGAAAGTTGATCTTGGGGAGTCGTTAAGAGTTTCAGTCTTATGTAAGGGTAATATAAAGCATATTCAATGAGTTGATTTTTTGATAGTTGATCAGACATTGGGGAATACTTTGAAACATCCTGATGATCAAGAGCTGCTTTACGAATCGCTGTAGCGCTGGCAATTTCGTGATCTAATTGTTCGTCGTGATAGCCATTGGTCCTTTGGATACAATGAGCAACCATATTTGTGTCTTTGATGGCTCTTAAATAAGCAATGCCCAAGATATCATTGGGGGCATAAGCGCCTTGAATCATTCCGTATGATCTAGGATAACCATATCCTTGTTTAAGATTCTCTTTTAATGCATCTACATTGATGGGACAATCTGCCATGACTTGAAGTGATTCTAAATCATTGGTTTCTGATCCAAATACAAGCTCAGTGCATCCTGCCAAATGAAGCAAAGTAATCGCTCCTTTCGCAAACTGTGAGGCACTTTGAACGGCATAGGCAAAAGGAAGTTCAATCACCAAATCTATCCCGGCATCCAAAGCAGCTTGGGTACGAACCCATTTATCGAGAATGGCAGGTTCACCGCGCTGTACGAAATGTCCGCTCATGACCGCTACTAAAACATCGCACTTTGTTAATTCTTTGGCCTTCTGGATGTGGTAAGCATGTCCATTGTGGAAGGGGTTATATTCGACAACGATCCCGGTTATTTTAGTCATAAATCTACTGTATCATATTCTCAAAGACAGCGTCATTAAAAAGGTGATTGTGTGTCTTAGAAATACAGTAACTAATGTTTGACTTTAAGGACCATATTGCCTATAATATCAACGTTGACACTTTAGGTGAATCTGTGAAATGGACGAAACATGAGTTGTTCACTCTAAAAGAACAAGAACTTGATTTCGAATCAGAAATCAGCTTTGAGAAAATCCCGGCCCATATGGGCATACGTCGCTTGGAAAACATCCATGTGTCAGGGAGACTCTTTTATGAGAAAGACAATGACCATGTCTTGGCTTCTCTTCGAATCACTGGAACGATGATCGTACCTTGTGCCATTACACTTGACGATGTCGATTATGTGTTTGAGACGAGTGCCGATTTAGTTTATGGATTCAATGATGAAAACGACCCTGATGTGATTCTGATTGAAAAAGACGGATTAGATTTAAGTGCTGGTGTGCTTAATGCCATATGGCTTGAAAAACCCATTACACTTGTCAAACCTGGATTAAAGTCGTATCCTAAAGGGGATGGTTGGGAAGTCATATCGGAAGAGGATTATCAGAAATCCAAATCAACCGAGATTGATCCTCGCCTGGCAATTTTAAAAGATTATAAACAACACGATGAATAGGAGGTGTGATTCATGGCTGTTCAACAGAGACGAGTTTCCAAAACGAGAAAAGCAAAACGCAGAACGCATTATAAACTGGCGGTCCCAAGTTTGGTAAAATGCCCATCTTGTGGCGAATTCAAAGCGCCGCATCACGTATGTGCTGCATGCGGACACTACGAAGGTCTCAGTAAATAAGCGAGTTTTCGCTTTTTTTATATGCGAGTTAAAAAACCATATACGATGACTTCAACATTCAGTACTTCACTAAATAGAAAGGTTTCTTTCTATTTTTTCTCTACGCTTAAAAATGATGAAGAAGGACCTTTACTGATCATGCATGATGGACAGAATCTATTCGATGACCAGAAAGCGGCGTATGGGGCATCCTGGCGCTTTATGGAGACGATGTTAGATCCTAAGTGTCCTAAGATGAGGGTGCTAGGAATCAGTAACTCAGAGAGCTTTGAAGGGCGTATCGATGAGTATAGTCCTTATGTTAGAAGAAGCTTCAAAGGTGAAGGATTAAGTCGACCCTGTGGTGGAAAAGGGGATCTGTATTTAAGTTATGTGATGAATGAAGTACTGCCTAAATATAGAAGTAAGTATCCAACCACAAAAGTCTATATGGGTGGCAGTTCATTAGGCGGTGTCATTACCTTAATCGCAGCTCTAGATTATGCAGATCAAATCGATGGGGCATTTGGATTATCCAATTCATGGTGGTTTGTTGAAAAACAACTCGTAAGAAAGATTGAACACTTTAAAGGTGTTCTTCCACCATTCTATTTGGATACCGGAACCAAAGAATCTGAGAACCCTAAAACCAATCTTGGATATCTCAAATCCCAAGAAACGATTCTTAACGCATTAATCCTAAAAGAAAACAACGGAATAAAAGCTGAAGTGATACAAGGGGCCAAGCATTTTGAGACAGATTGGGCTATTCGACTACTTGAAGTGTTGATTTGGTTGATCAAATAAGTTAAAACAAAGAGATTTTATAAAAAAATATAAAATCTCTTTTATTTTTGCACAATAGGGGTATAATGGTGGTAGATAGTGTCATATTGTGGTAGATAGTGGGAGATAAACAACTATGTTCATGGGCGAATACAGACACAACACCGACAGTAAAGGCAGAATCATCGTTCCAGCGCGTTTTCGTGATGAATTGGGCAATCAGTTGATTTTGACCAAAGGTTTGGATGGCTGTATTACGGTATATACCCCACCTCAATGGGATCGCATCATTGAACAGCTCTATAAATTACCCAATACAAAGAAAGAATCCCGTATGTACATCCATATGGTGACATCTAAAGCTGCTGAATGTGAAGTTGATGGTGCAGGTCGAATCTTGATTCCTCAAAATCTACTCGAAGAAGCCGCCATTAAAAAAGAATGTGTCGTGATTGGGGTTGCTGATCATGTTGAAATCTGGTCATCTGCGCGTTGGGAAGCTTATTCATCCATCGCCAGTGCAGCCTTTGAAAGCGTTGCTGAAGAATTGACGGAGTTTGTTAAATAATGTCCCATATCCCGGTTTTGTATCATCAGACACTTGATAGCCTCAACATCAAGCCTGATGGCATCTATGTGGATTGTACTTTAGGAAGAGCAGGGCATAGTTTAGGTATTTTAGCTCAATTGACAAGTGGACGTTTGATCGGAATCGATCAAGATGGCCAAGCCATAGAAGAAGCCTCTCAACTCTTAAAAACCTATGCGGAAAAAATCACGCTTGTCCACGAGAATTTCCGCAATCTAAAATCCATTATGAGTAATCTGTCGATCACTTCAGTCGATGGCATCTTAATGGATCTGGGGGTCTCCTCCCCACAGTTTGATGATCCTGAACGAGGGTTCAGTTATCGATATGATGCACGTTTAGATATGCGCATGGATCGCAGACAAGTCTTAGATGCTTACACAGTAGTCAACACGTATCCTTATGAAAGATTGGTTCAAATCATGCTGAGTTATGGCGAAGAAAAGAATGCCAAAGCCATTGCCAGAGCCATAGAGAAGGCTAGAGTCAATCAAAAGATTGAAACGACACTTCAGTTGGTTGATGTCATAAAGTCAGCTCTGAGTTCAAAAGTACTGGCTCAAAAAGGACATCCTGCTAAACAAGTATTCCAAGCACTACGCATTGAAGTCAATCAAGAATTATCCATCCTAGAAGGAACCTTAAGAACAGCGATTTCATTACTGAAACCTGATGGAAGACTCGCGGTCATTACGTTTCATTCTCTAGAAGATCGCATCGTTAAGAAAATATTCAATGAAGTCAGCAGAATCAATGTTCCATCTAAGCTTCCTGTGTTGGGTGCTCCTAAAGCAGATTATGAACAGGTCGATAAAAAGCATTCAAGAGCAACAGAACTTGAACTAGAAGAGAATCCCAGAGCTCGCTCAGCTAAACTAAGAGTTTTAAGAAAGGTAAATTAATGGCCATCCGCATCACCAAGACAAGAAAAAGAATCAAACTACAAGCTCTAGGCGCTTTGATTTTTATGTGTGTCTTGTTGGCTTACTTATTTACCAGTGTTGCCTTACGTTCAGTCAATGTTTCAATGAGCGTACAACTGCAAAACAAAAAAAACAGCTTGATTCAAATGGAAATGGACAATAAGAATCTGTCTAAAGAAATCCAAGGATTAAGTGATTATGAAAGAGTCATGGCCATTGCGAAAGAAGCAGGCTTGAGCTTGAATAACAACAATGTCATCAAGTTCAAATCAGGCGAATAAATGAAAAACAGAAGCAATACCATGCTTCTGTTTAGTACTTCTATCATTGGCATCGTTACCTTATTGGTCGTTGCCAATCTTTTTAGTGTCAGTATTTTAGGCTATCATATGCACAGCAATACGGATCTAAAAGATTACAGTAACAACATTAACTTAAGCACCAGCATCATCAATGCCAATCGTGGGACCATATATGATCGGGATATGAATATCCTTGCGGAAGACGTGGTCAGCTATACCCTATACGCAATTGTCGATGAGACTCGTCCTGCTGTTGATGGTCATCAAGCCTATGTATCTGATTATGACAAAACAGCTACTGAACTTTCAAAAATTCTGGGCACATCAAAATCTTATATTCTTGATCGTTTAGATCAAGCGGAATACCAAACAGAGTTTGGTGCTTTTGGACGTCAACTGAGTTCAGCCACAAAAGCTCAAATCGTCGCATTGAATTTACCAGGACTTGGTTTTATCGATACGCAAAAAAGAACGTATCCTTTAGATTCATTTGGCTCTTATCTTTTAGGTTTCGCCAATGATGATGATCAAACCTTGGAAACGGATTTAAAAGGCAGAATGGGTCTTGAATCCAGTTTAGATGATTGGTTAAAAGGGGTCAATGGTCATCAAATCTCAACCGTAGATTCACAAGGTTATGTATTACCTGGTTCTAAACAAACAATCAAGGAAGCTGAAAACGGCAACTCAGTTGTCTTGACCATTGATCGAACATTACAGAATCAATTGGAATTGACGATGAAAGATACTGAAGCTTTATTGAATGCTACTCAAGTTTGGGGATCAATTGTTGAAGTTAAAACAGGAAAAATATTAGCCTTCGGACAAAATCAGAATTTTGATCTCAATAAAGTAAACACTGATAATTTTATGACGTTTGGTTCTCAGTTGACTTATGAACCGGGATCCACCATGAAAACCTTTACGTATGCGATCGCCATTGAAGAAGGGGTCTATAATGGAAAAGCACTGTATGACTCTTCTCGATTTATTTATGGATATAATAATGGTAAATTGACAAGACTCACATCTGCTGCCAATAAAATTGGGGTCATCAACAATTTTAACTTTAGAGACTACGGATTGATCAATTATGATACGGGTTATGCGCTTTCTTCTAATGTTGGGATTGCTTCATTATTAACGACGAGTCTAGATCCGGAAATATTTAAGAAATACTTGAATGGGTTTCACTTTTTCGAGAAAGTTGATACCGATATTCAACCTGAAAGTCTAGCGACACAATCCATCCAAACGACCGCTGATCTATTGCACGTTGGTTTTGGGCAAGGGATCTCTGTTAACATGCTTCAACTTGTACAAGCTTATACAGCCATCATGAACAAAGGCACGATGATGAAGCCTTATGTCGTGGATCGAATCATCAATCCTGATACCAAAGAAGTTTTGGTTCAAAATCAACCGATTATTGTTGGCACACCGATTTCAAGCACAACAGCGGATCAAATGGTCGATTTGATGCGTTATGTCGTTACTTATGAAACTGGGTCATGTAAGCGTTATGCAGTAGATACAGTCGATATTATCTGTAAATCAGGAACAGCTCAGTTGGTTGTGAACGGAACTTATGCAGATGATGAATTCATCTATTCCGTAGCGATCGGTTTACCTTATGATGATCCTGAAATATTGGTTTATTATGCATTTAGAAGCAAAACAAATAACACTACTGAAATGGGGCGTCAAGTCAGAGAACTCATAAAAACCATCGATTTCTATACACTCTCTGAAGAAACAGTCGACGATGAAGTAGTATCCTCTTTTGTTTTACCAAGTTTCATCAATCATAGTCCTGATTTCGTAAAACAACTTTTAAAACAACAAATCAATCCATTGATTATCATGGGCAATGGAAAAAGCATCATCAATCAGTATCCCTCAGCCAATACGATGATTTTAAGCAGTCAACGCATCATCCTGTTGAGTTCTTATGAACATCTGCAAATGCCAGACATGATGGGATGGAGTAAAAAAGATGTCCTTGCTTTCTTTAGAATCATCAATCAATCGGTGTCGGTTGAAGGTGAGGGCTATGTCAGTTCACAATCTTTACCTATGGGGTCTACTATCGTTGATGGTGAGGTCACGTTTATCGTGTTGAGTCGATAGTTTTGATGATATAATATTTTCATTATGAACATCCTTCCACTTTTCTTAAGTTTTATCTTAACTGCGTTACTTTATCCTGTTTTCATCAAACAGATGGATCGTTTAAACACGCACCAAAACGTTTCTGTTTACTCTCTTGAACAATTTAAGTCTAAAAAGAAAACACCGACTATGGGCGGGGTTTTATTTGTATTGATCCCACTCATTTTGGCACTGATCATTCAACCAAGATCTTTTCTAGATCTTAAAATGGGCGTCGTATATCTGACCTATCTCGGATATGGATTGATTGGTTTTTGGGATGATTATAAGATTGTAGTTGAAAAGAACAATGATGGTTTGAAAGCATCACATAAATTTATAGCTCAGCTGATTTTGGCTGTTTTGGTTTATTTGATTTATCGATCTTTCGCATCAAGTTTGATCGCGATTCCTTTTCTTGCCAATCCGCTTGATTTAGGCTGGTTGTATATGGTATTGGTGTTCATTATGTTTACCGGAGCCAGCAATGGGGTCAATATTACAGACGGGATGGATGGTTTGGCTGGTGGTACTGTTTTGATTGCGTTGGTTGGCTTTTTTGCCTTAAGTTATCAAAGTGCGTATACTCCTTTGGTCAATCTCATATTATTGGTCATGGGGTCTTTATCAGCCTATTTGGTCTACAATTTACATCCTGCCAAAATCATCATGGGGGATACAGGTTCATTAGCTTTAGGCGCTTTACTGGCCGTCATAGCGATGGTTTTAAAACAAGAAATCTTGCTGGTTGTGTTTGGGGCTGTCTTTGTTTATGAAACCTTGTGTGTCATGATCCAAATCGGTTCTGTAAAGCTATTTAAACGAAGAGTATTCAAATATACACCGATTCATTATAGTTTCACATTGAGTGGATGGAAAGAAACGCGTGTGGTTTATTTCTTCTGGTTGATTGGAGTAGTATTTATGATCCTTGGCTTATTTTTAGGCGCGATCTTATGAAAGTCTTAGTCCTTGGGGCAGCCCGCAGTGGCATATCGGTCACCAAACTATTACTTAAAGAGGGCCATCAGGTTTTCTTAAATGACAGTAACGTGAACACCCAACCATTCCACATCACAAATCCTAAATTGACCATCGTCGAAGGTTCACATCCAGAATCTTTATGGGATGAAAACTTTGATTTGGTCATCAAAAATCCTGGTATACCTCATACCTTGCCTTTTTTAAAAGGATTTACGGATAAAAATGTCCCAATCCTCAATGAAATTGAATATGCATCATCCTTAGTGGATTATCGATATGGTGCCATCACTGGAACCAATGGAAAAACCACCACGACGGCCTTACTGGGCGAACTTTTAAAACAACTTGATCTTCATAATGGTGCCTATGGAAACATCGGGATTGCCTTAAGTGATTTGGTTTATGAATACCCTCATGAGAAATTATGTGTTGCTTTAGAAATCGCAGCATTTCAACTGATTGGGACAGTTCATTTTCATCCTACAGTCAGTGTCATCATGAATTTGACCCCAGATCATTTGGATGTGTTTAAAGATGTCGATGAATACTATAAAGCTAAAACTTTGGTTTATAAGAATCAAAACGGCGATGACTGGTTTCTGAGAAACATCGATGATGAAAACGTCGTTGCTTATACAAAAGACTGTCCCTGCAGAGTCGTTGAATTTTCACTCACACAAAATGCGGATCTTTATTTAAAAGATGGTGGTGTTTGGCTGTGGAATCAAAAGCTATTTGATTTGAGCGACTTAAAACTGGTAGGTATGCATAATGTTCAAAACGCAATGGTCGCTTCTGCAATGGCCTTCAAATTAGGGGTTAGCCCACAATTGATTCAAGAGGGCATACGAAAGTTTGCGGGTGTTGAACATCGCATTGAGTATGTGAAAACGCTAAATGGAGTAACTTACTACAACGATTCTAAAGGAACTAATGCTGAAGCAACCATCGTCGCACTTAAAGCATTTGATCATCCTGTCATTCTATTGGCAGGTGGATATGATAAAAAAACTGGCTTTGATGCTTTGATTCCATTTTTAGATCATGTTAAAATGATGATCGTTTATGGTGAAACCAAACATCAACTTAAGACACTGTATCCAAAAGCAGTTGTGGTTGAAAATCTAACTGAAGCGACCAAATTAGCTCATTCTTTATCAAAAAGCGATGATGTGGTCCTATTTTCACCAGCATGTGCCAGTTATGATCAGTTCGATAATTACGAACAGCGGGGAAGATTATTTAAGGATTTGGTACATAAGCTTTAGATTGTTGGATTTCGCTTTTATTATTTCTGTTTATGACTTATAATAATACAGCGACCTGGTGAACATATGCCAAATGACGATGTTTTTTTAACTCAAATCAAGATGACCATGACATTGAGGTTTGGTATGATTCAAAGTGAGTCATTGCCTAATCTTAGTTATGATCAATTTGAGCATGTACTTTGGAAGATTAAGTGGTCTGAGGGTTATCCAAAGCATTTATATCAAATCATTGAAGACATCATGAGTATTAAAGCAGAAGAAATTGTCAAGGTTCTTTCTACACAAGCAGTTATAGATGGTCGCAATCAGACATTAAATGATTTTTCCACATTATTCGGAGGATAGGGTATGAAAAGAAAAAAGAGCAGATTGGTCATCTTTGGGGTGACCGTATTGGCTGTCTTGGCGATGGTAGGGATCTTCGCTAAAGATGTCGCTGACAATATGACATTGGGACTTGATCTTCAAGGCGGTTTTGAGATCGTTTATGAAGTTGCTCCACTGGTTGAAGGCGGGACTTTACCGGATGTATCGGCCGTTGTTGCCAGCATTCGTAAAAGAATCGACATCATTGGGGTCAATGAACCAGACATCATCGTTGAAGGTGACAATCGGATCCGTATCCAATTGGCTGGGATCACCAATCAAGATGAAGCCCGTAAGTTGATATCAACGACAGCGAATCTTACTTTTAGGGATGTCAATGATAAATTATTGGCGGATGCGACCATACTTGAAGAAGGTGGAGCTTCATTGGCTTATGAAAACGGTGTCGTTGTCGTATCATTAAAAATCAAAGACAAAACCAAATTCAAAGAAATAACCTTAGCTGTATCAAAAATGACAGACAACACGATGGTCACATGGTTGGATTTTAATCCTGCGACCGATAAGTATGCGACTGAAAAAGATAAAGCTGAACCTAAGTTCATCTCTGCAGCTTCCGTAGAATCATCGATATCTGGAGATGCGGTCATAAAAGGCAGTTTTACTGAAATCTATGCACGTCAACTTTCCAACTTAATCAACTCAGGTTCTTTACCAGTTAAAATGAATGAACTTTATTCAAATGAAGTCAGTGCTGAATTTGGGGTTGATTCATTTAAGACAACTGCTTTGGCGGGTGCAATCGGGGTTTTGGCTGTTGCAGCATTCATGATCTTCATGTATGCCTTACCTGGAATCCTTTCAGCGTTGATGCTGATTCTTTATGTATTCATCGTTATCTTCCTTTATAACTCGATTGGTGGAGTTTATACCTTACCTGGTATTGCTGCTTTGGTTATGGGTGTTGGGATGACGGTAGATGCGAATATTTTGACCTTTGAGCGAATTCGTGATGAATTGTATCTGGGGCGATCTGTTAAGAAATCATTTATTGAAGGTCATAATCTATCATGGGTCACCATTGTAGATTCTCAATCGACCACATTTATTGCTGCTGTGATCATGTATATCTTTGGTACAGGACCGGTTAAAGGTTTCTCGACCATGTTGATGGTCACCATCATCATCACCATCCTCATCAATGTGTTCTTTGTTAAGTTTGTTTTAGGTTTATTGGTCAGTTCAGGTTATCTTGATGATAAGAAGACTTGGTTCAAAGTTAAGTTGAAACATATCCCTGATGTCACAAAAGGTGAAGAACAACGTTATTTTGGTCCTTTCGCAGGGTTTGATTTCGTTAAATTGGCGAAGCCTTTCATTATTGGATCCTTAATTATTTTGGGATTAGGTTTTGCTTCAGCAACCTTCAATATGGCAACTGGTAAAGGGGCCATGAATTTAGGCATCGACTTCGCTTCTGGTACTAAGATCACGGTTAATTCAGATATCACTTTGACAGAAGCTCAAATCATCGCTGATTTTGAAGCATTGGGTTTACAAAACTTCAACGTCCAATTATCAGGCACAAAAATGGCGTATGTCACCACGACCGAAGCACTTAGTCGAACTAAGCTAGATGACATCGGTGAAACGATGCTTGAGAAATATGGCCAAGAAGTCAATGAAAGTGTGGTAACACCTTTGATTGGAAATGAATTGGTCAAGAATGCTGTTTTAGCATCACTTATTGCTTGGATCCTCATGTTGCTGTTTGTTTCTTTGAGATTTGAATGGGATTATGGTATTGCGACCATTGTTGCTTTGCTGCATGACGTATTCATTGTCTTATCGATATTTGCCATCTTTAGATTGGATGTCACCACAGAACTCATCGCAGTCATCTTGGCGATCATTGGTTATTCAGTCGATGATACCATCGTTATCTTTGATCGAGTCCGTGAAACTCTGCATAACTTGAATAAACCTCACTATTCAAAAAATGACTACAAGAAAGTAGTCAATGATGCTTTGAGCGGGGTAGTATTGCGTTCTTTATGGAATACGACCACGACTTTGATCCCAATGGTCTTCTTATTGCTCATGGGTTCTAAAGCGATCTTTACCTTCAACTTTGCTATGTTTATCGGATTGTTGGCAGGGGCATACTCTTCAGTGTTCATCGCTGCTCAATTGTGGCTGAACATTCGTTATAACCGTAAACCTAAAAAAGAAATCACTCATAAAAAGACTAAAAAAGAAGAATTGGACGAATTGACCATCATCGGAATTAATGATTAAGAACAGCTATGCTGTTCTTTTTTTATGCTAAACTGAATTCATGATTTATAAACAACATTATCTTAATAAAACACAAGATCCTTTATTAACTGAAGTCTGTTATTATAACCAACTCGATGATGATCAACTGGATCAACTTTTAAATCCAGGCATCATCGAGCCATCTTCGCATCCGCTTTTCATTTTAGCCAAGGATCGTATCCTACGTGCCATTGAACACCAAGAAAAGATCATTGTCTGTGGAGATTATGATGCGGATGGGATCTGTTCTACTTCGATCTTAGTCAAAACTTTAAGAGATCTAGGAGCTAAGGTTGGTTATTATATTCCGCATCGTTTTGATGAAGGCTATGGCTTAAGCCTTACCACCGTCAATAAAGCGCTTGAAAAAGGCTATAGTCTATTTATCCTAGTCGATAATGGCGTAAGTGCCTTTGAAGCATTAGAAAAACTCAATCAGGAACATGTCGATTCAATCATCTTAGATCATCATGAGATCACTGAAAAAATTTCGTGTAGTATTTTGATCCATCCGGATGTGATTGAAAAGCAATATCAATACAGCTGTGGAAGTGCCTTGGCTTATATGTTGTCACTCCATTTAAAACCCAATCCATATCTTTGTAGTTTGGCAGCAATCGCAACCATCGCAGATGTCATGGATCTATGGGGCTATAATCGAAGCTTGATTCAAGAAGGATTGATGCATATGAATCACAATGATTACCCAAGTTTAAGGGCGTTGACTGATAAAACAGATGCCTTGGATGAATTGGGCGTTGCTTTTCAAATCGTCCCTAAGATCAATGCGATTGGGCGTATGAATGATGATGTGACAGTCCATGCTTTGGTCGAATATTTCTGCAGTGAAGATCGCCAACATATTATGCTTAAGGCTGAACAAATCAAAGCCATCAATGAGAAACGTAAAAGCGTCAATTCCACGATGATGAATAAGACAAGCAGTGCCTTAAGCGATCCGCATGCAGTCGTCATCATCGATGATCCTGATTTTCATGAAGGGATCGTTGGGATCACTGCCGGTCAACTCTCACGCAAAACCAAGAAACCAGTTATTGTTTTGGCTCATAAAGATCATTCATACAAGGGCAGTTTAAGAGCACCACTGGGTTATGATCTTAGAGAATTGTTAAAAGATAGTCTGAAGTATACGTTGCGTTATGGTGGTCATGCCTTAGCTGCTGGAATAGAGATCGCTGAAAACCAATATGAATTGTTTAAAAAGAGTGTTTATACCAGTACTGATGGCTTAACTTTTAGTCCCAGTGAACGCTTGACCATCAGATTTAGTTCTGAACTCTATACCATTGAGTCATATACACGCTTAATGACCTATAAACCCTTTGGGCAAGGCTTTGAACTACCAGAGGTAGAAATAGACCAAGCTTTAGTAATAAGCACCACAAGGCTTAAAAATGGCTATAAATGGCAGGTGGATGTGGATGGGACCATGGTCGATATCTTATGTTTCAATCAATGCGATGAAACTCAATTCGATAAAAAACAAATAAGTTGTTCAGGTCGTTTAGGTCTAAATAATTTCAGAGGAAAAGTCAGTTTCAGTATTGTTGCAGAGTCTTGGACTTAGGCTTGTTTTATCGATTGGTTTTGACTATAATAGGTGAGTGTGAGGAAAAACAATGGACTTTAAAAAATACATCGCAGACATACCGAATTTCCCAATCGAAGGCATCTTGTTTAGAGACATCACGCCTTTGATGGCCAATGGCAAAGTATTCCGTGCCGCAACAGACCTGATGGTTGAGTTTGCACAAGAGACTCAAGCAGAACTTATCGTAGGACCAGAATCCAGAGGTTTTATTTTTGGATGTCCTGTATCTTCAGCTTTAGAGATCGGTTTTGTTCCTGTTAGAAAACCAGGTAAACTGCCTAGAGAAACAGTGAGTTATTCGTATGCATTAGAATACGGCAAGAATGAACTACATGTCCATAAAGATGCGATCAAACCTGGTCAACGGGTTTTGATCGTCGATGATTTATTGGCAACAGGTGGAACAGTAGAAGCCACCATCAGATTGGTTGAGCAACTGGGCGGCATTGTCGTCGGTTGTGCTTTCCTGATTGAACTGAATGCATTAAAGGGACGTGAAGTATTAAAAGGCTACAACGTCTTTGCCTTAATTAATTACGATTAACAAGAGAGGCAACTCTCTTTTTTGTAAAGAAAGGATTTATGAGCGAAAATCCAGGAATCATTGGGGTTTCGGCACTCATTGAAAGTGTCAAAACTTACATCACAAATCCGGCTCATGTTGAAATGATCGAAAAAGCTTTGGCTTATGCGACCGAGAAACATGAAGGACAATTCCGTAAAAGCGGGGAACCTTATATCAATCATTTGATTGAGGTCGCCTTGATTTTAAGCACGCTCAAAGTAGGTCCTAAAACCATCTGTGCAGGTCTTTTGCATGATGTATTAGAAGATTGTGGTGTTCCTAGAGATGCCATGGTCAAAGCTTTTGATGAAGAAATAACGACTTTGGTTGAATCAGTCACTAAGATCGGTAACATCGAATTCAAAGATGAAAAAGAATACCTCGCGGTCAATCATCGAAAGATCTTTATTGCGATGGCCAAGGATATTCGGGTTATTTTGATCAAATTGGTGGATCGTCTGCACAACATGCGTACATTACAGTATATGCCACCAGAAAAACAGAAAAAGATCGCATCTGAAACCCTAGAAGTTTATGCGCCGATCGCCCATCGTTTAGGGATCAGTGAAATCAAAAACGAACTGGAAGACCTCAGTTTCTATTATTTGTATCCAGAAAAGTATTATGAAGTAGCCCATATGGTGGAATTGCGTAAGGTTGAACGCGATAAGCAAGTCGATACCATGATCAATGACATTGGCGAAGTCTTGACCAGTGAAAGCATCCAGTTTAGGATTTTTGGAAGATCGAAGCATCTTTATAGTATCTATAAAAAAATGACGACTAAAAATAAGCGTTTTGATGAGATCTTAGATCTTAATGCGATTCGAATCGTTACCAAATCAGAATTGAATTGTTATGAAATATTGGGTTATATCCATGCAAATTATCGACCGATTCCAGGCCGTTTAAAAGACTATATTGCCATGCCTAAGATGAACATGTATCAGTCTTTACATACCACCATCGTGGGCACTGAAGGCAGTATATTTGAAGTGCAGATCAGAACTGAACAAATGGATGATATCGCTGAAAAAGGGGTCGCAGCGCATTGGCGTTATAAAGAAGGCGTTAAACGTTCCCAACCGCAGGAACAAAAAGAAATCGAAGATAAATTGGGTTGGTTCAAAGATTTGGGCATGCTGACAGATGATTCAGAATCTGCCGGTGAGTATATGGATATTTTGACCCATGATGTTTTTGAAGCAAATGTCTATGTCATGTCCCCTAAAGGTCGTGTCATCGATCTTCCCAATGGTTCTACACCTTTAGATTTTGCCTATAGAATTCATACTGAGGTTGGTCACTCTACTGTGGGTGCCATCATCAACAATACAATGGTTCCTTTGAATACTCCGCTTAAAACAGGCGATGTCGTTCAAATCAAGACCTCTAAACAATCCAATGGACCTTCAGAAGACTGGCTCAAGATCGTTAAGACATCCCATGCCAGAAGCAAAATAAAAGGCTTTTTACAGCATAAAGAACTAGAAGACAGAGCTGAATTCATTACCAAAGGCCAACAAATGTTCATCGACGAGCTTAAACGAAGAGCTCTTGATGAAAAAGAATATGTCAATTCGAAAAGACTAGACAGTGTCTTAAATCATTTTGCGGTCAGTAATGTCAACGATTTCTATTATGCATTGGCAGTAAAATCGTTATCACTGGCTGCGGTCATGGAAAAGTTAACCACGAAACGTTCAATTTTGGACGGTTTTAATCTAGAAAAATTATTCAGACAACCTGTAAAACGTTCTATTTCGAAATCTGGGATAAGAGTTGCTGGGGTAGATTCCATGATGATCAATTTAGCCGGTTGTTGTTCACCTGTACCAGGCGATGAGATCGTTGGATTCATCAGTAAAGGGCAAGGTGTCAAAGTCCATCGCAAAGATTGTCCCAATATTAAAAATGAAACCAAACGCTTGATCGAAGTCGTTTGGGATGAATCTGTAACTGAAGGTAAATATGAAGTCAAACTGTATATTACCGCAACCGATCGATCTTTCTTGGTATCTGATTTAGTAACCGTGCTTTCGCAAACAAAAGCAGGGATGACCTCCATCAATTCATCCGTTTTAGATGATAAAATAACTGCGATCACCAATGTAACTGTCATCGTCAACGATGCGGAACATTTGAAGGTTGTCATGGCGAATCTTAAAAAAGTACCCAATGTGTTGAGTGTTGATCGAAGCATAAAATAACTTGAAGAGTCGCTTTGCTTATGATACACTTTCATTAATTCCAACGATTGGGAAATCGGCAATTTGCATGTGATCAGAGACGGACGGTTGGTGAAAAGTCCGCATCGTGAATCGTCGATCGACACCCATAAGGAGTTTTCCTGAATCAAGTAGGGAAGACCGCAGTCCAGCGTTAACGGTTGAGTGCACAGCGATGTGAATTAAGGTGGTACCGCGTTTCAAAAACGTCCTTAGTGGACGTTTTTTTGTTTCAAGGAGGAAAAATGGCAAACTATCAGGTTCCTAGAGGAACACAAGATCTATTCGGATCAGAGATTCAAAAATGGCAAAGAATCGAGCTTTTAATTCGACAATTGAGCGATGTCTTTGGGTATGAGGAAATCAGGACACCTGAGTTTGAACATACTGAGGTCTTTAAACGCGAAAATGACTCCAGCGATGTGGTCAATAAGGAAATGTATACATTTATGGATCGTGGTGAGCGATCACTAACGTTAAAGCCAGAAGGTACAGCTGGGATTATCCGAAGTTTTGTTGAACATAAAATGTATTCTAATCCGGATATGCCTTATAAATTCTTCTATCTGTCACCTTGTTTTAGATATGAACGACCCCAAAAAGGACGGATGAGAATCCATCATCAATTTGGGATCGAAGTCATTGGCGATAAAAATCCGATGATCGATGCGGAAGTCATCAGTTTGGGTTTATCTTTAGTTCAAACTTTAGGAATGAAAGATCTCAAAGTATTGATCAATACCTTAGGTGACTCAATCAGTCGTGAATCCTATAAAAAAGCATTGGTTGAACACTTTAAAGAACCGATCAGCCATTTCTGTGGTGATTGTCAGCGCCGTTATGAACAAAATCCTTTACGAATATTAGATTGTAAGATCGATCATGAGGATCCCGCCATGATCAATGCACCTAAGCTTATCGATTATCTCAATGATGAATCTAAAACTTATTTCAATTCTGTTTTAACCATCCTAAAAGCCAGTGACATCGACGTTGAAGTCAATGATAAACTGGTTCGAGGTTTGGATTACTATACGCACACCGTTTTTGAAGTGGTCAGTGTCAATGCGGATATGGGTTCACAATCAACCGTTTTTGGTGGAGGAAGATATGATGATCTCGTCAAAGATTTTGGTGGACCTGAATTATCGGGCATTGGATTTGGGATGGGTATTGAACGCCTATTGGTTGCTTTAGAAGCCGAAAAGATCGATTTGAGCGAAGAAGAAAGCTCGGATGTTTATATCGTTAGTATTGGGCAAGAAGCCAGTGATTATGCTTATCAATTATCTAATTTCCTAAGACTCAATGGCTTTGTGACCCACTTTGATTATTATCAACGCTCATTTAAAGCTCAATTCAAGACTGCTGAACGTAAAAAAGCCAAGGTTGTCATCATCATTGGTGAGGATGAAATGAAAAAAGGTCAGGTTGTCTTAAAAAACATCGCCACTCAAGAACAACGTGCTGTCGATGAAGGTGAGATTCTTCATCAATTGGCCCATTGGTTGGATGAAAACCATATCCATCATGAAGAAAATGAACAAGAAGGAGAAACTCATGAATAGAACACATACGAATAATGAATTGAATAAGACCCATATCGGAAAACAGGTAACTCTGATCGGATGGGTCGCTAAACGACGTAATTTCGGATCGATGGTGTTTATTGATCTGCGTGACCGTAATGGGATCACCCAAGTGGTCATCGATGAAACTTTAACAGAGTCTGTTAAAGAAGTTCGCAATGAATACTTACTGGAGGTTAGCGGGGAAGTTCTACAGCGCAAAGATGCCAATACAAAGTTAGCTACCGGTGATATTGAAGTCAAAGCATCAAAAGTAACCATCATCAATACGGCTGAATTGACCCCGATGATCATTGCGGATGAAACGGATGCTTTAGAAGACACACGTTTAAAATATCGTTATCTAGACTTAAGACGACCTGTGATGCAAAAACGTCTCATCCAAAGAGCTAAAATCGTTCAAACGATGAGAAATTGCTTGGATGATGCAGGATTTATTGATATTGAAACCCCATTGTTGACGAAATCAACCCCAGAAGGATCTCGTGAATATTTAGTTCCATCTAGAGTCCATGCTGGACAGTTTTATGCTTTGGCTCAATCTCCACAAATCTTCAAGCAGATGTTGATGGTGGCTGGATTCGAACGCTATTATCAAATTGCTCGTTGCTTCAGGGATGAAGATCTTAGGGCAGATCGTCAATTGGACTTTACTCAAGTTGATATTGAGGCATCATTCTTAACTGAAGAAGAATTTAGAGCCGAAATGGAAGTCATGGTTTCTAAAGTTATGCAAAATGTTCTGGGTTTAAAACTTGAATTACCAATATTGACCATGCGTTATGCAGATGCGATGAATGATTATGGAAGTGATAAACCAGATCTTCGTTTTGGATTGAAACTACAAGATGTGACTAAGTTATTTGCCTCTAGTACTTTTGCCGTTTTCCAAAATGCATTGTCTTTTAAAGATGGTGTCATCAAAGCACTCGTTCTAGAATCAGGTTCACAGTTGACACGTAAAGAAACCGATGAATTAACTGAAGTAGCCAAGAAAAATGGTGCTAAGGGATTGGTCGTCTTGAAGTTTCAGAACAATCAACTCGAAGGATCTGTCGTAAAATTCATGACAGAACAAGAAAAAATGGCGTTATGCGAAGTGTTAGGCTTAAAAGATGGCGATTTGATCTTGATGACTGCGGATAAATTCGAAAAGGCATGTAATGCGTTAGGTGCTGTTCGCTTGGCATTAAGAGATAAGTTGAATCTGGCTAAGAAGGATGATTTCAAGTATTTATGGGTCGTAGATTTCCCATTGTTTGAACATGATGAACTTGAAAATCGCTATGTTGCCAAACATCATCCATTTACTCGTCCTAAAGATGAAGACTTACATTTACTAAAAACAGATCCTGCTGCAGTTCATGCCTGTGCCTATGATTTAGTACTCAATGGGTTTGAAGTTGCAGGTGGTTCGATGCGAATTTACAACCAAGAGGTTCAAAAAACCATGTTTGAAATTATTGGATTTACGAAAGTACAAGTAGAATCTCGCTTTGGTTTCTTTGTCGATGCATTTCAATACGGAACCCCTCCGCATGGTGGAATTGCCTTTGGTTTAGACCGTTTTGCGATGGTTTTGACGCAATCTGATTCGATTAGAGATGTTATTGCTTTTCCCAAAAATGCATCCGCAAGATGTCCATTTACCGATGCACCAACACCTGTTGAAACAAAACAGCTCGATGAATTGCATTTGAAAATTAAATAATATGATATAATTGAGGTACCCAAAAGGAACAATTTATTTCCGACATGATGTAATATGGGAAGAACCGAAGTTGGTGGATGGTGTGAATGCTTAGAACACTAAGAATCCAAAAATTCATCACAGTTTACCCACCTGATATAACAGGGAAAACATTACACCTTTTGGGACTTTCTAAACCCGAACCATCGGGTTTTTATATGAGGTGAAACATGATTAAACGATTTATTAAGTATTATAAACCCTATCGATTGTTGTTTGCGATGGATGTGGTCAGTGCGATATTGATTGCTGGACTTGATTTGGTGATTCCGCGTTTTACCAATCATTTGATCTCCAACATCATTCCGTTAAAGATAATGCAACCTTTATTATATTGGGGTATGCTTTTAGTATTATTCTTTATCGTACGTTTGATTTTGCATTATTATGTTGAATATTATGGACATGTGGTAGGTGTTGGAATGGAACATGACATGCGTAAAGATATGTTTGCCCATATCCAACAGTTACCTATTTCATATTTTGATAATGTAAAAGTTGGAAAATTGATGAGTAGACTGGTCAATGATCTCAATGATATCGCTGAATTAGCACATCATGGTCCTGAAGACTTTTTGATTTCTTTGGTACTTTTGGTTGGTAGTTTTTACTTAATGTTTACCAGTAATGTGTATTTAGCAATCGTGATGACAATCCTGGTTCCATTAATGCTATATGTAGGGGTCAAGCAAAATCTAAAGTTCAGATCAGCATTTAGAACCATGCGTGAAAGATTGTCTGAAATCAATGCTCAAGCCGAAGATAATTTCTCTGGAATCAGAGTTGTTAAAGCCTATAATGCAGAACTTAAAGAACAAGAACAGTTCGCAAAAGGCAATTCTCACTTTGCATCAAGTCGCAAATATGCATTAAAGATCATGGCTGAATTTGGAGTTACAGTCAAAGGCTTTGTTTTAATGATCACATTTACTGTGTTGATTTTTGGAGGCTATTTGGTCATTCAAGATATGATGACAATAGGTCAATTGGTTGAATTCATTCTGTATGTTCAGTTGTTTCAACAACCCATCAATCGAATTTCTGCGCTGATCATGATGTACAATCAGGCAATGGCTGGTTTTGAGCGTTTCATCGCCATTATGGATCTTAAACCCCAAAGCGATTTTCCAGAAGCGATTGCGATCGATCAAATCAAAGGGGACATTGCTTTCAATGATGTTACGTTTGAATATGGTGATCGATCTGAAAAGCATGTCTTAAATCATATTTCTTTTAAAGTCAAAGCTGGTTCTAAGGTGGCCTTTGTTGGACCAAGCGGTAGTGGTAAATCTACCTTATGTAACCTGATACCACGCTTTTATGAGATCACTCAAGGATCAATAACCATCGATGAAGTCGATATCCGAAACATTCAAATCAAGAGTCTACGTCATCATGTAGGCATCGTTCAGCAAGAAGTCTTTATCTTTGCTGGAAGTGTTGGTGAAAATATTCTATACGGCAAAGCTGATGCGACTGAAGAAGAAGCCATTATAGCAGCTAAATGTGCTGAAGCATGGGATTTTATCAAAGATCTTCCGGATGGCCTTAATACAACAATAGGTGAACGAGGTGTCAAATTATCTGGTGGTCAGCGTCAACGCTTGTCATTAGCCCGAATGTTTTTAAAGAATCCAAAGATTTTACTTCTTGATGAAGCAACAAGTTCATTAGATAACACAACCGAACGCCAGATTCAAATCACATTGGATGAATTAGCCAAAGGTAGAACAACACTGGTCGTAGCTCATCGTTTAAGTACCATTAAAGATGCTGACTGGATTTATGTGTTAACGGATAAAGGTATTATGGAAGAAGGAACTCATGATGATTTATTGAATAAACATGGGTTATATCATCGTTTAGTCAACAGTGAAAAAGAAATCTAGATGACCAGAAATATCGAAAAACGTTTGGGAATGATCATCGGGATCACTCGTAAAAGAAAAGTAAAACAAGGTTATTCGGATTTCAAGCAAACACAATTTATAAAAACTAACTTAAAGTATCCTTTTGAAGGCGTCTCCCTTGATTGTAACGTTTGTTCATTAGCAACACTTTCACGCATTGAGAATGGAAAACATCAACATAACTATGTGCTCATTGACTATTTTTTAAAGAAACTAGATATTCATTACCGTATCAAAGAATCAGTTTATCAAGTTCAGAAACTCCATTTAAAAAACATTACTTATGCTTTTGCGTATACTCCAATCAGTAAACTCGTGGATTTGTTGAAATCTTGCGAACAATTTTATCAAGAAAATCAAGATGATGTTTTATTAACGCTTGATTATCAAGTTTTTAGGTTCATAAATAGACTTTTTCTAAGAAAACGTGCTGATTGAGCTGAATATGATCTTCTTTTAGAAATCTTCGAAGTTGTAAATCCTTATCTTCAAGATTGGATTACAGTGAGTGGATTATGGTTAAAACAGATCCATCCTGATTTTTGGGATCTTAAAATCAGCAATGAAAAAATTGAATTATTGAAACTAAATCAGATCTTGAAGAATGGTGATGAAAACCCAATGCATATCCAATTCAACCCATTTATTAAGAAATTTCATGACGCATCTTGGGTAATGCATGAACTAAAGGTTCTATTAGGAAATAGAGATCCTAGGTTGATTTATCCACACACTCTATCTGAGCTGACCCATTGTCTAGGAATTGCTAATCAAAAAAGCAATATAAAAAATGGTCACAGTAAATTGTTTCATGCGTTACATGCCTACGTCCACATGAGTCCACGTGCTCAAATCAAGTATCTTTCTGATCATTTGATCGACTTGTTGATCCATGAACCGTATCCTAAACCCATTACTAAGATCATCAGTCAAAACGCCTTAATTCTATGCCAGACTCAAAAAAGTTATAAACCATTAATCAAATTACTTGAACTACATCTTGAAAATAATCATCAAAATCAACCTTTATCTAGCATTTTCAATACATATGTCAATGAAAGTAATCTTGCATAATATTCGTTAAAATACTATGTGAAACGAGGTGAAAACCAAGCTGCATCATCCTGTGCTGATATGATGCTTCTGAGTCGTTTCAAACGTGTTTGCAAAAAGAAAGCAGTGTCGCGCTTTCTTTTTGTTTGTCTTGTATTATCTTTAGTTTCAAGGTAAAATAGTCGCAGGACGGTGATATAAATGACAGATTTACTTGCTTCTATACTTTACTTTGTATTAGGCTTAGCGATTGGTGGCGGTCTTGGTTTTTACTTTACACGCAAAACATTCATCAAACAGCTGAAAGACAACCCACCGATCAACGAAAAAATGATTAGGGACATGTACATGCAGATGGGTAGAAAACCATCCGAAAGCCAAATCAAACAGATTATGAAGTCGATGGACCAATACAAATAAAAAAGATCTCGCGATCTTTTTTTTACATCCAACTTACTTTTCGTTCAGTTCCATCCATTAATCGTTGAATGTTTGAACGATGACGATAAATCAATAAGATATCTATAATGACAAGTGCAAGACTTATGGTTAGGTTAGATTGAACAAAGAAGGACAGGATAACGGTAAATGTTACGGACAACATCGCTGAGAAAGATACATATTTGGTGATCTTAAGGGTCGTTAACCCAATGACGATCGGTAAGAAAAATAAGACCCAAATCAGATTTTGATTGACTAGAAATACAGAAACACCCAAGAGATAACCGAAGGCCGTGGAGACTGCTTTTCCGCCTCTGAATTGAGCGAAGATCGGATAACAATGGCCTATGGCTGCGAATACTCCCGCAAAAGCCACATACCCAGGATAATCAGGTAAGAACATGATGGCGACCCACATGACCAGAAATGCTTTGAATAAATCAAGGAATGCGACAGTAACTCCAGCAACTTTACCCAAGACGCGACCCGCATTGGTTCCACCTAAATTACCTGATCCAAAATTACGGATATCTGTTTTATAGAAGACCTTTCCTACGATCAAAGCGAAGGGGATTGAACCAAACAGATAAGCGATCAAATAAACAAAAATTAGAGTTAAGATCAGGGTTGTGTCCATAGAACTCCTCTTCTTTCGGCTCTATTATAACAAATTTCCTTAACCAGTGAACTGTTATGCGCAGTGGCTTTGTTGTATAATAGAGAGGTATGAGGATCACCCATGGCCGTTGAAAGAAAATATGACGAAAGTAGTATACAGATCCTTGAAGGTCTAGAAGCTGTACGCAAAAGACCTGGTATGTATATCGGTTCAACCGACTCGAGGGGACTTCACCATTTGGTGTGGGAAATCGTCGATAATGCAATCGATGAAGCCTTGAATGGATTTGGCAGAAACATAACCATCACCATTGAAAAAGACAATGTGATCAAGATCGAAGATGAAGGACGAGGCATGCCCGTCGGACAACATAGCTCAGGTAAGAATACACTTGAAGTTATTTTTACCGTGCTTCATGCGGGTGGAAAATTCTCAGCCGAGAATGGATATAAAACAGCAGGGGGTCTACATGGTGTTGGGGCATCGGTCGTCAATGCTTTAAGTGAATGGCTTGAAGTAACAGTTGCATATGGTGGATCATATCACTCTATGAGATTTACTGAAGGTGGACGAAAAATCAGTCCTTTGGTTACCCTTCAGAAAACCAATAAAACAGGCTCTGTCGTTCGATTTAAAGCTGATCCTAAAGTGTTTGGGCATTATGAATATAATGTTGCCTTGATCAATGAAAGAGCGCGAGAAAGTGCTTATTTGCTTAAGGACATTTCGATGAAAGTCATCGATGAAAGAACCAATAAAACAGAAGTCTATCATTATACAGATGGACTAAAAGCATTCCTTGAATATCTCAATGAAGACAAGATCTCAATGAGCGATCCTTTGACCTTTGAAGGTAAAGTCAATGAGATCGGGATTCAGGTCGCTTTACAATACACCGATGACTATCAAGAAAATACCTATTCATTTGTCAATTTAGTCAGGACAAGCGATGGGGGAACCCATGAGATCGGTTATAAAACAGCCATGACCAAAGTCATGAATGATTTTGCGCGAAAGATCGGAATCTTAAAAGATAAAGATAAAAACTTTGAAGGCAATGATGTCAGAGAAGGTTGTACAGCCATCGTATCTGTTTCAATCCCTGAGAATTTACTTCAATTTGAAGGACAGACCAAAGGCAGACTAGGGACACCTGATGCGAAAACTGCTGTTGAAAATTTCGTAATCGAAAAGATGAATTATTATCTTGAAGAACATCGTGAATTCGCAACGAATATCATAAAGAAGGTCCAAAAAGCTGCTTTAGCCAGAGAAGCTTCACGTAAAGCCAGAGAAGAAGCCCGTAAGGGTAAACAATCCGGTAAATCAGAGCGTATTTTATCAGGTAAATTAGCACCTGCTCAATCTCGCGATCATCGTAAGAATGAACTCTTTTTGGTTGAAGGCGATTCTGCTGGTGGTTCAGCCAAACAAGGCAGAGATTCAAAGACCCAAGCGATCTTACCTTTAAGAGGTAAAGTTTTAAACACTGAAAAGAAATCCATCGCAGATATTGAGAAAAATGAAGAACTCAATACCTTGATTCATGCAATAGGTGCAGGTGTAGGTCCTGATTTTGAGATTGAAGACATCAATTACGGTAAGATCATCATCATGACCGATGCGGATACAGATGGAGCCCATATTCAAGTTTTATTATTGACTTTCTTTTATCGATACATGCGACCGCTGATTGAAGCTGGAAATGTTTATTTGGCGCAACCGCCTTTATATAAGATGACCAAAGGCAAAGTCGTTCAATATGCTTTTGATGAGCTTGCCTTAAAAGAATTTGTGGCGAAAAATGGAAAAGTTGAGATCCAGCGCTATAAAGGTTTGGGTGAAATGAATGCGGACCAGTTGTGGGAAACGACCATGGATCCAAGTCATCGGACTTTGGTTAATGTTACCTTAGGTGATGCGATCATGGCTCAAAAGACCGTTAATATTTTAATGGGTGACAATGCGTCTATTCGTAGAACATGGATCGAAGATCATGTTGAATTTACCTTAGATGATGATTTCAGTAAGGAGGTCTTATAATGGACAAAGAAAATGAACATAGTCAACATTCTTTAGAATCCATTATGGAAGATCGCTTTGCACGTTACTCCAAATACATCATTCAAGAAAGAGCGTTGCCAGATGTCCGTGATGGATTAAAGCCTGTACAGCGCCGTATTCTATATGCCATGTATGAAGATGGGAATACGTTTGATAAGGGATATCGTAAATCGGCAAAAACTGTTGGGTTGGTCATCGGTAATTTTCATCCGCATGGGGATTCCAGTGTTTATGAAGCCATGGTCAGAATGTCTCAACCTTGGAAAATGAATCTTCTGCTGGTCGATATGCAAGGCAACAATGGATCGATCGATGATGATCCAGCCGCTGCGATGCGGTATACTGAAGCTCGGTTATCACAATTTTCAGGTCATTTGCTTGAAGATTTATCTAAATTTACGGTTAATTTTGCGCCGAATTTTGATGATACTTCCATTGAACCTGTTGTATTACCTGCACGTATCCCACAGCTGTTGATCAATGGAGCGATGGGTATTGCGGCTGGTTATGCAACCAACATTCCACCTCACAACATCACTGAAATCATCGATGCGACGATCGCGAGAATGGGCAATCCAAACTGTACGCTTGCGGATTTGATGCAGATCGTTAAAGGCCCTGATTTTCCTACAGGCGGGATCGTACAAGGCATCAGTGGGATCCAAGATGCATTTGAAACTGGAAAAGGACGAATCGTCATACGCTCAAAAGTAACATCAACAGTCAACAAACATAATCATGTCTTAACGATCACTGAGATCCCTTATGAAGTCATCAAATCAGGTCTTGTTAAGAAAATGGATGATATCCGTTTGAATCGATCGATTGAAGGTATTGTTGATATTCGCGATGAATCTGATCGTAATGGTTTAAAAATCGTCGTTGAGATCAAAAAAGAAAATGATCCTCAATTGATTTTAAACTACTTATATAAAAATACAGACCTGCAAGTCTACTTTAACTACAATATGGTCTCTATCATCCAACAGAGACCTGTACAGTGCGGTTTGATCCAGATCTTAGATGATTTCATTGCCTTTAGAAAAGAAGTGGTCTTAAAGCGTTCTGTGGCTTTGTATGATGAATTGAAAGCCAAAGCTCATGTGTTAGAAGGACTCATCAAAGCCATCAGTGTCCTGGATGAAATCATTGCGTTGATTCGATCATCTAAAGATAAAGGCGACGCTAAAGTAAAATTGATCGAACGATTCATATTTACGGAAGCCCAAGCAGAAGCCATTGTTTCATTGCGTCTGTATCGTTTGACCAATACCGATATCTTAGAAATCAAAGAAGAATTGGCACAACTACAAAACACCATGAATTTCCTGAGTGGCGTCATTTCCAGTCCAGAGATTTTAAAATCTGTGGTCATCAAAGAAATGAAGACCATTCGTGATCAATTCCCCATAACAAGACGAACCAAAATCGAAAACGATGTTCAAGAGATTGTCATTGATAAGTTGTCCATGATTCCAAATGAACGAGTCATGATCACCATCAGTAAAGACGGATATGTCAAAAGAGTGTCTTTACGTTCCTATCAAGCTTCAGAAGCTGTTGATCCAGCCATCAAAGAAGGGGATCAATTGATTGGGGTTTTAGAAACAGAGACCTATGATCAGCTTCTGTTGATTACCGATCAAGGTTCCTATGCATTGATTCCTGTCTACACCTTGGATGATAGTAAATGGAAAGACCTAGGAAGTCATTTCAGTCATTACGTCAAATCAGATGATCATGAGAAAGTCATCGCAGCCTTCACCATCAAAACCTTTGATACACAAGCCTATATCCTTACTTTGAGTCAGAATGGTTTTGTTAAAAAATCGCTGATCAAAGACTTTGAAGTGACCCGGTTGAACAAGACTTATGATGCGATGTTGTTGACCAAAGGTGATAAATTGGTCAGTGCCATTGCCTTGTATTATGGAGAAGAAGTCTTACTGTGCTCTAAGAATGGCTTTATGGTTCGTTATGATTTTGATGACATTTCAGTCATGCAAACCAAAGCCAAGGGTGTAAAAGCCATGAATCTAACTGAAGATAGGATGGCTTTTGGACTTGCTTTACGTAACGGTGGAAATGCAGTCTTGCTTAAGACTGAGAACAGTTTGATGAAACGCATCAAACTAAGTGAATTAAAATCCTTCAATCGTCCTGCGAAAGGTGAATTGATTGCTAAGCGTGTAAAATCAAATCCTCAGTTTATCGATGATGGAATGATCTTAGGCAGTTATGATGAGATCAAGATCACCCATCAAAAAGCCAATTGGCGCAGCTCAAAAGATGTCCCATTGATGGATAAAGATGCTACTTTCAGTCAAAATGTTGTGTGTCCTAACTTATATCTGGTCAAAGGCATCGAAGAGATCCAGATCAGAGACTTTATTATTGAACCTAAAAAAGAAGAAGAACCTCAACATAAGGATGTGGAATTCATCCACTTTGACCTTTGATGATCAAACGCTTATCGACGCTTACACACTTGAACTCTGACCATTTTAAAGCTTTGGGGATCACACATGCGCTTTTGTTGATCGATGTTGACAATACACTGTTGTCTCCTATTGATAAAAATATATCAGAAGAACTGATCCAATGGATCAAGCAGATATCGGCGAATCACCAGATACTTTTGTGTACGAATAATTTTACCAAAAGACAATTTAAAGTTGGGACAGATTTGAATTTACCGATTTTGATGCGTTCTTCTAAACCATTTCCGTGGCGAGTAAGAGCCTATCTTAAACAACATCAAGTCGATTTAAATTCGGTCATTGTGATCGGAGATCAGGTCATGACCGATGTATTATTAGCCATATGGTTGAAAAGACCGTATTATTTGATTAAACCGATGATAATCGATAGACATTGGATTACGAGATTCTTTAGGATCTTAGAAAGCATGGTGATTGAGGATGAGTAAGAACTGTCAAGGTTGTGGCGCATTGCTACAAAATAAGGATATCAATAAGATTGGCTATGTTGTAGATTTAGAACATGAGATATGTCGAAGATGTTTTCGTTTGAAACATTATGGGGATGTCACGGTCATTCATAAAGATGAGGTCATCTTTAAAGATTTACTTCAAGAATTGAAACAGGTCAATGGATCTTTGGTTCTATTGATCGATCTATTGAATTATGATACCCGTATCTTAGATATGATGGAGACTCACTTTAAAGATCGCCAAATCGTTTTAGTCATCACCAAATCAGATTTATTACCGTCAACATTAAGTCGTGAGAAGATTAAACGAATGGTCAACATATCTTTGACTGATCGAAAAATCGATCATGTGGCAGTTGCGGTAACCTCGTTAAAGTCAAAACCGTCTATTGAAAATCTTAAACGAATGTTGTCTCGCGTAAGAGGTGATTTGATCTTTATAGGAATGGTCAACGCTGGTAAGAGTTCTTTGATCAATGCGATCACCGATAGCAACTCTTTGACTGTATCTTCATTTCCACATACCACGCTTAAAATCAATCAGGTTGAATATGAAGGCCGAACATTATATGATACCCCAGGGTTTAAGTTTCAAGGTTATCTTGAGAAACTAAGCCTGAAAGCTGCTAATCAATATGCGGTATTAAAGCCAATCAAAGCCAAGACCTTTCAAGTATCTGATCCGCAGACCTACATCATTGCCCCATTCATCATATTGACTTTGACTCCATCTGAACCTTTATCGGTTACATTTTACGTATCTGAGACCTGTCCATTTCATCGATGTGGCAAGCGTGCTTTAGATTATATCCAAAAGCATCATCCTGAGATGACTGCTTTGAATTCAGAAATACGCTATAATAAAATCAATGAAACCACAGATGTTGTATTCAGTGGGATCGGTTGGATGAGCATCAAAGGCAAAGCCGAATCGATCATCATCCAAACAGATCTTAAATCAGAAATTACCCTTAGAAAGGCCCTCCTATAATGCTCACACCTAAACAGAAATCATATCTTAAATCGCTTTCAAATCCCCTTAAAGCGTTGGTCATCATCGGTAAAGATGGTTTGACACTAAACCTCATCGAGAGTACAAAAGTCTCACTGAAAGCCCACGAACTGGTTAAAATCAGTGTTTTAAAGTCATGTCCAAGCGACGTTCGTGAAATGATGTTGGATCTTTGTGCTCACACCAACAGTGAGATTGTCAATGAGATCGGTCGTACTTTTGTCTTATACAAGGAATCTGAAAAGCGTAAAATATCATTTCCACAATGACCAAAATTGCTTGTTTTGGAGGTAGTTTCAATCCACCTCATTTAGGCCATCTAAAAATCGCATTAACCGTTCTACGTCAGGAGCATTTTGATGAAGTCTGGTTTCTACCGACGCTTTCTACACCCTTAAAAAAGAACCCAATGGCTTCTTTTGAGGATCGATTACAGATGCTGGAACTGTTGATCAAACCTTACCGTAAACTTAAAGTATGTACGATAGAAGAAAGTTTACCGCTACCTAACTATACGATCAATACAGTTCGTGCTTTACATTCCATTTATCCAAATCATCACTTTACATGGATCATTGGCAGTGATCAGTCTGTTCAGTTTTCACAATGGAAAGACCATGAAACATTATTGACTTTGGTTGATTTCATGGTGGTTGTTAGGGAAATAGACGAGACCTTACATCCAGCCATGAAAGTCATTAGGATACCTGGGATCGAACAGTTTTCAAGTACGAATATTCGATCAGGCAAACTAAAAGATACAACGCCTGAAATCATTCGTTACATATTTGACCATGAACTTTATATGGAATCCATTGCCAGATCGATGGTCAGTGAAAGACGTTGGCAGCATACCAAACAAGTTGAAAAACTGGCATTAGAGTTGGCTGCGATTCATCATTTAGATCCTCATCACGTCAGAGTATCGGCTTTATTTCATGATTGTACGAAGAATTGGATTCGAGATATTTCCACGCAATGGCTTATGCGTATCGATCCGACTTATCTCACGATGCCATCTGCCATTTGGCACCAAAAAACAGCTGAAGCTTATTTAAAAAGCTTAGGCATAAAAGATAAAGTCATACTGGATGCGATTGGTCATCATGTGGTTGGCCAAAAGGGTCATCCCGTTTCTCAAGTCATTTTCATCGCTGATAAATGTGAACCGACCCGTGATTATGATCCATCTCAAGAATTGGCTCTAGCCCGAATCGACTTGGATGCCGCAGCTGAATTGGTTCGTCAAAAACAACAGGAATATATCCAAAAGGAAATCAATGCAAAATCAACAACTTCTGATTAAACAAGTATTATCTGATAAAAAGGCAACGGATATCGTCGTCTTTGATTTTAAAGGCGGTTTATTCATTCATGAAACCATGATCGTAGCCAGTGTCAATAATACGAGATTGTTGGATGCCATAAGCGACTATGTGATGGATGCTCTTGAAGCAAAGGATTATCCGATCCATCATGTTGAAGGGGATGCTGAGTGTGGTTGGATCTTGATTGATACCCCTGAGATCCTGATTCATTTGTTTCTAGAAGATTCACGGGCTTTTTATCAATTGGATCAACTTTGGGCTGATAAGAAAGTTGAGACTTATGTCGATTAGTCTTGCTGAAATATTTGATGCATTGGTTGAAGATGAAACAGTATCCAATCAATATGCTGATTTTGTTTTAGGATACATCTCTAAAGGATCATGTCTTGATTTGGCATGTGGAACAGGAACCATTAGTGAAAAATTGAAAAATCATTTTAAAATCACTGGTTTAGACATTGATCCTGACATGTTGAAACAATATATGAAAAGAAATCCTGAGTGTGAAACGATTCTAGGCTCTATGAGCGATCTTAGGTTACTTGGGAGTTATGACTCAATCATATTGTTTGGAGACAGCCTGAACTATCTACTAGGCTTAGATGAGGTAAAACAAGTGATCAGTGAAGCACTTCATCACTTAAATGATAAAGGCTTCTTCTTCTTTGACATGCATACTGAAAATAGACATCAAGAATTCATTCAAGAGTATCTAGAAGAAGGCATTGTTTTAGGTCATCCATTTCAATGGACGATCTTAAGTCTTCCTGATCTTGTGATTAATCATCATTTTGCCTTCTATGATGAAGTTGGACATGCTCAAACCTTAAGCTTCAATCAGAAAGTTTATCCCTATGAAGATATGGTTGAACTCCTGGAAAGTTTGAACTGTAAATTTGATGTTTATTCGGATTTTGAACTTGGTCATATTAAAGATAAAGAAAAGTACCTATTTGTGCTTAGAAAGGAAACATCATGATTGCGATCATTGGAGCCATGAAAGAAGAAGTCAGTGCTATTTTAACTTATCTAAAAGATTCTAAAACCACAGACATCCATGGGACTATTTTTTATCAAGGAACGCTGAATACTAAAGAAGTTGTTGTTTTTCAAAGTGGTATTGGACTGGTCATGGCTGCGATGAATCTAACCTTATGTTTGGATCATTTTAACATCACTCAACTCATCAACATAGGAACAGCAGGTGGACTTGATCCTTTACAAAACGTACTTGATATGGTTGTTCCAGATATGTTGACTTATCATGATTTTGACATAACACCATTTGGGAATGAACGTAATTTTTCAAGTAAGAACCGTTTTATCTATCATGCGGATAAATCCTTGATTCAGCTGTTTAAGACGCTTGTAACGCATGAGAAGGTCTGGTATGGTCCTTTGGTATCAGGCAATCAATTTATTAGTACTCAGAAACAAATTGATGAGATCATGGCTCATTATCCCCAAGCTCAAGCTTGTGAAATGGAAGGGGCTGCCATCGCCAATGTCGCTTCTGAATTCAATGTTCCGTTCATCATTATTCGTTCTTTGTCTGATATTGCTTTACACTCGGATAATTCGATGTCCTTTTCTGAATATTTAGCGAAAGCATCTGAGCGAAGTGCGAAACTGTGTCATGACTTTGTAGGGATGATCCAATAATGGATTTCTCAAGACTGCTCGATCCTCTATTTTGGATAGAGGTATCCAATAAAATTGAATCATTTGGGATTCTAGCACCTATCTTTTTAGCGATGTTGGAATCTTTGATTCCAGCTTTACCTTTAGTTTTGATCGTTATACTCAATGTCAATATTTATGGCTTGGTTATTGGTTTCCTTACTTCCTATTTTGGGACAATGTTGGGTGCGACCCTTATGTTTATGTTTTATCGCACCATTAGTGCTTATGGAATACATGAAAGGATGCACAGAATAAAAAGCATCGATAAAACCATCAATTGGGTTAATCGTCAAAATCCACTGATGATTGTCGTATTAAGCATGTTGCCTTCAACCCCAAGCTCTTTTATGAATCTTGCCTTTGGTTTAGCTCGTTATTCTAAACGCAAATATTTGATCAGCATCGCGATTGGGAAAGTCGTTATGATTGGTCTATTTGCTTTTTTTGGAAATGCGTTTCAGGCTCAAGAAAATCAAGTGTGGATTTATCTGGGTAGTATTGTCTTGTTTGTCGGGACATATTTCATATCCAAGTTTTTCAATAAAAAAACTGGCATCCATGATGTCAGTTCCAATTAATCAATTCGTGTATTCTTTTAACCAAAGTTGATTTTCTTTCATCCACTCTTTTAAGTCGTGTGCTGTGAATGGTTCAGAATTAGTCCATTGGATCGCACTGTGAATGATAATTTTTCCGTTTTCATAGGATAATATTGCAAAAGCAGGGACATCAGTGAACCCAAATCGTTTTTGTAGAATAGACGGTAATATCGATGGTCCCAGAGTCGAAGTATCGACGAGGAAGATGTTATCAAATTTTTCGACATTGGCATCAATTAAAAGAAAATCCAATATTTCTTTATCGACATATCTACAATCAACATTACTTTCGGTACAAAAGAAATAAGCAGTCTTGCTTGTTTCCATTTCGCTTACTAAATCTTTGAACGCTATGTGTACGCTATTTGGGGCTTTAAAGTAGCTTACTTCTTGTTTCTTGGCTGAAAAGAAGACATATAGTCCTACAATAAAACCAAGAACCGTTAGTGGTATCAAGATACGTCGTAGTTTTAATTTTCTTTTTTTCATCCGAATTATCATATCATAAAGACCCTTTTTTGTCAGTCCTTGGATTTTAAAGAAAAAGGTTGGCTGAATATTCAGCGAAAAGTATTTTCATTATGACCGGGCTTTGATAAGATGGTATCATGCCATGGATCAAAAAAGTTTCAACACCACTACTCCTTGTTTTTATTTGCACTCTATTGATCTTATCGATACTTTTTTATCACGTAAGTGCAGTTAAGGTTTATGATCGCAAACGACGAGAGGACTTTGTTTCTAGAACAGAAGCATTATTTACTTATGATCAATGTGAGTGGATTTCAGAAGTCATCATTCAACAAAGAATCATAAGTGTGAAATGCAGTAGACCAAATGCTCAAGATCAAATCTTACACATGGATGAAAGTTTACAGCTCTTAGGAAGAATGAATGCGGACGCTGTAAAATATCAGAATGCCCTAGATAGGTTTAAACAAGTTGCTGGTATTGAACAAGCTGAAATAAGCTTAACATTATATAGAAATAAAAGTGTCTATTGGGTAAAAACATTAACGCAGGAATGGCTTTTGGATTTTCATGATTATTCGATCCTATGGAAGGTGGACAAAAAGTATGACTAAATGGTATGAAGCAGCGTATATCGATCGTAGAATATGGGTTTTAGATCATCTTAATCAATATAAACTCAATGCTGAAGAAGCTCTGGTTGGTTTACAGTTGGTTCATTTCAATGAGTGCGGAAGACCAATAAGTTTAGAAACACTATCCAAACACTGTGGACTTAGTTCAGATAAGGTGGATAAAGCGATGGCAGGACTTAGCCGAAAAGGTTATTTAAGCATTCAAGTCAATGGGGCAGATGTTCACTATCTAACTGATGGACTTTTTGAAGAAAAGACCATTTTAACCAGTGATTCTGATTTGATTGATTTGTATCAAAAGGAATTTAAACGGACTTTGAGTTCAACTGAAATTGATAAACTTAACGATTGGTTATCTAGGATGGATCGAGCTTATTTGGTTCATGCGTTAAGAGAGGCCTTAATGTACAATAAAGTAAACTTTACTTATATAGATCGTATGTTAGCCCAATGGCAGAAAGATAAGACCACCATTGAACAACTCAACGAAGGCAAACGCAATAAAGATTAAGAAACTCGTTTCAACAGCATCTGAAATGTTTCCAGATGCTAAATGTGAGTTAAACTTTAAAAATGTGTATGAATTAACGGTAGCAGTCATTCTAAGCGCTCAGACCACGGATCCGTCGGTAAACAAAGTAACCACTCATTTATTTGAAAATTATCCAGATCCTCAAAGTTTAGCGTTGGCTGATCAAACTACGCTAGAAAACATTATAAAATCAATAGGATTATTTAGAACTAAAGCAATGCATCTTATAGAACTTGCTAAAATCTTGGTTGAAAAATATGAAGGACAAATTCCCAGTGATTTTGATACATTGAAAAGTTTGCCTGGAATCGGACGTAAGACCGCAAACGTAATAATGTCAGTAGGGTTTAATCTACCTGGTCTAGCGGTTGATACGCATGTATTACGTGTCTCTGTTCGTTATGGTGTGGTCGATCTTGATGCGGACCCAACCAAAACAGAAATGATCTTGAAAGAAGCTTTGCCTCAAGAACAATGGGGCATTGCACATCATGCCTTATTATTTTTTGGAAGGTATCATTGCACAGCACGATTACCAAAATGTGACATATGTTTACTCAGAAAAGAATGTAGATACAAAAAAATGAACCCATAGTGAAGCAGTAAACTTAAAGTAGACAACTCAAATAAAAAACATTTGATGATTGTCTACTTTTTTCATATCCTTTAGGAAAGGAGAAACCAATGGGAAGAA
>WSYG01000076.1 GCA_009773735.1 Erysipelotrichaceae bacterium
CCTTATAATCATGCCTTTAGATAATTATATCTAGGATCGTAATTAATCCTAAATAATTTTACCATATCTATACAAGTGTGTATTGTAAAAACAATACAAGAGGTATAAAATATAGTTAATCGCAGATGCGACCATCACTTGAAAAAGTGGAAAGAAAGGGGAGAATAGAATGATTGAAGGCTGGCAAATTTTTCTGATTACTTTGTATGCTTTTATTCAGCCAACGGACCAAAGCTCGTTTAATCTAGGTATGAGTATGCCTATATTTGCAGGTTGGTTCACAGGTATGGTGTTAGGGAACCCAGAGACTGGTTTGTTTATTGGGGGATCGTTGACACTGATGACGCTAGGTGTTGCTACTTATGGAGGAACCTCGATTCCTGATACAGTTGTCGGGGCTATCGTAGGGACAGCTTTGGCCTTGAATACGACACCTGAGTTAGCACTGTCTATTGCTATTCCAGTTGCCTTGTTCATGATTCAGTTGGATATCTTACGCAGATACGTTACGATTTATTATCAACACAGAGCAGACAAATATGTTGCTGAGAGAAAATATGATTTGGCAATGAGACAAAACATTTGGGGTATTTTCCCAAAAGCTTTATCTCGCGCTGTTCCTGTTCTATTGGTCTTGATTTTAGGCCCACAATTTATCGATCAAGTGTTGGCAGCAGTTCCAGCATGGTTGGTAAACGGACTTAAAGTTTCAGGCGGGATCATTCCTGTCGTTGGGATTGGGATCTTATTAAGCTACTTGCCTACAGCTCAAAAATACATGTTCTTGATCTTGGGCTTCTTACTGGTTGCTTACTTGAAATTGCCAATGTTGGCAGTTGCTGGTATCGGTTTAGTCGTTGCTGGGGCTGACTACATGTATGCTGTTCGTCTTGATCAAAAATTAGGTGTCGCTAGAAATGTAGGAGGAGAAGTCGATGAGTAACTCAATTTTCACAAAGAGAGAACTAAGAGCCATTAACATTCGTCATATTTGGGGTCTTCAATTAGGCTGGAACTATGAACGTATGCAAGCTTTGGGTTATCTATATGCCATTTATCCTGCATTAAAGAAAATCTATAAGAATGATCCAGAAGCTTTACAGAAATCTTGCGAAACGCATTTACAATTCTATAATACCAACCCTTCGATGTCAGAAATCATCATTGGGATGGACATTGCCATTGAAGAAAGAGAAGGCGCTAAATCAATTGAAACCGTTGCTCCTTTGAAAGTTGCTTTGATGGGACCATTCGCCGGTATCGGTGACACCATCTTTGCTTTGATCGCTGCGACGATTTTCGGTGCTATTGCTGGGAATATGGCTGTTGAAGGCAATGCTGCTGGGATGTGGATGTGGATCGCTTGGAACTTTGTTGTTATCTTCATCAGAACAAGATTGTTCGACTTAGGTTACAGCTCAGGTATCCGTATCGTTACCGATTTGAAGGATCAATTTGCTTATATCACCAATGCAGCATCCATTTTGGGTCTCGTCGTTGTTGGTGGTTTGATCCCTACCGTCGTTAAATTCAAGATTCCTTACGTATTCGTATCCGGTGAAGTCAAACTTTCTGTCCAAGATAACTTGGATAAGATCATGCCTTTCCTTCCACAGGTCGTCCTTATGATCGGTGTCTACTGGTTGGTTAAACGTAAGATGAGCATCAGTAAATTGATCGGTATCGTTATGTTAGGTGCCATCGTTTTAACTTACTTTAAAGTTATCGCTTAATTGAAAGGCATGGTACCCCATTGAAAGACAGATATTTTAGTTTTATCGTTGATATGCTGACCAAAATGGAAGCAGATCAATCGGAGAATATCGCAAAGGCAGCCGAACTGATCGCAGATTCGATCATAAAAGGTGGAATCATCCAATCCTTCGGTAGTGGACATTCATATGCTGCTGCCATAGAAGTTGCCAATCGTGCCGGTGGATTGTTTGCTGCCAAGTTGATCAGAGACCCTGCGATGGGGATGTATGAGTCCTTGGAAGGAACTGGCGACATTCTGTTAAGAAAAGTCGAGATCCTGCCTGAAGACTGTGTCATTATCATTTCGAATTCTGGCAGAAATCCACTGACCATTGAGATGGCCATGAAGATCAAAAAGATTGGTGCTAAACTGATCGTTGTGACTTCAACCGCTGCGTCGAAAAATTTGAAGTCTCGCCACAGCAGCGGTAAGCTCTTGTATGAGTTTGCGGATGTTATATTAGATAATCATTCTGTTGATGGAGATGCTGCCATTGAAGTTAAAGGTTTAGATGCCAAGGTATGTGGAACTTCCTCTATTGGCTCTGCTGCTTTACTACAAGCCGCCATTTTAAGTGCCATAGAACTGATGATCGCTAGAGGATTCAATCCTCCGGTAAGAATCAGTGCGAATGTAGATGGTGGTACTGAACGCAGTCTCGAAATCGAAAAGAAATACACGCATAGAATCAATCATATCTAATCAAAAATAAATCATATCTCCTAAAAGCACATAAGGTATCTCTGTATTCTCGATGTTGAGCTATGGAGTTACCTTATGTGCTAAAGGGAGAGTTGTGTAAGAAATTCACCTGATCGTAGTGATGAACAATGTTAAATGATTTTGGGAAAGTGTTAAAATGGGGTTAAGGTGAATTCTCAGTAGCCCATAACCAATGAAGGAGAAAAAATGCAAACAATCGTAAACATTAGAATTGATGAACGTCTTATTCATGGACAGGTCGCTTCCGCATGGGCCAATACCCTTAAGGCAAACCGCATCATGGTCGTCGATGATATCGCAAGCCAAGATGATATCCAAAAGGTTGCTCTTAAAATGGCGTGTCCTTCGAGCTGCAAACTATCGATCTTGTCTGTTGCACGTGCTGTAGAAAATCTATTGGCTCAAAAATATGACGGAGACCGTATCTTCATGGTATGTAAAGGTCCAGAAGTTTTGGTTAAAATACTGGAACTTGGCTTTAAATTCAATGAAATCAATGTAGGCAATATGTCCAGTGCACCTGGTACAAAACAGATTAAGCGTTCGGTCAGCGTGTCTGAATTGGATGTTGCTAATTTTAGAAAACTGCAAAGCTTAGGCATTAAAATGCATGCCCAAATGGTTCCAAGCGAAAGCGATATTGACTTTATGTCGCTTATCGACAAGATGTAATAATCTTTTATAAACCAAATCAAATCATCATTATATCTATTCAAAGCCATGATTCAGTTGTGGCTCTTTCCAAGGAGGAAAAGTGAATTACACCATAAAATCAACTCAAATCATGACCCCAAGTGGATTCATAGATGGCTATTTATCCATAGAAGATGGAAAGATAACTCGTTTATCCCCATTATGCAATGAACCTTTTGAGAGCGTAAAAGATTTAGGAAATCAGAAGATCCTTCCTGGAATCATTGATATTCATAATCATGGTTATGGAGGTTGGTCAATGACCGATCCTGCCACCATTAGTGACGTCAAAGGCTATCTTAAAGCTTTGACATCCATCGGGGTTACTGGTATCTTGCCTACTGCTCGTGAAGAAGCTTTTGAAGCCATTGCGGATACGATGGACCTAGAGAATGATGGAGCCAGAATCTTTGGAATCCATAGTGAAGGACCTTTCTGGGCTCGTGGAGGAGAGAATTCTGTAGATGAACATTATCCTTTACCAAGCGTTGAAGAGACTCACAGATACCTAACAAAGGCTAAAAACAAGATCGTTTTGATGGCTATTGCGCCTGAATTACCAAAAGCCTATGATGTTATTTCTTACCTTCATGATCAACATGTGTTGGTATCACTGTGTCATACCGCTGCTTATGCGAAAGAT
>WSYG01000077.1 GCA_009773735.1 Erysipelotrichaceae bacterium
TTCTTCCCATTGGTTTCTCCTTTCCTAAAGGATATGAAAAAAGTAGACAATCATCAAATGTTTTTTATTTGAGTTGTCTACTTTAAGTTTACTGCTTCAATTTATGGCACTTTTAGTTAGTTTTCAACATTGTATAAGATACGTAATGCTTCTTCTACTGTGGTTGTTCCGTTTTGAACATAACTCATGACTTCATCTCTTAACATCGGGATCTTTTTCTCTTTTGCGTAATTTCTAAGGTCTTCTAATGAAGCACCTCGCGATATCAAATCTTCTAAGTGTCCATCAACCAACACAGTCTCAAAGACAGCCAAACGTCCACTATAACCGGTATTGTTGCACTTTGGACAACCGGCACCTTCATACACATAAGTTAAATCAGTAGCAAGTAAACGCGCTTCAGTCGTACTCAGATCAACTTTCTTCTTACAGTGGATACAGATTTTTTTAACCAAACGCTGTGAAATGATACAAACCAAAGATGATCCAACTTTAAAAGGTTCAATGCCCATATCGACCAAACGTATGACGGATGATAAAGCATCGTTGGTATGGATGGTAGATAAGACCAAGTGACCAGTAATGGCGGATCTGATGGCGATTTCGGCAGTTTCTGTATCACGGATCTCACCGATCATGATGATGTCTGGATCTTGACGCAAGATTGAACGTAGACCAGCCGCAAAGGTCAATCCAGCTTTTTGATTGACTTGGACTTGTGTAATGCCTTCGAATTTACGTTCAATGGGGTCTTCAACCGTTTTGATGGCTTTGGTTGGAACAGCCAGCTTCGCTAAGATCGAATATAAAGTGGTGGTCTTGCCTGAACCGGTTGGACCCGTCACAAGTATGATCCCATGAGGAACACGAATGGCTTTCTCGATGGTCGCAACCGTTGTTGGAGAAATACCCAAACCAGACAAGGAATACTCGATGTTTTGATCAGCGCCTAAAAGACGCATGACGATGTTTTCTCCATAAGGCGTAGGTAAAGTAGAGACACGGATGTCTATTTTTTTGAAGTCGTGATTGAATTGGAAACTGCCATCTTGAGGTAAACGTTTCTCAGCGATATTGAGTCCAGCTAAGATCTTGATTCGAGTAGAAATCAATGAATGTTTTTCTTTATCAAAATCGATATGACGCATGAGATCGCCATCGACTCTAAATCTAACTCTGGTAAAGTTTGCCTCTGGTTCGATATGGATATCACTGGCATTGACTTTATAGGCATCAATGATCAGATTATTGACGACTCTAACAACCGATGAAGTTTCAACCGTAGCTTCATTTTCAGCTTCATCGCCTTCATTGGCGATGTCTTCACCGAGTTCATTTTTTTCACTGCGTTTGGTATAAAGTCTATCAATGGCCAACTCAATATCGACCTTGGTAGACAATACCGTGTTGATGGCAAGCCCTGTAAGCATACTGATGTCTTCTGTAGCGGTGATGTTGAAAGGATTGCTGGTGGCTAAGGTAAGGGTTCCTTCATGAACTCTTAAGGGGCACATTTTATATTTAAGAGCCAATTGTTGAGGGAAGGATCGAATGACTTCGGAATTGATGTTGTTGATGAGATTGTCGACAAAATCCATTTTAAGACTTTTTGCGAGGACTCTTAAAACTTCTTTTTCTTTTGCGAACTGGTGATCAAGAATGATATAAAAAGTAGCCTGACCCGTTTCTTTCTGAATCAGATTGACTTCTTCAAGTTGGGCTTGGGTTATGATTTTATCATTGACAAGCATTTCTTCTAAGGATGCATGCTTCATAACGAACCTCTATGTTTGTTTTCTAACTTATATTTTACATCAAAAAAATTCGTTTTGGAATTTTGACGCCTTTTTGATGGATAAGATGGTGGTTTATTGAGCAAAATCAATTTTTTCTATGGAATAAATGTCAAATACCAATTCAGCGACCTTATCATTGAAATCATACTCGGAAGATGAGAGCAGGATCGTAACTTCCATTTCATCAATGGTTTTTAATAGGGCTTTATAATCGTCAAATGACACTTCAACCAAATAGGTAATTTGTGTCTTAAGCAATTGCGATTGGGTAATGGGTAGTTTTGGATCTTGCGTGGTCATGTTGTTGTAGATATCGACCAATTCTTTGATCTTATAAGTCAATTGTTCTTCTAGTTTCAATGTGGTTTGAGGAATAACGACTGTCGCATCATCAACTTGAAAATAACTAATTTTTGCGCGATGAGCTTTGATCATAGGAACCAAGATGGCTTCAGTTTGAGCGGGCGTAATAACATCAAAGAATTTGGCGAATTTGAGCTCTGCTTTGGCTTTCGCTTCATTCTCTTGATTTGCCACCACACTTCGAGTCGGAATCGTTTGTTCAGCAACCAAATAACGGGTTTCAAGTTCTTGAAGTTGAGCTTGTTTGGTGCTCAGTGCTGTGTTCATCGGTAACCATAAGTAGGTCCAAAACAGATAGATTCCTAAGAATAACCCGAGCCACTTCAGATACATGATGTCTTTTTTAGTTACTTTCATTGCTTGTCTCCTTACTTAAGGTTAAATGAATGTCTGATGAGTATTTTATAGATTCTGTATCCATTTGATAGCTGGTATAGGTCACTTCACTGAAGGTCGCAACTTCACTGAGCTTAAGGACATATTCATAGATTAACCCTGGATCATTGGCTATGATTGAAATCGTGATGACATTGTTTGTGAAGGTAATTTGATTCAAATCAATTCCCACGGGTTTGATGAATAAGAGATCTTGGATCTTGAGATCGGTATAGCGAGGAATACTATCAAGCACGAGTTGAATACTGTCCAGTTCGTTTGAGATCTCATTAAGCGAAGCAATATGTGTTTTCATTTCAGCGATTTCACTTAAAGCTTGAATGATGTCTGGTCGATTAAGATAATCATTGATTTTCTTTATGTTGCCGTTGACCGCATTGGTTTGAAGTGTTGTGATGATGACGCCAAACAAGGCAAGATATCCTAATCCGAAGGCCAAAGAATTAAAGATCGCATCGAAGTTGATGGCGTTTGAACTTCTAGAGTAAAAAGCATTATAGGGTGACATCAAATTGATGTCTTTTTTACGTTTGATGCGTTGTGAAAAAAGCAATCCTAAAGCATAAACAAAATCATGATTGAAAGGCTTGTGTTTGCTTTCGTGTAGCATTTTGGGTCTAGACATGACTTGGGTATCAACACTAAGCGTGTCGTTCATGTAGATTTTTAGATGTTCTATTTTCGGATAAGATCCAAACAGAAAGATTTGATCGATGCCTGAATTTTGACCTAAAGATAAGGAAAATTGAAGCATTTTTTCAATGGTTTCAGTGGTGTTTTCTAAACTAAGTTGTTCTTCTGATTCTTGATAAGCCGCAATTTTAGTCGTTCTGTAATAACTATATTTACCTTTTTCAAACAAGTACTGACGAATTGAGGTTGAACTAATGTCGGTCACTAAGGTGTTTTTATCTTTGCTGGCAATTTTTGTGATGTGGACATATTTCATGAGGCTGTTGAGCGAAACATCGACTTTGGAGATGTGTAGACCGATTTTATCAAAGAATTCTAGAATCTCATTTAAGTTAGTGGCCAATATGGTTGCGACAAGGATCTTGTGCATCTTTTTGCCGTTACTTAATGTATCACCTAAGATCGTATAATCCATCAGGTAATCATTGCTAAGATTTGGAAAGGCAACAGTAAATTAGACAAAATTTATAAGGGACTTGTTTTTATATTCAACCGGACTCATATAATCCAGGGTTGAATGTATCCGCCTTGT
>WSYG01000010.1 GCA_009773735.1 Erysipelotrichaceae bacterium
GCTTCAGCGATGACCGCAGCTTTTTTAAACTTAGAACATAAGGAACAACGAATCCTACCGTCTGCTGTTTTATTGAGTTCTAAGATCTTTGCGACACTCGATTCAACTTGAAAAATATCGATTCCTAAATCCTTAAAATAATTTTGAACTGGATCAAATGAATCTCCATTAAAACCCAATTTAATATGAATACCCAAGACAGTAAATTGTTTACCGGATTTGATTTTGTATTTATTTAGGGCATAAAGTAAAAGGGTAGAATCTTTTCCACCACTGATACCAACACCGATCACATCGCCGTTTTCAATCATGTCATAATCGTAGTCAGCATGTGAGATCTTTTGCAGAAGGAGTTTCATAGTACCTATAATCTTATCATAGAATCGTGTATAATAAGTCCGATGTCACAAAATGGAATCTTACTGGTCTATAAGGAAAAAGGTTTAACTTCCTTCGACCTAGTAAATCGCATAAAACGGAGTTTGAAACTTGAAAAAGTCGGACATACAGGTACTTTAGATCCAAATGCTGAAGGTTTAATGCTGGTTTTATTTAATAATACAACCAAAGCAAATCAGTTCTTGGTTCATGATACGAAGGAATATATCGCTTCATTAAGATTAGGAAGTAAAACAGACACTAAAGATATTTGGGGAACTGTTCTTGAAAATCAAGATTTTGCTATGCCTTCGAATGAAACGATCTTAGCTGTTTTTAGTCAATTCATGGGTGAACAAGAACAAACCGTACCGATGGTTTCAGCAGTTAGAGTCAATGGCAAACGTTTGCATGAATATCATCGTGAAGGCATAGAAGTCATCGTTCCAAAAAGATTGATTGAGATTTTTGAACTAGAACTTATCAAAGTCGATCAAGACATAACATTTAGAGTCGTCTGCGGAAGTGGGACCTATATTCGTTCTTTGTGTGAAGATTTGGCGGTAGAATTTGGTACAGTGGGTTGTATGTCTAGTTTGATACGTACCAAAGTTGGTTCATTTGAATTGAAAGATGCGGTTAAGATAGATCAGATTATTGCAGGAAATTATACTTTAATTCCACTTAAAGATGGTTTACCTTATAAAAAGGTGCATGTCGATAACGTGACGGATATCAAAAATGGTAAAATACTGTCGTTAGAACACGATGAAGATTTTTTAACGATTATGCATGAAGATGAAGTTTTGGCTGTTTACAGTTGGAACGAAAAGAAGGATGCTTATACAAGTGTGAGAGGTTTATGGTAAATGAAAGAATACGTAATAACAACTGAAAAAGACAGCATCAAAGAACAGAAAATCGTAGGATGCATCGGTTATTTTGATGGTTTTCATATTGGACACCAAACTTTGTTTAATAAAACATTGGCGATTGCCAAACAGAAAAATCTTAAAAGTGCCTTGATCACTTTTGATCCAGATCCTTGGGTCATCCTTAAGGGACTTCATAACATACAACATGTGACAACGTTAAATGACCGCAGAAAATTAGCTGAAGTGAAAGGTTTTGACATCTGGATCACCTTACAGTTTGATGTTTCCATGGCAAAACTAAATCCTAATGCCTTTTTAGATTTATTACATAGAAACAATATTGACCATTTGGTATGTGGTTATGATTTTAAATTTGGAGACAAAGGGGCAGGGGATATCAACACTTTAAAGAATCAAACTGTGATCTCAAGTAGTATCATGGAAGAATTTGATTACTTGGATGAAAAAGTGTCAACCACTCGAATCATTGATGCGATCAAAGCAGGCGATATGATTTTGGTTAAGAAGTTAATGGGTAGACCGTATAAAGTCACTGGCATCGTTGTTCATGGGAAACGCATTGGCACACAAATCGGTTTTCCAACCGCAAATTTAAAAGTCGATCAGGAATATGTCATTCCTCGTGTCGGCGTCTATGCAGGATATGCTGCTGTAGATGGGATAAAATATCCAGCAATGATTGCGGTAGGGTATAATCCTACCGTTAAAGATGATGATTTAATATCGATTGAAGCCCACCTTTTTGATTATGCCAATAATCTTTATGGGAAAGAGATGGAATACTATTTTATCGATTATCTTCGCTCAGAAATGAAATTTGCAGATTTACAAGGCTTGATCACCCAACTAAAGATTGATGATATGAATGCCCGCAAAATAGTTAAGAAACTTTAGTAATGTAAATAATTGTAAAATAGTGAAAATAATTCTTGCATTTACATTAAAACAACTTATAATAAGTCCCATAAGCTACGAAAAAGAGTAGTACTTAAGATTCTGCAACCCAGCGACTTGCGTTTGATGGAAGGCAAGATGCGTGACTTAAGGAACGTACTTTGGAGCTGATCTTCACTAAAAGAAGATCCGTAAATCTGCGTTAAAGTGTTGAGTTGCCAAACTTTGTTTGGAAATAAGGTGGTACCGCGATCATACGTCCTTTGTTAAATACAAGGACGTTTTTTTATTGAAGGAGGATCTATGAACATTAATTTTGATAAAATCTGGCCTTATTTGCCTCAATTTGGGCAAGGGGTTCTTGTTACCTTGCAATTGGCAGCACTTTCTGCCATTGGAGGAACTATCTTAGGTTTTGCATTAAGTTTAGGTGGACGACAAGGTTCACCTGTCAAATGGTTGGTTAAAGGCTTTGTAGATTTTTTCAGAGGGACGCCTTTGTTGATTCAGTTGGCTTTCTTCCATTTCGGGTTGCCTCAGATCACAGGCTGGATACCAGATCTGATGACCTCGACTTTGATTGTATTTTCCTGTAATTCAGGGGCTTACCTATCGGAAATCTTAAGAGCAGGCATAGAAAGCATCGACAAGGGTCAAATCGAAGCAGCACATGCATTAGGTGTCAAAAGCTTCGACATCACCATCAACATCATTCTGCCTCAAGCATTACGTAATGTTTTGCCGGCCATTATGAATGAATTTATTACGCTGGTTAAGGAGACTTCTGTTGTTTCGATCATTGGTTTATCTGATGTCATGCGTAAAACTAGTTTGATTGCATCTGCGACATATCGCTATTTTGAACCGTATTTGATTACCATGATCATTTACTTGACGCTCAATATCATCTTAAGTTTCATTGGGAAGAAACTAGAAAAGGCACTGCGCTATGATTAAACTCATCCATGTTTCTAAGAAGTTCAAAGAGACTGTCGTCTTGAAAAATGTATCGATTGAGTTTGAACCCGAAAAGACGTATGCGATCATTGGTTCTAGTGGAGCAGGTAAAAGCACTTTACTAAGATGCATCAATCTGTTAGAAATTCCAACGACAGGTTCCGTGATTGTAGATGACATTGACTTAATTAAAGATAAAGCGAAATTAAGCACAGTGCGAGAAAAAATAGGGATGGTCTTTCAAAACTTCAATCTGTTTGCGCATATGACAGCATTACATAACGTGATGTTTGCACTGATCAAAGTCAAAAAGTTAAGCAATGAAGAGGCTCAAATTCAAGCTATCAAGTACTTGACTGAAGTAGGATTACAAAATCGACTCAACAACTATCCTCATCAATTATCAGGCGGTGAAAAACAAAGAGTCGCCATTGCAAGAGCATTGGCCATGAAGCCAATTGCGATGTTGTTTGATGAACCGACCAGTGCTTTGGATCCAGAAATGACCCAAGAAGTACTCAAAGTCATCAAAAAACTGAATCATATTGGGATGACCAACATCATCGTGACACATGAGATCAAATTTGCCCAAGAAGTGGCAGACTACATCATCTTCATGGATAACGCTGAAATTTTAGAAGTTACCCCAACTCAATTATTCTTTAGTCAACCAAAATCTCAAAGGGCAGCTGAATTTCTGTTCAACATGATCTAAAAGGAGAACCATGAAAAAATATCTTATCGTAGCCCTTGTGCTCACAACGCTACTGACTGCGTGTCAGACCAAGAAAAAAGATGGGCTTAAAGTATTGGTATCAGCTGATTATCCACCTTATGAATCCATTGACGTCAATGGAAAATTTATAGGATTTGACATAGAATTTGGAGAAGCTTTGGCTAAAAGACTTAATGTAACCATTGAATGGGTCGATACATCATTTGATGGAATCATCGGAGCACTTCAAGGCAACACTGGAGATATGGCCATATCTGGTATGTCGATTACGGCTGAAAGAGAAGAATCTGTGGATTTCTCGATAGCTTATAAAGAAGAATCGGCTTTAGGCGAAACATTCACTGTCATTTCTTTAGCATCAAAAGGTTATGGTTCGATCAGTGATCTCACGGGTAAAAAAGCATCTGCTCAAATGGGAACTGTTCAAGAATCAGCCTTGAATATGTTAAAGAGTGAATACAGCTTGATTTTGGATATCCGCAGTAAGTTTGACATCATCGTTCAAGATATCCTTTTAGGTAGAATTGATTTCTTAGTCATCGATAAGGCTTCTGGTGATGAATTCTTAGCTCAATATCCTGAATTAGCTGCCTTTACACTTCAACATGCTGGTTTAACGGCCATCAATGGGATGGGTGTTGCCTTACCTACAGGTTCAGCTTGGGTATCTAAAGTCAATGCTGCCATAGAATCTATGAAAAAAGATGGGAGTTTACAAGCACTAATCGATAAATGGTGGCCTGCAGAATAGACATTTTATAACTTTCATGGTTATGTTATAATGAGTTCAGAGAAAATAGGTAAACCATGATCAAACTCAGCGACAACGAAAACGGCATCATCGTTCTAAAAAAGGACGTATTCACTTCCATCGCTTACATAAGCGCTTTGGAAGAAAAGGGAATCTTATTGGATAAAGGAACATTTAAAAAACACGTTACCTGTAAAATCCAAGAAGGTAAGGTTTCAGTAGCGATCGACTTGAAGATTCGTTATGGACAAAATGTACAGAAAACATGTACAAATGTTCAAAACCGTGTCTATAAATCGATTCATGATATGACAGACATCAAATGTGAAGTTGTAGATGTGAATGTAATTGGCTTTAATTTTAGCGCCCAATAGGGCGTTTTTTTATGGATTATGTTAAAATAGACAGGTGAAAGCAGGTAGCTATGATCCGACATAAATTAAGAATCCAATTGGTCACATATCTCTATCAACATTTGTTGCTTGAAAAATCCATCGCAGCCATTATTGTTGATGAAGGTTTAGAACCGACCACCGAGGATCAAGTCTATCTTTTAAACAACCTCTATAACATTCTGGAAAATAAAGCAGAATATGTTCAATTCATCACTGAGCATCTTAATCCGGATTGGAAATATGAAAGGCTTTTGGCCATCGACAGAGCTATTTTATTGTGTGCCATCAGTGAGTATGCAATCGATGAAGCAGCCCGTGCCATCGTCATCAATGAAGCTGTAGAAATCGCTAAAGTGTATTCCAGTGAAGACAGTTATGCTTTTATCAATGGTATCTTAGATTGTCTATGAGTCAAAGTGCTTATTCAGTATCAGAATTACTTCAAACCATCAAGTTCAACTTGGAAAGCCAGGCTACTTTTAAGTCATTTTGGATAAAAGGGGAGATATCTAATTTTACGGCCCATCGCAGCGGTCATTGGTACTTCACCCTAAAAGATGAAGAGGCTCGGATTTCGTGCATCATGTTTGCCAATGCAGCGTTGGGTGTCCATTTTGGTCCCAAAGAAGGGGATAAGGTTTTAGTGAAAGCCTCAGTTACAGTTTATCCACCACAAGGTTCTTTACAGATCAATGTATCTGCGATGACACTTGATGGGATTGGTGATCTGTTTCTGCAGTTTGAGAAACTTAAAAAGAAGCTTTTTGAAGAAGGTTTATTTGATCCAAGTCATAAAAAACAAATACCAATCTACCCTGAAAGTATCGGTATCATCACCGGCGCTAAAACAGCTGCGTTACAAGACATTCTCAAAACGTTAAATCTAAGATGGCCAGGCATTAAAACACATGTCTATGAAAGTTTGGTCCAAGGGGAATCGGCTGCCTTACAACTCATCGAACGTCTAAAGTATGCGGATACACAACATCACGATGTGTTGATCTTGGCCAGAGGTGGAGGATCCATTGAAGATCTGTGGGGATTCAACGATGAACGCTTAGCGAGAACGATTTATAACTTATCCACACCACTTGTTTCGGGAATTGGTCATGAAGTCGATGTGACGATTGCAGATTATGTCGCAGATGTCAGGGCCGCAACACCGACTGCTGCTGCACAAGTTGTGATTCGTGATTTCCGTGAAGTTAAAAATGAACTCAGTCAAAGCAGACAGATCTTGATAAAACTCATTCATCAAAGATTAAATAAAGCACATTTAGATTTCTCTAATGTCAGACAGTATTCATTGTGGTCGAATCCAGAATTATTAACCCAAGATTTAAACATTCATCTGACGATGATGACTCAAGGCTTATTCAATTATGCATCGAAGATGAAAACCCATGAGAACCGTTTAAAGGCACTTAATGAGGCCTTAAGGTTTGCTGCACTTCAATCTATCAGAACAAAAGAAAGCCTCTTAAATAGCCTTAAACACAATGTGTTGTCATCCTTGAAGTCAACCATGACTTATAAAATGACCTCATTTTCTCAAAGTGTGGGCTTACTCAATGCGTATTCACCATTAAATGTCATACAACGAGGATATTCAATCACTTCTAAAGACGGACTCATCATCCGTTCGATTCAAGAAGTCAATATAAATGATGATTTAAATATTCGAATCAAAGATGGGGAAATCCGTACTGTGGTAACCCAAAAGGAGTCCTATGGAAAAGAAAAACTTTGAAGCTTCAATGAAGAGATTAAATGAAATCGTGACGGCTCTAGAAAAAAATGAGTCCAGTCTTGAACAATCCATTTCCTTATTTGAAGAAGGATTGGCACTGGTCAAAGAATGCGATCTTCAATTAAAAGGCTTTGAGCAAAAAGTCCAGGAATTAATGAAAACCTATGGCAATTCCAGTAACGCAGAATAACTTAGAGCGCTTTGAAGAAACGCTTGACAGTTTGACCAAAGATTTACCGCTCAGCAAAGTCAAAGCCGCATTGAGATATGCGCTTTTAGGTGCTGGTAAACGAATTCGACCACAATTGATATTTAGTCTTTTATCTACTGTTAATGAAGATGATTTGAAAATTGCGGCTGCCCTTGAGATGATCCATACCTATTCTTTGATCCATGATGATCTGCCTGCGATGGATAATGATGATCTCAGACGAGGAAAACCAACCGTACATAAAGCTTTTGATGAAGCCATTGCGATCTTAGCTGGCGATACTTTATTGAATCTTGCGTATGAAACTGTTCTAGACACAAAACTAGATGAACACAAAAAATTGCTTTGTTTACGAATTCTAACTAGAAATGCGGGAATCTATGGCATGATCTTAGGTCAAGACCAAGACATGTATCCAGAGAACACATTAGATACAACCATCAAAACAATGTATTTAAATAAAACAGGTAAACTATTGGGATGTGCATTGGCTTTAGGTTGTGTGCTTTCTAATCGCTTTGAACTGATTAAATCCTTTCAAGAGATTGGTGAAAACCTAGGGGTTATGTTTCAGATCCAAGATGATCTACTAGAAGTAAACGGAGATCTTAATCAGATCGGTAAATCAAAAGACAGTGATCTTAAAAATGACAAAAAAACATATGTTGTGGTGGCGGGAATTGATGAGGCAAAATCACAACTTGAACATTTGTCTACTGAAATAAAATATCAAATCAACACTAAACTGGATCAACCTCAATCATTACTGTCACTTATTGATCTTATAAAGAATCGAACCCATTAAGAATATTGTCACTTCGAGCAGAATTCATCAGGAAACTAACACTTTAATGTATAATCTAAGGTAGACATGATCCAAAAACTAACCATAAAGAATTTTATCCTTATCAATGAAGTCAGCTTAGATTTTAAGTCAGGTTTTAGTGTATTTACTGGAGAAACTGGCGCTGGAAAATCGATTTTGATTGATGCGATCGGGATTTTACTAGGTGATCGTTTTCTAAGTGATGCAGTTGGTAATGATGGATCAAAATCCAGCATAGAAGGCGTTTTTAAGGTCCAACGCGAGTCGATACAAACATGGTTGGACGACCGTGGCTTTAACTCTAAATCATTGGTTACGATCCTTAGAGAGTGTGATAAAGAAGGGAAGTCCTCATCAAAACTCAATGGGCAACCCATTACAGTTGGAGCTTTAAAAGAACTTGGATCGTTGATGATCGATATCCATAATCAGCATGATACTCAATACTTATTAAATGTTAAATATCATTTGGGACTTTTAGATCGTTTTGTTAATGAGAAGCAGATGTTAAATGAATTAAAACTATCTTATCAACACTATGATCATATTCGAAAAGACATTCTCAATAAAAAATCAAGCTCATTGAATACAGATGATTTGGAATTTTTAAGCTTTCAAATCAATGAAATCGAAGCAGCAAATTTAATTGTAGGTGAAGAACAAGAACTTGAACAAAAACATAAAGAAATGATGGCTTTTGAGAAAATAGCCACCCATTTAGGTCAAGCTTTAACGCTTTTGGATGAAACGGATGGGGTCAGTGAAAAGCTATACGAAGCCATACGTGAACTTAAAGTCATTTCGGAAAGCGATCGCATCATTGAAACGACCAATTCGATCCAATCGTTATATTATGAGTTAACCGATAAGATCGCAGATCTTAATCAAAGCAAGGGTTTGTTGAGTTTTAATGAAGAAGATGTCAACGCCATTCAAGAACGCTTATTTTTGATCAGCAAAATGAGAAAGAAATATGGTAGTTCAATCAAAGATATTTTAAATAAGAAACATGAACTTGAAGATCGGGTAGCATTAATCAACAATCGTGATGAAATCTTGGCTAAACTCGAAAAAGAAGCCAATGAAGCTTACCTGAAATACAAACTTTTGGCTGATCAGGTTAGTGTTTTACGTCAAAGCAAAGCGAAAGAACTTGAAAGCTTGGTCCTCAGAGAATGTGTCGATCTTTACCTTGAAAAAGCCCAATTTAAGATTATTTTTAATACCGGAAATGATACAACCCTTGGTTATGATGAGGTTGAGTTCTTAGTCTCCATGAATCCTGGAGAAATATTGAGACCTTTAATCAAAGTAGCAAGCGGAGGGGAATTATCACGCTTAATGTTAGGCTTGAAAGTCATATTTAATGATCTTCAACAAATCGACACGGTTATTTTTGATGAGATCGATTCAGGCGTTTCTGGCAGAATCGCAACTGCGATTGGTCAAAAGATGCATAAAATCGCTAAAGCATCACAAGTTTTCTCTGTGACCCATTTAGGACAGGTCGCTGCGTGTGCATCACAACACTATTTGGTTTCTAAGGACCAAGGATTAGTATCTACGTCAACCACAATTTCTCTCTTGAATTATGATCAACGTATTCATGAGCTTAGTTTGATTTCAACCGGGACTGCATCAGATCATTCAAAGAATGCAGCCAAAGAATTGCTGGATACCATACAAGCACAAGTGAGTGGATAATGAACTGGGAAACTGCCATCAGTCAGTATATTGATCATTTGACATATGTTGAACGTAAGGCAAAACTAACACAGGCTTCCTATTTAAGCGATTTAAAGCAAGTTCAACACTATTTTGATAGTTTAGGTGTTGAATTTGATCATGTCGATACAGAAGCAATAAATCGGTTTATAGAGTCTGAAACTCGACTTAAAAGCAATGCATCAATGCTTAGAATGATCTCAAGCATCAAAGGTCTTTTTCATTTTCAATCACGACTTGATGAAAAAAGACATGATCCTACAGTGACGATGATCACCATCAAAAAAACAAGACGTTATCCTAAAACGGTAAGTACAAAGGAAATTGATCAATTATTAGAAAGTAAAGAGGGTGGTCATTTAGATTTAGAGTTGACCATGATTGATCTATTATATTCATGTGGGTTAAGAGTGACTGAATTGGTAACCTTAAAACTAAACCAAGTCTATTTGGATGATGGTTTTTTGCGAATCTTAGGTAAAGGCAATAAAGAGAGAATGTTACCGATGGGGAAGTTGACAGTATCCAATCTTCGTCACTATATCACCACGACCAGATCTATTTGGATCAAGAATAAGACAGAAAATGTGTTTATTACCCCAAAAGGAAAACCAGTAAGTCGTCAATATGTCTATACGATGTTGGTTGCTAAAGAAAAAGCATTAGGTTTAGCTCATCATATTAGTCCTCATAAATTGAGACATAGTTTTGCGACCTCACTTTTAAACGGTGGGGCAGATTTACGTGTTGTCCAAGAATTATTGGGTCACTCTGATATATCAACGACTCAAATCTATACACATATCGAAGAAAATAGATTAAAATCGGCTTATGATAAGATTCATCCCAAAAGAAAAGGAGATTAATATGAATTATAAAAGAGTATTTGTTATCGTTATGGATTCTTTAGGTGTAGGAGCCAGTAAAGATGCTGCTGAATATGGAGATGTAGGATCTGATACTTTTGGGCACATCGCTGAAAGTTATCCACTAAATATTCCAAATCTACAAAAGTTAGGGATGTCTAATTTACACCCTTTAAAAGGCGTAGAACCGGCAAAAAATCCATTGGCCTATTACACCAAACTGTCTGAATTGAGCCTTGGTAAGGACACCATGACCGGTCACTGGGAATTAATGGGACTTTTCATTGATAAACCTTTCATAACTTTTACAGAAACGGGTTTTCCTAAAGAATTGCTTGATGAATTGAGTTTGAGAACCGGTCATACCATCATTGGTAATAAATCTGCGAGTGGAACAGAAATCTTGGATGAATTAGGCGAAGAACACATGAAGACAAATGCGATGATCGTTTATACTTCAGCAGATTCTGTCTTGCAAATTGCTGCTCACGAAGAAACATTTGGTTTACAAGAATTATATAAAGCCTGTGAAATCGCCCGTGAACTCACCATGAAACCAGAATGGCGCGTAGGACGTATCATAGCCCGCCCCTTCATCGGACCACGAAAAGGGGAGTTTAAGCGCACCAGCAATCGTCATGATTATGCCTTGAAACCATTTGGAGATACAGTTTTAGATTCACTCAAAGATCGAAAGTTAGATGTCATCAGCGTTGGTAAAATCAAGGATATCTTTGATGGGGAAGGCATTACTGAAGCTCATAAGTCTAAATCCAATGAAGATGGCATGAATATTACCATTGCTTTGGCTGATAAACCTTTCAACGGCCTTTGTTTTGTGAATTTAGTCGATTTTGATGCTTTATGGGGCCATCGTAGAAATCCTGAAGGTTATGGCAGGGAAATTGAGATATTTGATCGCCAACTTGGGTTATTGATAAACAAAATCAATGATGATGACTTGATCATCCTAACGGCTGACCATGGTAACGATCCTACTTACAGGGGAACAGATCATACCAGAGAACAAATACCGGTCTTATTCTACAGCAAAACCTTAAAAGGCGGCGGACAACTTGAAGAAAGCAACTGCTTTGGCGCTGTAGGAGCCACTGTAGCCGATAATTTCAAAGTTCAACTTCCAGAATACGGTAAGTCATATTTAAATCAACTCCTTTAGGATCATATTAGTTGTACATAGTCTCTATATTGAAGAAGGGAGCCCTATAAAGCTCTTTTTCTTCGTTTATACATATTTTTTATTTAAATATTACATAATATACATTTGTTTTTAGGACTATTTTATCATTTAGTAATGTCATTAACTGATTAACTCTGCTGATCCATTGATTTGGTATTGCTTCATGATAAAAAAGATTATTCTTTGATACATATCTAAATCTGTTTTGATTAGAAATATTGCTTATTACAGATACAATTATACATTTTGTGACTGAAGCACGTTTTGAATCCTCAACGCTGTAACATACATTATGGTCACCAACTACTGAAGTATTAATTTGATTTATAGTAATAATTGACGATGTTAGATCACCATCTTCATCATCATGAGCCGTAACTTCATTCATTACATTGGAAAAACTGTATTGAATGATGGTCTTATCATAAGCATATATGCTTGGTACATGATTATTCAATCCAATAACAGTGACTAATACTGTTGTTCTGTCAAAGTATCCATACTTATCTTGTACATAATAGGTAACCGAATAGAGACCAGGCAGATCTCGATAGGTACTAGACTCAATAATGATCTTATTGGTCAAATTGCCTTCCTCTGGATCAAATGACTTCGCATAATCTAATAAATTAACACTATTTCCTGCTATAACTTCAAAATTTGACACTTGTAACGTAGGTTTTTGATTAATTAGCTCAGAATTTATCTTGAGTGGTGATCCACTATATTCAACAAATATTCCAGATATCCACACAGGAGTGATTGAGGTACCCTCTATAATTCGCCTTCTGGTGTCAACACAAGCATCTAGTTTTGCTTTAACTTGATAGTATGTTTGATTATTTGATTTTGATCGAGCAATTACATTTGTATAAACAGAATTGAGCTTAAAATACAACTTATTGGTATGTGTCGTTGAGCAATTTGTACCAAGAGCCCAAATTGTAGCTGTTTTTGATGGTCCATTGCGAGCATAAATTGGAGTATCTAATACTCTAAAATTTGTATCTTCTAGTGTAGAAACAATGGAATATAAGTAATCCCCTATTTTTAACTGTACTGAGTTTTCCATTGGATAATAAAGTGGAGTTTTTAAGTAAGTTTTAGAACTTTTAGCATTAACAATGATGTTGGTACTATATCTTATTCCTTTACGAAAATTACTTAACGGAATGACTGCTATGAAGCCCACATATTCAAAATAGTAATTACATGTACTTTTGAAATATAGATTCTCTGCACAATAGCTAAGTCCAGCATATAAAAATGAACTCGTCATACTAATATTGGTTAAAGTAGTATTTACAATGAAAGTATTATCTGTGCTGATGAATTCCAATGCGATCTCATGATCCAGTTGACTTCTGAAGTGCTGATTCTTTTTTATAAATGCCCAACCGCTTATCGTTATCGACTGAGAATCGATCACTGTATCAAGGATCTCATAGTTCAGAAACTCTTTGGTGGTCATCGTAGGAGCCAAAGCTTTGGACTGTGTAACTACGAGACTAAGGTATAGAAAGCTGCTTAGAATGACTATAAACGTCTGACGTTTCATATTCTTCTGACTCTATGGATGAATATTGTAAAAATGCAGCCGACGATCATCAATATTACAGGGATCCCATAAGGTTGAATCAAGGATATTGTTTGATTTGATGTTCTAATATCCAGTAAACTTGACTCAGTTTGTGGGTTACAGCTTTCTTTCCAATTAAGTTGTACAGTATCGATGATCATATTGTTTTTGACATGTTTAAGCTGTGTAAATCGTTGATCGATCCCAACCAATAGTCCATCTGTATTTTGGATCAAAAAAGGCTGATCTGAAACGATCAATTCCCCTTCTTTTAAGCCCTGAAGATATACTTGACTAAAACCGCAATCTCCATACAATAATTCAGGCAATGTTTCATGATTTTGAATGTTTAATGTGATGGTGTTCATACTTATACATAAGGTCTTTAAGTCACTGTTCCTAAAAAAAAGGTCCCTAGGGACCTTAAGATTATCTTCTTCTGCCTCGCATGAGCAATAAACGCGTGATTTGAAGCAATGAAGCAGCGAATGCAGCAAGATATGTCATCGCAGCAGCTGATAACATTGATTTAGAATCAGCGACTTCATCCGCATTGATGTAGTTGCCTTCAGCTAGATTTAATAATGCTCTTTTTGATGCATCAAATTCTAAAGGTAGAGTGACCAACTGGAAAGTCGCAATGACCACCAACATCACCAAACCGATATAGAACAAGAAGTCAAGGGATGAAAGCAACCCAATAATGGCTGTGATCCAACCTGCGTAACTGGAGACAATCGCAAACGGTAAGATGGCATTTCGAACACCGATATAACTATAGTGTTCAGCATGCTGAATCGCATGTCCAACTTCATGGGCTGCAACTGCAACAGAAGCAATGGATGCTTCGTTGTAGACTTTAGGTGATAGATTGACTGTATTGGTCTTAGGGTCATAATGATCACTGAGCAAGCCCTTCTGACTCACTTGGATCTCTACGTTAGAGAGACCATGCGAGTCCAGGATTGATCTAGCAACCGTATAACCACTAATTCTTTTTTCAGTCATCACTTTAGAAAAATGGGCGTAAGCATTGGTAACTTTGGCTTGGGCCCATAAAGCCAAACCAATCGCGGCAACATATAATAGGATATCCACAGTGACCTCTCTTATTTAACGGATTCTTTGAAGGCTTTGGCAGCTTTGAAAGCTGGAACTTTAGCTTCAGGTACCTGAATTTTTTGCTTTGTTTTTGGATTGATTCCAACTCTTGCATTTCTGGTCTTCACTTCGAATTTCCCAAAACCGGCAAGGTCTACTTTATTACCGGCTTTTACTTGGGCTACGATGGTGTCTAAAACCAGATCCACATTTTCCAAAGCGGATTTTTTGGAACAACCGCAACTTTCAGCAACAGCATCAGCTAAAGCTTTCTTATTAACTACATTTGACATAGAATTTCCTCCATTCTTGCCCTTATCATAGCATTCAAACACTTATTATACAAATTATTCAGCTTTTAACTCGCGGGACATTAAGATTTGGATACAATCGGAAGGTTTAGCATCTTCATATAAGACTTTATAAACTTGTTCAGTGATGGGCATCGATATGTTGTTTTTAATGGCTTCTTCATAAACGACCTTTGCTGCAAATATTCCTTCGACTGTTTTTTCATTGGTTTCCCAAAAGATTTTGGCTGTATCAAATTGTCCGATCAATAAACCAGCTTGGAAGTTACGTGAATGAACAGATGTACAAGTGACGATCAAATCCCCTACTCCAGTTAATCCTAAGAAGGTTTCTGGTTTTGCGCCATAGTATACACCATATCTAGAAATTTCAGCTAAACCTCGGGTTATTAATGCAGCACGTGCGTTGTCACCGTATCCTAGACCGCTCAGGATGCCACTGGCCAAGGCTATGACATTCTTAACCGCAACTCCAATTTCAGCGCCTATGACATCTGTAGAGCTGTATACACGGAAATATGCGTTAGAGAAAGTATTCTGAACCAGTTTTGATGATTCTTCATCATCAGATACGGCATTGACGACGGTTAATAAGCGTACAACGACTTCTTCAGCATGTGAAGGACCAATCAAAGAAACAACAGCTTTTAAAATGGTTGGGGGAATATTGTTTTTGATGACCAAAGAAAGACGTTGATGATTGGTAGGATGAAATCCTTTTGCGACATTAACGATCGTAACAGGATGAGTGAATGTACTTCCGATTTTTTTGCTGACATCTTCAATGGCACCAGTTGGAACAGCCAAAATCAATAATTCAGAGTCGAGTAAATCATCAAAATTCATCGTTGCTTTGATTGAGTCATTTAGTATTTGTCCTGGAAAAAAACGTTCATTGCGGTGATATCGAGAAATATCTACGATCTCATCAAGAACACGACCCCAAATCATGACGTCATGGCGATTATCAGTTAAAACTTGAGCTAAGGCTGTGCCCCAACTTCCACTTCCGATGATACCAATTTTCATTTAGAGTTCCTTCTTTCTGGCAATAATACGAATTGGAGTGCCTTCTAAAATGAAAGCTTCACGTAAACGATTTTCTAAATAACGACGGTAAGAGAAATGAAGCAATGCGACGTCATTAACAAACAATACAAATGTAGGTGGAGCGACTGCGACTTGAGATCCGTATAAGATATTCAAACGTTGACCTTTATGAGTAGGTGGTGGAGTGATGCGTTGAGCATCCGCCAAAACTTCATTAAGGACGCTGGTTTGAATTCTCATCTGCGAATAATTATACACATTGTCGATGTTTGGGATAATTTGATGGATACGTTGTTTGGTGGTGGCTGAAACAAACAAAATTGGAGCATAACTCAAATATATGAATTGTTTGCGGATTTCAAGTGTCACAGAATTGATCGTAAATTCATCTTTTTCTACACCATCCCACTTATTGTAGATGATGATGATGGGTTTACCAGCTTCATGAGCATAACCCGCAACATGTTTATCTTGATCTCGAATACCAGCAATTCCATCAACAACGAATAAAATGACATCTGCGCGTTCAATGGCTTGCAGAGATCTTAAAACAGAATATTTTTCTATATTTTCATAAACTTTGCCTTTTTTACGTATGCCAGCTGTATCGATGACCACATACTCTTTACCATCTTTGGTAAATGGGGTATCGACCGAATCACGGGTAGTCCCCTCTTTATCAGAAACAATGACTCGTTCTTGGTTTAAGATCGCATTGACCAATGAAGATTTACCAACATTAGGTCTTCCTATGATCGCAAAACTGATCTTGCCTTCATAATCATTGAGACCACGATTGGGAAAATAGGAAATGATTTTATCTAACAAATCCCCTATTCCAATCCCATGGACACTACTGACTGGAATAAGATCTTCAAAACCTAAGGCGTAAAATTCATAAGAAGCATCGATAAGCGATTGATTATCGACCTTATTGATGGCCATAATAACAGGTTTCTTGGTTTTATGTAACATCTTAGCGATATAGCGATCATCGTCAGTCATGCCTTCTTTAGCGTTGGTCACAAAAACAATGACATCTGCTTCTTCGATGGCAACTTCGACTTGCATCCTGATTTCTTTTTGATAATCTTGATCTTTGAGTTGTAAACCACCGGTATCGATAACTCTAAAATCTTTTGTTAGCCAATTGGCTTTGGCATATAAACGATCCCGGGTCACCCCTGGAGTATCTTCTACAATGGAAATTCTTTCTCCAACGATACGGTTGAATAACGTGGATTTACCGACATTGGGCCGGCCTACGATTGCGATAACGCCATCAATCATGTTGGTTTAACCTTTCTACTGTTTTTTGATACAGTTTAAGTATCCTATTTACAGTTTCATCGACGCTTAAGAAACTGGTATCCAGTTCTATCGCATCATCCGCTTTTTTTAACGGGGAATATATTCGGGTAGAATCCGCAATATCGCGGGCTCTAAGATCTTCATAGACTTCATCAAAGGTCAATGGACTGCCTTTAAGTTGAAATTCTTCATAACGGCGTTTCGCTCTTTCAAGCAAAAAAGCTACTTGGAATATTTTAAGTTCTGCATTAGGCAACACAACGGTTCCGATATCTCGACCATCTAAAATAAATCCTTTTTTAAGTGTGATTTTCTGTTGGATGCTGACCAACATGGCTCTAACACTTTGTAATCTAGAAACCAAAGAAGAACCTCTGTCACACGCTGGATTTCTGACTTCATTGCCGATCAGTTTGCCATCCATGATCAATTGACCTTCATGAGTAAAATCAAATTCTGTATTTTGCAGCATTTCAATCAAGGCTGGTTCATCTTCAAGACTGATCTTTGATTCTAAAGCTTTATAAGCAGTTGCCCGATACATCGATCCGGTATCAATATGTGTATACTCCAAGATCTCTGCTAAACGCTTGGCAATCGTGCTTTTTCCAGAAGCACTGGGTCCATCAATGGCGATGTTAATCCTCATTAGAAACCTTGAGTCGAATAGATCCAGTAAAAGGCGACTCCCAGCATAACGATCAACACAACCACCAACATAAACACAATGAAATTCAATGTCCTAGAAGAATGATTAACAGATTGGCTCATTTCTAAGAGTTCTTTATCTACATCATCAAGTTTCAATTTGATCTTTGAGGTCTCTTCAAACAGTTCACCGTCTTTAAAGGATTTTAACTCAGAATCAGAATTCAGAAATTCTTGTTCATATTGAGACCCAATCACTTTTTTGATCTCTTGAGTCATCTGATCGTCATTGACTTCTTGAGGTGCAGAAGACGGTTGAACAGTTTTTTGAAATACAAACTGTTCCGTGTTTTCTGATGAAGAGTAGCCTTTTTTTATGTTGTATGATTTAACTTCATCTATAAATTCGTTGAGTAAGTCGTGATGAAAAGCAGGGTCGATTTGACTTTCATCATTTTGAGAACTTCGAAGTGGCTCCCCTCTAGAATGTAATGGATTGCGATCCAAAACACTAGAGTTGGATTCGATGCTGCTGATTTCGGGATTGATCCGATTAAGTCGAGTGGCGTATGACGAAAGCACACTAGATGTCAGTTCGCTTTCACGACTGTTTTCTACTTCTTGACGTAATTCGGCGTTTTTCTTGACACGTGATAGTGGTTCCATAAAATACCTCTCGCTCATTATAACAAATTTTGTGCCCTATGGGAGGACTGACTTGTGAATAAGGTGGATGAGTTAATAAAAAACCGTTCATTTAAACGGTTTTTTACTGTGGATAACTTATTTGAAATATCTAATAAACAGCTTTTTAAGGGGACTATACAGTGCATAAGCTGCAATGGTAATCAGAGTTCCCTTGAATAAATTGAAGGGTGTAACAGATATGATACCGGCAATTTTGACAGCATGTCCATTCATTCCATAAAGTGGGAAAGCAAAGTAATAATTCACCAAAGCCATAACGAATGTTGCGACGATCGTTCCTACCGCAAAGGCAGGTAGAAATCGAATCATAAATTTAGTATTAGTCCATGTCTTGAACTTATGTCTTAGCATCCACGCAAATAATGAAACTGGTAAGATGAACCCTATCCCAAAGAAGAAATTAGCAATTTCTCCAGAGAAATTTGGATCTTTTGGACTAAATAGACCATGCAGGACATTCTTCATAAACTCGATAATAACTGCTGGAATTGGACCAATAAACAGTCCGACAAATAATGCGGGGATATCACTGGGATCGATCTTTAAATATGGCGGAAACAAAGCTGGTATCGGAAATTCCATAAACATAAGCAAATAAGACAATGCGATCATCATACTAATCAATGTCAATAATCGAAGGTTGTTTTTCATTTTTTCTCCTTTCAACAAAAAACCCCAGAATTATCCCAGGGCTCAATATCAAAAAAGATATTGTTATCTTCTTTCATCCAGACTTTACTGTCGCCACCGGAATCTAACCGGTTCGTGCCCAATGGGCTCGCGGGGTATACCGCCGGTAGGGAGTTGCACCCTGCCCTGAAGATAGATATAGTTTAACGGATGAAATGCTATTTGTAAAGAAATTATGCTCTTCCCGCGTATTTTCCGTCCACAGTATTTACAATGATCATTTCGCCTTCAGCAATAAACATAGGAACTCTAATTTCTAGACCTGTTTCCAACACAGCATTTTTCATGGCACTGGTGGCTGTATCTCCGCGAACTGCAGGTTCAGTAGTAGATATCTGTAGAGTAACTTTATCCGGTAAGACAACTCCTAAGATTTCTCCTTCATATGACACGATATTGACATTATCATTGGGTTTCAAGAAAGGCATTTCTTTCTCAAGATTGCTTTTTTGAATTTCAATCTGATCATAAGTACTGGTATTCATGAAACATAACGCATCTCCACTGTCATAAAGATACTGCATTTCATTTTTATCGATGTGGGCAGGATCAACTTTATCACCACCGGTAAAAGTCATTTCATTGATGACACCTGACCTTAGATTTTTCACTTTGGATTTGATAATCATGCCCCGCATGGCAGTTTTGTTATGCTGGGTGTCAAGAACAATAAAAATATTGTCTTCATATAAGAAAGTAATTCCTGGTCTTAAGTCATTTACGATAATCATAATAGACCTCCTATTAACATATCTATTTTAGTGGATAGAATTAATTTGTCAATGACTATCGCTTTCGGTAGTGCGAATCAGTCGATAATCCATGATATTCTCAAAAACCATATCGTAATCCAATTCTGCATTGATCAAAAACTTTCCTGTATAAGTTATGAAAACTGTTTCTTCTTTGAAAGTAACCTGTACTTCCCAATTCCCTATGGTTATTGTAAATGCTTTTGGTTTAAAACTTAAAAACTGCTTCTTAATCATCCTAATTGTTTCTATTTCTACTAAGGAGAAATGATCCATTTCACTAGCTTTGTTAAATTCTATTCTTTTTCTATACTCGTTTACAGAAATATCATTAATTAAAATGATCAAAGATAGAAAAAGTAGAAGAAATGGATAGAGCACAAATCCTTTATTTGACATAACCCAAAAAAACTTCTTGTAGTTCATCTTTGATTTCATAATTAAGCACGATCTTCCCTTTATCTATTACTAGTTCACAGTGATTAAGTCCAATCAAGTATTCTAAATAACCATAATATTCAATTAATTTATCTTCATCACAAAAAATCTCAATGAGTTGATTTCGATAAGTCATTTGAAGTCGAAGATCTTTTATTGAGATATCACTACTTAATGCGATTCTTTTTCTGACTTGAATGATCCCAATAAAGTTCTGTCTTTTAGTAAATTCATAATCATATTTGGTCAGTATCCGAAAAAGAGAAAAAGCCAAAGAAAGTAATAATGGAAGCATCATTATTACCAATAAAGTTTCTATCAAGGTATATGCTTTTTTAGAACACATAGAATTTCACAGTTAGTTGTAACTGTTATGAAATGATAGTTCAGATCATAAATTGATGTTTCTAGAATCACTTTATAAGATAAACTGACCAACATGACAAGTCCAAGCATCACCACACACAATTCAATCATCATGAACCCTTTTTTCATGTACCCGTCCTGTTCCCAACATAATGACAATCTTGATTCTACCAAATGAGATGGTTTGACCCATGTTGACATTTCCACTGCCGTTAAATCGAACTGGGTACTCTGAGATAACATCTGTCGTAAGCTCAATGTTCTCTCTTAAGTACAATGCCATCATTTGGGTATGAATCAATGATGAAATAAATTCATTTGAACTCAGAGTTCTCAATTGATTTGGTTTCATCCATAACGAAGTTAGTCCAAAAACTACAGTTAATATAAGAACAATTTCAAGTAATGTTCCGCCTTTATTCGATTTCAGCTTGTCCATCGATGATGACGATCCGATCATTATTTTGACAAAATGTTTGTTCTTCAAGAATGTAATCGGCACCCACCAGTTGATCAATATTGTCAGCAATTTCTTTGAATTCGATTTTGTACTCGAGAATTGCAGCATCAATGACTTTTAATTGAGCTTCGCACCCTTTCTTTTCAAAGAGATTCAATACCTTTTGAATGTTTGGAATTGAAAGTAGAAACAAAAGCGTAATCACACTAACGACAACAATCATTTCTAAAAGTGTAAATCCTCTTTTCATAATAGTTCCTCCATCATTTGAATTGGCATTAGCATGACTTGATAGATGATGACAATCAGCATGGTAATAACCAGATAACTATAGATCAATACATATTTGCTATACTTCTTAATTTGATGAGTTAAGGTAATCTCCTGAATTCGATTATGATTTTGAAGATACTTTATGATGTCCATCCCTTCGATACTCATTTTGAAGTAAGTTTCAAGTGTTGAATCAATAATTCCAAAGGTATCACCCAAATCTCTTCCAGAATCGAGATTAATAAGGATTTGATTACATAAATTACTCAAAACTTGTCCAGAACTCCATTGTATTTGCCGTACAATGAGCTCTGTGTTTCCACCTAATTGATAAAAATAGATAAATTTCTCACAGAATTCTCGAGAAATAAGTTTTTGCCAAAGATGATGATTGATATGGGATGATAAGAAACTATAAAGTGTGATCGAACGATAAGTAGCTAGCCACCAGACCAAATAGCAAAACACAATAACTGAAGCATCAAAACTTATGAGCATATTCAATACAATTTTATAAAGTCTAAGGTTCAAAACTGGTCCTAGAAAAAGTAAGAGTGTTTCAAACATAGAGAATAGAACACTATTGACAAAGATCATAACGATCAAACTAAAACCAAAAAGAAAAAGAGGATAACTGATTGATTTGATCAATATTCCATTGAGTCTTCTCTTAAAACTCATGGAATATAGAATGACCTGTAAAGCTTTCCTTTGTTCACATTCTTCTTGAATACGTTGGTATTGAACATAGAATGACTTATTTAAGACACTTCTGATGTGTTGTTCATTCTTTAAGTCAAAATTAAACAATCGAATGATTTCATCATCATTGATCTCGCTTTCCAATAAATCAGTGAGAATTTGATGATTGATGATTTTTAATCTATTAGAGTTCTTAACATAAGAAATGATGAAATTAAGGTTGAAATAGTTCATAAGTCATTTTTCTAGTTTTGCCATCTGTTTGCAATTCTTGATGTATGATCAAATTAATTACAGACAAAAGTTCATCATAATTCAACCCTAGATTTTGAAGACGATCTAGTGTCTTTTTTGCTGAATTTGAATGAATTGTCAAAAAAACTAGATGTCCTGTTAATGCACATCGAATTGCAGCTTTTGCTTCCCTTTCATCTCTAATTTCACCAATAACGATGATGTTGGGATCATGTCTTAAAATCTGCTTAATGGCTGATTCAAACGATAGATCTTGACGTTCATTGACTTGAAGTTGAATTAGGTTCGAATGATAGCTTTCGATTGGGTCCTCTATGGTATAGATTTTCTTATCTTTATAGGAGTTTAAAAGTGTATATAAGGTTGTTGTTTTACCACTACCTGTACTTCCTGATATCAAAATTAAACCCGATGATTTGTTAAGCTCTTTTTCAATGAATACTTGATCTAGTGGTCTAAACAAGGATTCTATATTTAAATAATTAGGTGGATTCATGATTCGTATGACGATCGTTTCCATCATGTTGTTTTTAATATGAGCAATTCGTAATTGTATTGATTTATCACCAATCATGATCATAAAATATCCTGTTTGAGGTTTGTAGCTCTTTAATAGATCTAATTTTGCCTTATATTTAATATACTCAAGAAGATTTTTATCAAAATGCATATGTTTAAGATGAACTAACCCCTTGATTGACCTAAGTTCACACTGCCCTTCTCCTTGTTTAAAGGTGATATGTAAATCCGTACTTTTAAGTTTTATGGCTTTGAGAATCAAAGTGTTAAAAAAAACTTCTGTGTTCATAATCAATGTTATGAGACAGAAGTTCATTATCCTATTTTAAGTAAATATTTTGTGCTTTTTCTTGATTTAAAGTGGTGGGATCATCATGGCCAGGATAAATGTCATAATTTTGATCCAATGCTTTAAGTTTACGTAGACTTTGTTTCATTTTACTTGGATTACCTGTTTTTAAATCTGTTCTACCAACACTTTGCATAAACAAGGTATCACCACTTAACATAATATTTTCAATGATCAGACACACTGAACCTTCAGTATGGCCAGGTGTTTCAATCACTTCAAAATTAAACTCTCCGATTTGTAATGCATTTGGATAATGGATCGTTTTTGCATCCACTACAAATCTTTTAGGAAAAGAATAATTCAATTCAGGATTGATTAATAGTGGTTCATCATCTTCGTGTAAATATATTGGACATGTAAAGTGAGTCATCAAATCATTGAGTGCACCAATGTGATCAAAATGGGCATGAGTTAAAAGAATTGCGATCACTTTTCTTTGACCTATTGCGTTTAAAATTCGGTCTGCCTTAGCTCCTGGATCAACAATAATGACTTGGTCATTGATAGATAGGATGTAACAATTGGTTTGAAGAATGCCAACTTTGACGGTTTGAATGTCCATATAACAAAAAAGCCGTGAGGCTTATTTTTTTTCCTTATGCATGGTTTGTTTATTGCATCTTGGGCAAAACTTCTTAACTTCCATCTTTTCAGGATGCTTCTTTTTATTTCTGGTGTTAATGTAGTTTTCTTCGTTGCAAACAGTACATTTGAACATAATGTTCTCTCTCATATTGTTCTCCTTTTAACGCTTAATTAGTATAACATATGCTTTTTGATTTATCTACCAGAAAAATAATATTGCATAACATCATATACTACCCGGGTACAAATATTCTCATAAATGAAAATATTACTGTATGCATTGGGTGTACCGCATGCGACTGATATTTCAGGTTTAGCAGAAGGTGCATAAGCTACAGCAAGCGAATTAGATGATTCAACAAGATTCCCGTTTTTATCGATAAGAAAGGTTTCTGCTGTTCCTGTTTTAGCCGAAACCTGAACTGGGATTGTCTGAAATAATCTACATAAACCATCAGTTACACAGAGCCTGAACCCATCTTGAACTCTTTTAATGGCCATTTTATTGTCTAATACACTGAGTATCGTCACATCGTTTTGATACGTGATCACATTAGAATTAGCTTCAGTGGCTTTTAATAAAAGTCTTGGTTCGATGCGTTGCCCACCATTGGCAATCGTTGAGATGTACTGTGACAATTGAATCATGGTATATGTGTCATATTGACCAATGGCAAAATCCAAGAGATGACCGCCTTGAGATGCTGATCCTTTATAGCCAGTTGCCTCAAATGGAACATCGACTCCAGTTAAACTACCCAACCCGAATTGGCTATAGTAATTTCTCATGATATTAAATGCTGAAATATCGATATCGAGACCCTGGTCATACTTATAGGTAGCACCACCAAGACGCATTGCGATATGGAACATATAAACATTACTTGAAAAAGCAATGGCTTGAAGATCTGTCAGTTTACCAAGATATCTAAATGATTTTTTTAAAGGCGTTTCTTTGATCTTGATGGGGGTATCATCAATGATCTCACCAGGTTTGATAACCCCTTCATTTAACCCCATATAGATCGATGCCCCTTTTACCGTAGAACCAATGTTCATGGCTTGGGTAAATATACGATTGACATCATTGACGATGACACCGTTTTCATAGCCTATTGAAACCATTGATAAAATGTCACCATTGTTGGGATTCATTATGACCAGATTTATATTTTGAAAATGAGGTCTTTGTTTATCTTTGGTGGCTATGTCTACCCATTTTGTAACAATTTTCTCAACTTGTTCTTGGAGTTTCAAATCAAAGCTCAAATACAGATCTTGCCCATTCGTTCCCGCATTAATTTCTGTGAATCGTGCTAAACCGTTCTCGTCATACTTAACTTCAAGTGTACTTTCTTGTCCCTTAAGTAAATTCTCATAATACAATTCAATACCTGTTTTTCCAATGACACTGTTTCTTGAATAACCCAAAGCCAGATGATACAGTAAACGATCAGAACTGAGTCCTTGTTTACTGGTTGTCACTGTTCCCAGAAGTCGTTTCAACATCTGGTCATTAGGATAAGTCCGATCATAATAAATTTGAGCATCAAAACCAAAAAAATCAGCGTTGTTTTCAGAAAAATAAGCAATTTCTTGGATCGAACAATTGTCCTTGATGATTTTTATACTTTTAGCCGGAGCAGAATTCATGAGTGTATAGACAATATGAGTACTCTTTGTCTTATCATCAAATGACATGTATTCTACTTCAGTAATGCGAGCTAGTTTTAACTGATAAATATCTTCGTCACTTAAATCGCCATCATAGTATTGTTTCCACTCTGCTTCAGTGATCTTTTTTGTTGCTAACTCAGGAAACTTAAAGATAAACAAATCTTTTAGATCTCGTGGATATAAAGTTGTATTGTCAATCACAAAATGTTCAATGAAATGAGTCGCCATTTCCCATTCTTGAGCGTTTGTTATCCCTTCTGGTGGATAATAAACGATCGATAAGCGTTCTTGATTACTGACCAAGATATCGCCATAACGATCATAAACAATGCCTCTTTGGGAAGGTAAACCAATGGTTGTCTTGGTGAAATTCTCAAGTTTTTCGATGTAGTTCTGATTATTTATGACCTGTAAGGTATATAAATTTACCCATACCAAACTAAACAATAGAAAAACGGTGATGATGATGATTTTAAAACGTCGATCTAAAGATCGATCTAGGTTAAATTCTTTTTCTTTACTTGAGTTAACATCAGCCAGATCTTTGTCTTCTTGGCTTTGAGTTTTTTTAATTTTTAGTTTGATCACAGGTCTATTATAAACACTTAGTGGGTAAAATCATAGTGTGATATACTTGTTTAGAGGTTGAATATGAAAAGAACTGAAACACGAAGCATATATGTAAAAGACTTACAAATAGGTGGACAGAACAAAGTTGTGATCCAATCTATGACCAATACCAAGACCAAAGATATTGAAGCGACGGTGGCTCAAATCAAGGCTCTTGAAGGATTTGGATGTGAATTGATACGATTAGCGATCCTCGATGAAGAAGATGCTTACGCAATAAAAGAACTCGTAAAAGAGTCTAAAGTGCCTCTGGTCGCAGATATTCATTTTAATTACAAGTTAGCTCTGATAGCAATTGAGAGTGGTATTCATAAAATAAGACTTAATCCAGGCAACATAAAAAACAAGGACCATATTGCTTTGGTTGTCAAAGCCTGTAAAGAAAAACATATCCCCATTAGAATCGGAATCAACAGTGGATCACTGGAAAAAGATATTTTAGCCAAATACGGTGGTATTCCATGTGCAGAAGCCATGATCGAATCTGCTTGGGAACATGTCAACATCTTGACTTCGCTTGATTTTCACGAGATCGCGTTATCATTTAAATCCAGTGATGTTCGTTTAACCATCGATGTGTATGAAAAAGCATCTAAAATATTCCCCTATCCGCTTCATTTAGGCGTTACTGAAGCCGGAACACTATTATCTTCTTCAATCAAGTCCTCTGCTGCTTTAGGGATACTGCTTCATCAAGGCATTGGAGACACGATTCGGATATCCATCAGTGATGATCCAGTTGAAGAAATAAAGGTCGCCAAGCAATTACTAAAAGCCTTTGGTTTATATAAAAATGTGGCTGATTTGGTCGCCTGCCCTACGTGTGGTCGATTACAGTATGATATGCTGCCTATCGTTAATGAAATCGAAGCATACCTAAACAACATCCAAAAAGACATTACCGTGGCCGTCATGGGTTGTCCAGTCAATGGTCCTCAAGAAGCATCTCGAGCTGATCTAGGGGTTGCTGGAGGTTATAAAGAAGCACTTTTGTTTAAAAAAGGTCAATTTGTTCGATCCATTCCTCAAGCTTCAATCGTTGAAGAACTTAAGATGGAAATCGAAAAGTACATCATAGAAAACAAGCTATAAAAAAGGAAATCACTTCGGTTGATTTCCTTTTTCTATTTGACTGATTTTAGATTTGATATGTTGTTGTTCTTTGATTGATTTCTTAATCATTACGCGACGCGCTTTACGTTTGATGCTTTCAATCTCTTGTTCTTTCTTCTTCTTATAATTAGGTTTAACGGCGACTTTTTTCTGATTGACGATACGAGCAATTGCTTTATCGGCTTCTTTCTTTCTGAATGTAAATTTGAATCCATAAGGCTTCATTTCACGTAACGAATTATCCGCCAGATTACGATGTTCAAAATAGATGCCGCGTTCGATCAATTGACGTATGCCTTGATCATCTTTAACAGTGTAGAAAATATAACTTTGACCATTTCGACCAGTACGACCAGTCCGACCAGCGCGATGAATATAAAAGTCGAGATCTTTAGGTAGTCCAATTGAGATGACATCGCTGATTTCAGGGATATCAATACCTCGAGCAGCTAAATCTGTTGTTAATACATATGAAACCTGTTGATTTCTAATCAATGTTAAATTCTGTGTTCGTTCACGTGCACTCAATTTGCCATGTAAAACGATATGCTTCATGCCTTTATCGTTGAAAGCATTACTTAGTTTATTCAATTCATCTAAATTGTTTAAGAAGATCAAAGCAATGTATGGATTGATGACATTAAACAGATCAAACAATACATCTGATGATCTATGTTTGAGTGGAATTAGAAAATGTTTGATTTTTGGATCAAATTTCACATCATGATCAATTGAAATCTGTTCAGGATTCTTTAAGTATTTCTTGATGAAGGATTTAAGATTGTCAGGTACTGTGGCACTAAAAACCAAAGTTTGATGTTGGGCTTTGATTTTATCCATCAAGGCATCTAAATCATCAATCGTACTTTTTTCCAGCATCATATCTGCTTCATCGATAACGATTACTTTGGGTCGCTGAATCTGTAAAACATTTTCTTCAATAAACATGGCTTTTAATCTACCTAATGTCCCAATGACGATATGACTCTTTAAAGTATCAGGATTGATTTTGTCCGATCCTTTAGTGATCATCTTTACACTAAGCTTAGGATCCAAGGTCTTAAAAGGTTGAATCATGTTGAATACTTGTTTTGCTAATTCTAAGGTCGGAACCAGAATCAGAGCTTGAGTTTCATTTTGACTCGTATCAATCAAATTGAATAACGGAAATAAATAAGCATGTGTTTTACCTGTTCCTGTTTTAGAAACAGCGATCAAATCTTTACCTGCTATCGCAAGTGGAAAAACGCTCTCTTGAACGGATGTAGATTCTTTAAATCCAAAAACGGTATTCAGTGTTGTTAAGGTATATTTCATAAGTCTCCCGCACCATTATAATGATTTTTAACCTTAAATGCAAAATATGTTATAGTTTATGCATGAAAAACAGGTTTAAAGTCATAGATGTTAACCCTAGAGGCTTTTGTAAAGGGGTTTATAATGCCATAGAATTGGCAAAGAAAGCAAGACTAGAACATCCTAACGATAAAATAAGCATTTTAGGAGAACTTGTTCATAACAAAGACGTAACTTCTGCTTTGTCTTTGCTCAACATCGAAACCATAGAATCTAAAGGTAAGACAAGACTTGAGCTTTTAGATGAAATCCAAGAAGGTTTTATCATCTTCTCTGCCCATGGCGTCAGTCCCTTAATTGAAAACAAAGCCAAATCCAGAGGACTACAAACCATAAATGCTTCTTGTGTCGATGTTTTAGTAACACAGGATTTGATTAAAAAATACATTGAGCAAAACTACGACATCCTATATATTGGCCAAAAAGGTCATCCAGAAGCTGAAGCTGTACTAGAGTTACATGATACAAAAATTAAACTGGTTGAAATTGGACACCCACTTCCTAACATTGATTCTTCTTTGATATTTGTTACCAATCAAACCACTATGAGTATCTTTGATATCCAAGCAACATTAAATCAGTTGAGTCTTAAGTATCCACATGCGATATTAAGCAACGAAACATGTAGTGCAACACGTTTAAGACAAGAAGCCATTTTAAAATTACCGGATGATGTAGATGGCATCGTAATTATTGGAGATCATCAGTCCAACAACACAAAAATGTTGGGAAAGATTGCCCAAAACAAACAAATCAAAAACATTATTTCAATTCAAAACCTAATAGAGCTTGATCCATCTCTTCTTGATCAGTGTCATGAAGTTGCGATTACTGCAGGTGCCTCTACTCCTAAATTCATTATTGATGCAGTTGTTAACTTCATCAAAGCTTACTCTCAAGATGAGACCATACAAAAAGAAGACTACTTAATCAACCCTTTTATCTAAAAGGTCACGAACCAACTTTAAAAGATGAAGATGCTTTTTAGAATTTGGATTTTGAACCAGTATGTGCTCAAGTAAATATTGTTGATTTTTCAAATAATCTACGAAAACAGTATCCTTTAAATCTAATAGAAGCCCAAAATATGCTTGGGTTTCTTCAATATCCACGCATAATCCAGTGTAGAAATAGGATTGTACACAGTAGAAAAATCCATCATAGGTAATTTTCTCATGAATCATTGAGAATCCCATCAGCGCCATTTTAGATCTTAAAACATTAGATTTAGTATTGGCTTGAGTTATGATTTGACCAACCATCTTGAATCGATCAAAGTCTTGTTCAATGATTTTGATGATCAAATCCCCTCCCATCCCCGCGATGACGACACAATCTGGAATGATCTCATAGTTTTTTAGTCCATCACTTAAAACATAATTGATATTGTCAAAAACATTTGCTTGGGCAAATGTTTTTTTAGCTTGATCTAGAGGCTTTTGTCTGAAATCAGAAGCGATGACTCGTTTGGCTTTATTACTTTTTAATGCGTGTAATGCCAAATAACCATGATCTGATCCAATATCTGCCAAAAGTTCACAAGGAATGATAAGGCTATGAATACAATCTAGACGTTTAGAAAGCATTAAACCTTATCCATGAAATCCCGTAGTCGTTTAGAACGATTGGGATGTTTGAGTTTTCTTAAGGCTTTGGCTTCGATTTGACGTATTCTTTCACGCGTTACATTAAAGAGTTTACCTACTTCTTCTAATGTACGAGTACGACCATCTATGAGGCCAAAACGCAATCTTAGTACTTTTTCTTCTCGCTCAGTCAAACCTTCTAGGACGGAGTTGATTTCGTCTTTTAGAAGCTGATTGTTGGCATATTCATCAGGTGACATCGCATCTTTATCTTCAATAAAATCGCCAAGATGACTATCATCTTCTTCACCGATCGGTGTTTCTAGAGAGACAGGTTCCATCGCAATCTTCTTGATTTCTCGAACTTTTTCGGAAGTTAAACGAGCCGTTGATTCGACTTTGTTGTTTTCTTCTATAATTTCTTTCGAGTCGATGTCATGACCGCTCTTCTTATATTCCTTAATTTTATCGATGCCGATGTTTGCGGCTACAGCGATTTCTTCATCTGTTGGTTCACGATCATACAATTGAACCAGCGTACGTTGAATACGTGTTATCTTATTGATGGTTTCAACCATATGGACAGGAATACGAATGGTTCTGGCTTGATCCGCGATCGCTCTGGTAATGGCTTGTCTGATCCACCATGTTGCATAGGTGGAAAATTTAAAGCCTTTGGTATGATCAAACTTCTCAACTGCTTTGACCAAGCCCATATTACCCTCTTGAATCAAATCCAGAAAAAGCATACCACGGCCTACATATTTCTTAGCAATGGAGACAACCAATCTTAAGTTCGCAGATATCAGCTCATCTTTTGCGTGATCACCGATCTTAAGTATCTTTTTGATGTCGGTGATTTCTTCTGTTTTTTGTGGATAATAAACAAACAGTGCATGTAAGAAAAACCGAGCCAACAAATTGTGTTCCAGTTCACTGTTGAATTCTGCCTTCAGTGTTTTCTTGATGATATAGCTTTCTCTTTTAAACAAAACTGCGAAGTCTTCAATTTCAGTAATCTCTAGATAATTATCTAAAGAATTGAAAGTATCAAATTGAACTAAATCATCAAGAATATCTTTGAATTGAGTATCAGTATGTTTATTGTAGGTTGTTTTAAAGTGGTGAAGGGCTTTCTCAAAATAGGAGTCCTTGTTTTCAACCAGATAAGTCTCGATTTTCTTGATATCTTCTTGGGATAAACTCAAAACATTTTGATTTTTCTTAGAGAAAACAGGGATCCTCGTAAAGACATCCTTATATATTTCATTCAAAGCCGCTAAAGCACTGACCCCTTCCGCAATCTGAACCGCATATACGTTTTCAAGGGCAGTTGTTAATAACTCAACACGACCAATTTCTTTAAGATATTGTTTTACAGGATCATTGACTCTGTTTTGAGTCGTCGCGTTATAATTAAGATCACTGATGGTTTCTTCTATCTCTTCACTTTCATCCAAATGTTCTTCTAAAGTATCGATTTCATCCTCTAGTAGAGTACTGACCAATTCAGTGTCTTCGACCAGTTCAACATCTTCAGTCAACTGAATGCCTTGTTTAAGTAAATCATCAAGAAAGCTTGAACTGTCTTCATCACTTAAGTTAAAATCTTCGAGTTCATTCAAGACTTGTTCATGAGTCAAAATGCCTTTGGTTTTATACTGATTCAGGAAATATGCTTTTAAATCTGTAATATTGGAGAATTTCTGTGACATATTAAGCTCCTTTTATTTCTTTACGCAATGCTTGTCGTTCTTCCCTTAGCTGACTCATGGTTTTTAGATACCTTTGGTGCTCGTCAAAATCGAGTTCATTTTTGATCAGTTTTTTTATCTGATCCATTTTTTCATCCAACAGGCTTATCTTGACCTGAATCATAGCGTCGTTTAGAGAAACTTCATTGTAATCTTTATAATAGATTTCGTTGGCAGACAAGTCTGTCAGTAACCTTAGCATGCTTGAATCATCGATCGTATTGATGAAATCCGCAATCGTTAAGGTTTCATTCTTACGATAATAATCCATAATCAGCAAAGCACAGGTATTGTGTTGCGGATTGGGTAAGAAACCCAGTTTATCTTTGTAATCATCCACTGCTTTGATGCTTTTCAACATCATCCCAAGGATTTCAAAATCTGCCCATTGACGAATGTTGTTTTGCGATTTTGGTGCCATTGAACTCACAATCGGTCGAGTTTCAACGATGGGTTTAGAACTGAGCATTTTTAACTGCTCTTGAGCAAATCCAGTAGATTCACTCAATTTATTCAATAAGTTACTTTGGTCGAATTCATCCTTGATGTTGGTTATCTCTTCCATCATCAATTTTGCGAATTCTTTTTTCTGCGTATAATTATTCAAGTCGAATTTCTTTAAAAAGTAACTGAAGATAAAATCGGTGAAATTGATGTTTGTTGAAATCAAGGACCGTAAGGCTTCTAAAGATTTCTTTTGGGCAATTTCATCAGGATCAAGACCAGTATTGTTTAAGACAACTTCGACATTAAGCCGAAATGATCTTAACAACTTGCCAATTTTAAAAGTGGCATTTAATCCTGCTTCATCCCCATCATAACACAATAAGACATTTGTAGATGCTTGTTGAATCAGGCGAATTTGATCTGAAGTACATGCTGTACCTAAGGTTGCGACCACATTTGTGATCCCAGCACGATCAAATGCTAAGACATCGGTGACACCTTCCACCAAGATAATTTGCTTTTGTTTCTTACAGTTGGGTAAGGCGCGATGATAATTATACAACAATTTTCCTTTAACATAGACAGGAGTTTCAGAAGAATTGACATATTTACTGCTTTCATTAAGATTAAGCGTTCTCGCACTAAACCCGACTGGATTGCCTTGAGCATCATGGATTGGGAAAGTGATGCGGTTATAAAAAACATCCGAAGGTCCATTGTCGTTGATGCGAGACACGTTGGCACTGACACATTCTTGAAGTGTAAAACCTTTTGCCTGTAAGAATTGGGTGGTTTGAGCTTTATCTAAATTAAGTCCAATTTCAAACTTCTTGATTTGTTCTTCATGTATTCCACGTTTGATCAAATAAGGTTTCGCGTTAATGGAATCATTGGTGTTGAGAAGATACTGTGTATAATTGATCATTTCTTTTAATAGTTTATGAAGTCGTTGATGCTCAGGATTGATTTGTGGTAGATCTGAGGTAGTGTTATCCTTAAGTGCATAATTGACATAATTCGCGACTTTAATGACAGCTTCAGAGAAACTGATCTTTTCATAAGCCTTTACGAAGTTGAAGACATTGCCCCCTTCTCCGCACACAAAGCATTTATAGATTTGTTTATCAACAGAGATGGAAAGCGAAGGATCATGGTCATCATGAAAAGGACAAACAGCCGCAAAATTCTTACCCTTTTTAACCAAAGGAATATAGCGTTGAATAATGTCGGCGATGTCGGCTTTTTGACGTATCCCGTTGATGTCTTCTTCGCTGATTTTGCTCACAGTTCTCCTTTAAAATTTAATCCTTAATGCGATATAAGACTGTAGTTCATTAATCAATATGCGTTCTTGTTTCATAGAATCGCGTTCTCTGATGGTAACCATCCCATCATTGATAGAGTCAAAATCAACTGTGATGCAATACGGTGTCCCGATCGCATCTTGTCTGCGATAACGTTTCCCAATTGAACCAGCCTCATCATAATCGACCATAAAGTTTTCGGCTAGATTGGCTCTGATGACTTCAGCTTGATCAGAGAGTTGTTTGCTTAAAGGTAAGATGGCTGCTTTATATGGAGCCAAAGCAGGATGAAAATGCAAGACGACGCGTGTATCATTTTCGAGTTGCTCTTCTTCATAAGCATCGGTCAAGAAAGTTAAAAACAAGCGTTCAACCCCTACAGCTGGTTCAACACAATAAGGTATAAACTTTTCGTTGGTTATTGGATCTAGATACTCCATTGAAACTCCAGAGAATTTTTCATGTTGAGACAAATCATAGTTGGTTCTATCCGCAATGCCCCAGATTTCATCAAAACCCCATGGGAAACGATATTCGATATCACTTGTTCCGGTTGAATAATGAGATAATTCAGCCAATTCGTGTTCACGAATACGAAGATTTTCTGGTTTTACACCCAAATTCAACAACCAATTAAAACAAGTCTCTTTCCAATAGGCATACCAAGCTAAATCTTCACCAGGTTTACAGAAGAATTCTAACTCCATCTGTTCAAACTCACGGGTACGGAAAATAAAATTGCCAGGAGTGATTTCATTACGGAAAGATTTACCGATCTGACCTATACCAAACGGAATCTTTTTACGCATCGTACGCTGTATATTCTTAAAGTTAACAAACATCCCTTGAGCGGTTTCCGGTCTTAGGTAAATAACGCTTTTTGAGTCTTCGATGACCCCTTGAAACGTTTTAAACATCAAGTTGAATTGACGAATTTCAGTAAAATCATGACCACCACAATTAGGACAAGCAATCCTATTTTCCTTGATGTAAGTTTCCATTTCTTCTTTTTTCATGGTTGATGCATTGATCGTGCCTTGGGCAAACGCATCGATGAGTTTATCTGCTCTATGACGTGTTTTACATTGCTTACAGTCCATCAAAGGATCACTAAAGGTCTTAAGATGCCCAGATGCTTCCCACACTCTAGGATTCATTAAAATGGCAGACTGGAGTCCTACGTTGTATTTATTGGCCTGGATGAATTTCAACCACCACGCTTTTTTAATGTTGTCTTTAAGTTCGATGCCTAAAGGACCAAAATCCCATGTATTGGCCAATCCTCCATAAATCTCAGAACCCGAATATACAAATCCTGTCGTTTTGGCATGATTGACAATGGTTTCAAAATTGACTGACATAGCTTTCTCCTTTATATCTAGTTTATTATAGACCATTTCTCAAGGAATACCCAGGATTTCAGCGAAATGTTGGTATGAAATTTCATGAAATCATAGAGATAATTGATCAGCGTTTTATCAGGTTCCTGATAATTTAAATAACGGTTGAAGTTATCTGGAGTTACTTTATTGACGATCCTAAAAGCATATAAGAATTCAGTCGTAAAGACTTGGCTTTGGATCTCTTTTTGACAGTCAGAGCAGATGAATCCACCCTCTTCCATCGATATACTGTTGATTTGAGTTTCTGAACATAACGTACATTCATCAACCTGAGGTTCTACTCCAAGCCATCTTAACCCACTCACCAAGAAATAAGCGAGCACATGTTTACCTTTAGATGTTTGCTCAAGCGCATTCATACATTGAGTATATCCTTGATAAATGTCAATTGCCAAAGTCGGATCATAATTGTCATTTAGAAATTGTTCAGTCAATTCACTGATCACACTCATGATGGTCTGTTTATTGATGTTTTCGCGCAAAGCACGATGGGACGTCTTTAATGAAGCACTATGCAAGATCTGAAGTTTACTTCCCTCTTTTTCATCATACGTAAACGTACTTTCAGAAAAAGGCAAACAAGAGGCCGCATTTTTACTTTCGTTTTTAAGTAAACCTTTCGCAATAAAAGTTACGATCCCCTTTTCTAAACTAAATGTTTTCAATAAGGCATCATTTTCTTTATAATCATTTTGACTGAGCACATAAACGTTAAGCACATCATTCATTGTAGTCAGATCCTGTGTTTTGCTTGTTGATGGCGTTCAATTTTTGGGTTGAATTGCGCCAGTTTTTTTCAACTTTGACCATCAAATCGAGATATATATTTTTACCAAGTCGTTTTTCTAGTATGGCACGTGCTCCAGAACCGATGGCTTTAATTTTTTGACCTTGTTTTCCAATGATGATTGATTTTTGTGAATCTCGTTCAACCAAAATACTGGCTTGTATCAAGATGGAATGTTTATCTTCCTTAAAGTTATCGATCAGTATCGCTACAGAGTGAGGAATCTCTTCGGAGGTTGAAATTAGGATTTGCTCACGTATGATCTCTGTGATAAAGAACTGTTCTGGAAACTCAGTGATCATATCTGTTGGATAAAGAGCCTCGCCTTCTGGTAAATAATCAAGAGTTACTTTTAGTAAAGTTTCGACATTATCATTGGTGATTGCACTGACCGGAATGATTTCACTGAATAAGTCGGTTTTATTGAGTTCTGTCAACTTAACGATCATCTGTTCTCTGGTCAAAAGATCGATTTTATTGAATATCAAAAAGATTGGAATATTTTCTCTTTTTATAAGATCTAAAACAAATTGATCACCTTGGCCAAATGCCTGAGTAGCATCTAAAAGAAAATACACCACATCAACCCCATCCATCGCGGATACCGCTGTTTTATTAAGCTGTTTACCCAATTCATGCAAAGGTTTATGAATGCCTGGCGTATCGATAAAAATGATTTGAGCATTTTCTGTCGATAAAATTGCCTTGATGCTGTTTCGTGTTGTTTGTGCTTTATCAGATACAATCGATATTTTATCTTTCATGATCTGATTCAACAAAGTGCTCTTACCGGCGTTAGGTCGACCGATCAAAGCAACAAATCCGACTTTCATTAAAGGTCCTCTTGAGTAAAACGCATCGGTAAAAGTTCAGCGACAGATTTGATCACTGTCTCTTTACCGTTGGATAAGATAATTGGACAATGTTCATCGATGAGCTCTGATAATACCTGACGACAGATCCCACATGGTGCTCCAATTCGATGACCATTGGATACGATCGCTATGGCTTTAATATCGTCTTTTCGATAACCATGAGAATATGCCGCAAATATTGCACTACGTTCACCGCAATTGGTAGCTCCAAAGGATGCATTCTCAATATTTGCCCCAATAAAAGTTTTGTTGTCTTTGGTTAAAACACAAGCACCAACATGGTAATGCGAATATGGAGCATATGCATGATCCATAGCTTCAAATGCTAATTTAAGTAAATCTTCGTTATTCATATCATCCTCCTCCTAGATGTGGTTAAGCACAAACATAATGCCAATGATCAAAGCAATTAAAGCACTAAATCCTACAGAAGCAGCCCCAAGATCTTTAGCAGCCTTGGCTTGTTTAGAAAAACGCGAATCTAAATGATCGATCATGTTCTCAACCGCACTGTTAAGATACTCAAAACAGATGACCATCCCAATACAAACCATCAGGATGCTTATTTCAATGACCGTAAATTGAAATATCAGCGAAATAACCAATGCAATAGCCGCAAACACAAACTGAAGTTGAATGCTGAAATCATGCAGTATCCCGTCGATCAAACCGGCAAATGCATAATAGAATTTCTTATAGATACGTACTAGAGCATTATCTGGATGCGATGTCATTTAAAATCTCCTTTTGTAAATCAAACATTTCTGCTTCATCCTTTGGATTCATATGGTCATATCCAAGTAAATGCAATAGACCATGAGTGATTAAAAACAAGTACTCACGTTCTGCACTATGACCATAATCTAAGGCTTGCTTAACCACAAAGTCTAAGTTGATAAAGATGTCTCCAATCTCATCTGAGAATTCATGATAAGCTTGTATGCCATCGTTATAAGCAAAACTGATCACATCCGTTGGTTGATCTAATTTACGATAATCACGATTTATAAGTTGTATGGTCTCACTATCGACCAAAACAACCGAATAAGTGAATCGAACAGGCAAATCTAGAAGTCGCGTTACTTTAGAATTGATCTTTGTTATTCTTGGTTTTAGAGATGTATAGTTTTTGTTTTCTGTTTGATTGATAATGGTTGTTTTCACTGCTTAATTATAACATAGTCCTTTAACTCATTATTTTAGCTTTCTCATAAATCATGTGTAAATAGACAGGGTTTTGTTAAAATAACTAGCAAGGGGTTTGAAATGTTATAATGACAGACTGTGAAGCGATGATGATTTAGGTAATTTCAAATTAATTAATTTTGAAAAGTTAAAAAGTACGAATCATCTTTGAAACGAATAAAGAGGAAAACTAAAAAGTATGCACGATCTATTTTTTTGTATATGCTTCGATCACGATTTGAACTAACGGGTTTCTTACGATATCGATTGGGGTCAATTCAACAAATCCAATGTCCTTTTTACCCTTTAACAGTCTTAATGCTTGGATGAAACCTGAGTCTTGTTTAAGGTCGATTTGGGTAGTATCCCCATTGATGATGATCTTGGTCCTAAATCCCATTCTCGTCAATACCATCAGCATTTGACTCTTGGTCGTATTCTGTGCTTCATCCAATATCACAAACGCATCTTCTAACGTACGACCTCTCATATAGGCCATAGGCGCGATTTCAATGGTTCCCTTCTCAATGTACTTCTGGACTTGTTCGTTGCCTAAAAGGTCATTTAAGCCGTCATACAAGGGACGTAAATAAGGATCTACTTTCTCTTTGATTTCACCAGGCAGGAAACCTAAGGATTCTCCTGCTTCTACGATGGGTCTTGTTAATACGATTCTTTTGATGTCTCCCTTTTTAAGCAAATCTACTGCGTACACAACCGATAAATAAGTTTTACCTGTACCTGCTGGTCCAGAAACAAAAACCATGTCATAATGAGCCATGGCTTCCATCATTTTTTGTTGGCCTAAAGTCTTGATTGAAATCGGTTTATTTAAAGCTGTACGACCTATAATCTTACTATTGAGTTTAAAAAATGATTCCTCGGTATTGTTGATGACACAGTGTGATAGGTAAATGATGTCTCGTTCATCGGGTGTTTTGCCCATCTTGATCCAGCGAATCAAACCGTTCAGTGTTCGTTTAAGATGATCGGTGGTGTTTTCATCTAAAGAATCTAGGATCAATGCATTGTCTCTGATCACAAAATCAACATTAAATACCTGTTTAAGCAATCTTAAGTTTTCGTCCTGATGACCGCATAAGGTCTGAAACTCTTCAAAAGTACATTCATCAAGCGCTAAACTGTTTTTGTGGATCAATGGGGTTCCTCATCATTCTTACATCTCTATTATAAATAAAAAAGAAGCCAGTGGCTTCTTATTTTTTGCGGCTTGCTTTGCGAGCTGCTAGAGATTTGAGTTTGCGTTTGACACCCGGTTTAACATAGTATTCTCTTTTGCGGGTTTCAGCTAAAGTACCGTTGCGAGAGACACTTCTTTTAAAGCGGCGCAGAGCATCATCAAGATTCTCATTATCTTTTAAGACTATACGTGGCATTTACATCCCTCCCTTCGGCACGTTTACAATTATAACCAACTAATTTGATTAAATCAAGTTTAATATGCAGTCTTCATCTCAGTTTGGGTCATTAATGCGACTCCACCGGATGTTCCGATACGATTGGCACCTGCTTCGATCATCGCATTGACGTCTTCTAAGGTTCTGACACCGCCTGCTGCTTTAACCAATGCTTTACCATTCACCGTCTCTTTCATCAGTATAACGTCAGCGACAGTTGCTCCTGCGGTTGAAAAACCCGTGGATGTTTTAACGAAATGAGCTTTGGCTTTAACGGCCAACAGACACGCTCTAATCTTTTCTTCATCGGTCAATAAGCATGTTTCAATGATAACTTTCACTGTTAAACCACCTGTCGCGTTAACAACAGCAACAATATCTTCTTCAACAAGATCATTGTTTTTGTCTTTTAGAGCACCGATATTAATGACCATATCGAATTCTTCAGCGCCTTCAAACAAAGCCTGATGCGCTTCAAAAGCTTTGGTTTCAGTTGTGGTTGAACCTAAAGGAAACCCAATGGCAACACAAACTTTAACTTTAGAGCCCAATAGTGCTTCTTTACACGTCTTGACCCAAGTTGGCATAACACAGACGGATGCGAATTCATATTGTCTGGCTTCTTCACACAACTTTAAGATCTGATCCTTCGTAGCGTTTTGTTTCAATAAGGTATGATCGATATACGAGTTAATCATGATGTTTCTCCTTTTCATCATTTAATCTGTCTAAAATCTCTTCACAGACTACTATATCACCCGGCCACGGTTCTTTACCATTGGCACGGTGGATAAAATCTTCATGGCCTTTACCTAAAATCATGACTGTATCATTGATATTGGCCAATTCTAAGGCTTGCCTAATCGCATCGTATCGATCCAATATGATCAGATATCGAGAATTCTTAATTCCAGAAGCAATTTGTTCAAGAATACCTAAGGAATTCTCAGTTCGAGGATCTTCCTCAGCCAAGATGATGTTGGTGCAATACTTTTCCGCAACAGCACCTAAAATAGGTCTTTTCTTTGTATCACGAAGACCCGTCGCACCAAACACAACAATGATCTTATTCTCTTTATTGGTTACGATTTTCGCATAATCAAAGACTTTTTCGAAACCGTCTGGAGTATGGGCATAATCGACAATGACTCTAAAGGGTTGTCCTCTTTTGACTTGCTGTAAACGTCCTTTAACTTGCGGAAGTTGCTTAACATTTTCAATGATAATTGGGATTCGCATCCCATTAAGATGACACGTTGCGATGACTGCCAACAAATTGTGAACATTGAACATGCCCAACAAACTTGTGACCACAGGATATGTCTTCTCTTGTACAACCAAGTCAAACTGCGTACAATCATCTTTGAATTGAACATTATTGGCTTTATAATCAGCATCTGTAGTGATACCATAGGTTTTCTTTTTACAAGTCAATTCATCTTTCAATCTTAATCCATAAGGATCATCAATGTTTAAAACAGCATAACCATCATTATTAAGCAAGCCAAAGATTTTCTTCTTTGCCTGATAGTAATTCTCCATGGTTCCGTGGTAATCAAGATGATCATGGGTCAAATTGGTAAAAACAGCTGTTTTTAAACGTAAAGCGTCTACTCGATGTTGCTCCAAACCTTGACTGGAAATTTCAATAGCAACAGCTTTCATTTTAAATTTGGCCATTTTAGCTAAGATCTCATTCAGTTGAATGACTTCAGGTGTCGTAAAATCAGGTTTTTCAACTACATTTGCGTACTCTAATCCGATGGTTCCAATATAACCACAGCTTAAATAGTTAGAATAAACGTGTTTTATAACTTTCGCGATCGTTGTTTTACCATTAGTTCCTGTAACTCCAAAAAGTCTCATTTTCTCTGATGGGTGATCATAAAAGATCGTAGCGGCTTTATTAAGAGCGGTATAAACATCATCGACTTTGACATACTCTACGAACGGGATATAATTTGCGAGCTCATCACTGTGAACGATGGCTACTGCGCCATTTTCAACGGCTTGATTCACATGACTGTGTCCATCATGCTTCATCCCTTTTAAACAGAAAAAGAGTGAATTGGCTTGTAGTTTTCTAGAATCAGACATTAAATAATCGATATCGATTGGTTTGGCATTTTTAAATAGTGTGTTTAGTTTCATGTTTGTTTCGCGAACAGGATTTCTTCATCACAATGTGTGATGATACATTCTATTATAGCATGTAGTCCTAAAGCCTTGTCTTCAATACATACAGAATCATAAGCACTGCTATAACCATGAATACCCTTCTCATCGCTTGATTCTGTTAATACAGAGACCTTGGTTCCAATAAGTGAATTGAACCGATCTTTCTGAAGTTGTTTGGATAAATCCGTTAAAATATGTACGCGTTGTTTCTTTTCTTGATCAGATGCGACTTGCGGATAATGTTCTGCTTTGGTCATTTTCCTTACTGAAAATGGAAAAACATGTAAGAAACTAAACCCAATTGACTTAATAAATTGAACTGTTTGATCAAATCTATCTTGAGTTTCGTTACTAAACCCTACAATCACATCGGTGCTGATGCTAATATCTGGTATTTCTTTTCTAATATGCTCAATGCGATTCCTGAATACCTCGCTGGTATACGGACGATTCATAAGTTTCAAGACTTCATCATCGCCAGATTGTAGAGAAATGTGTAAATGACGAGCCATTCGATGATCATTTTTAATCAGTTGGATCAAACGATCATCTACTTCATTGATGTCGATGGAAGACAATCTAATGCGTTGAATGTGTGTTTCATCTAGAATATGTTGGATCAAATCGCTTAAATTGCTTTGAATATCGCTGCCATATTTACCTGTATGAATACCCGCTAAAACGATCTCCAAATGTTCTTTTTCAAGATGCTTGATCATTTTAATGACTTCTTCATGAGGAAGTGATCGTTCTCTTCCACGGGTATATGGAATGATACAATAGGAACAAAATTGATTGCAACCATCTTGAACCTTGACAAAAGCACGTGTTTTATTTCTGAATGAAGTAATTGGAATGCTTTCGAAGTTTCGTGGCATATTGGTTTCAAATGGTGATGGTTGATCCATATTGTCAATCAAATTACCAAACTGATCTTTGTTTTTACTACCAATCAAAAGATCGATGTTGTATTTTTCTTTTAATTCATCGTGATTGCTTTGAACATAACATCCCACTACGACCAATTTAGCGGAAGGATTCATTTTTTTAGCTTGATGGATTTTCTGTCGGCTTTTAAAACTGGCCTGATTGGTTACCGTACATGTATTCACAATGATGAGATCGCTGTCTTCAAAGTGCTTAACTTCTTGATACCCTTTTTGAGTTAAAACTTCTGAATAGTACTCTGATTCATACGCATTGACTTTACACCCAAGCGTTACAATAGAAAAAGTCTTCATTTGACTTTCTTTCGTAATTTAATCAATGAATTCCTAACTTTTAAAGATATTATTTCAGAATTTAGTAATTCATCCATCATTTCGACTTTATGTTCATTCGCATAATGATCCATGATGGATATGATTGAAACGTTATCTTCGTTGCGATAACCATAATCTTTTCGTAAAGGAAGTTTGATTAAGTTAAGGTCACTTCCCTTTTCTGTCAATCGATAGACCGTCTTTAAAGGATCATAATAAAAGACAACCGTGCTTTCATTTTTATCGATCACAGTAATATCTATGAATGCCCATGCATATGGATTGATCCCGTATGTTTGAGTAGGAATCATACGTTTTTTAAAGTTTTTATAAAGATTAAAGTATTGCTCAAGATCGAAAATATTCATTTCTTTATCATAAAGGGTATTTAAAAGTTGATCGAAGAAGGCAATCCAAATTATCGTTCCCTTTTTATCTGAAAATTTGCGACATCTTTGTTTGGTCTCACTCAATTTCATGTTGATCAGTTTGTTTTTTTCCTGATAACTTAAGGTAGGCCACAAATCAGTCAGTTCTTTTCTCTCACGTTCATAAGTATCTTCAAATCTTTTTTTATTGATCAACGATTCATATAGAATGGCCGCATTAAAAAAATCGAGTTCAGTCTTAATGTTTAGAAGTATATCTTGGCTTTCTTTGGCTGACTTTTTATAAAAACCAATCAGATATTTTGTCGCTTTATTTTTATGTACAGATAAAGCATCGCTATGGATGATCTTTTCTATTTTTTTCATATTCCCAGACCACAATCAATCGTATTTATGGCGACCATCGCAGCTGTTTCTGCCCGATAGATACGAGATCCCAAACTTACACATTTATAACCCAAAGATTCTATTTTCGTGATTTCATTCAAACTGATGCCGCCTTCTGGTCCGATGATGATCGAAACACTTTTGCATGGATTTAATGCATTTTTTAGTAAATGAGATGGATCTGCAACTTCATATGCCACAAAATTTAAGTCACTTTTATAGGACTCTAGGTCTTTTATAATAACAGGTTGTGTTAGTTCAGGAATATTTAAACGATGACACTGTTCAGCGGCTTCCTTTAAGATCGTTTTATATCGTTGAAGTTTGTTGGAGTCTTGTTCCCACTTAACGACATTTCTTTCCATGATCAAGGGAACGATACGATGAACTCCTAATTCTGTGGCTTTCTGTAAGACGAGTTCAAATTTTTCTTTACGAATCAATGCTTGTATCAAAGTCACTTCTATACGTTGTACAGGACAATCAACAACCCGCTCTATGATCGCACTTACAGAATCTTTCTCAATCACCATCTTCCCTACGACCATCACTTGGGTATTGGATAGTAAAATCTCTTCATCCGTGTGAAGTTTTAAGACTTTCGTGATTTGATGCTGGATCTCTTTGTCAAAGGATACCTTTGATTTAAGTTCGAGCGATGAATTAATGAAGAATTGATGCATTATTCACTCTTCCCTTCATTGGCCAACATCCTTAGTTGTTTAACCTCATAGGGCTTCAGTGTGCGATATTCACCCACATGTAAGTCCTTTACTTCAATAAACCCAAAACGAGCTCTATGGAGCCTTAAAACAGTCAATCCAAAGGATTCTACCATTCTTTTGATCTGTCTGTTCTTACCTTCAAACAAAGTGATCGTAAAGTCAGTTTCTTGTTTAGAAAGATCTTTATGTGTGATAACGACTTTGGTCGGTAAGGTCATGACTCCATCTAAATCTATGCCTTGTTCAAGGGCTTTGATGTGAGTTAGGGTTAAGATGCCGTTGATTTTAACTTCATATAATTTTTTAAGATGATATCGCGGATGAGTCAATTCATTGGAGAATGTCCCATCATTGGTCAATATCAATGCTCCTGTTGTATCATAATCAAGTCTACCAACAGGAAAGATACGTTCTGTTGATTCAATTAAATCGATTACAGTTGTTCTACCTCGATCATCCGTAACTGAACTCAACACTTTCTTTGGTTTATTGATGAGAAAATAGACCTTGTTTTCACCAGCAAGTTTCTTACCTTCATAGGTGACCTCACTGCCCTTTTTTACGATAAAACCCATTTCGGTGATGGTTTGACCATCGACTTGGATCTTACCAGCTTTGATCAAATCTTCGGCTTTTCTGCGCGAGGTAATGCCTGCTTTAGCGATGATTTTCTGTAATCTTTCCATTTTATTCGAACAATTGGCTTTCTTCAGTGCTGTCTTCGTAATTGGGAAGATGAGGCAATTCATCTAAGCTCATCAGTTTAAACAAATCTAAGAATGACTCTGTGACACTATATAAGATTGGTTTCCCTACCGTTTCAGCTCTTCCAGTTTCGGTGATCAAATCCATGGCAGCTAATTTTTTTAACATCAATTCACAGCCAACCCCACGTATTTCTTCAATTTCAATGCGTGTGATCGGTTGTTTGTAGGCGATGATGGCCAATGTTTCTAAAGCAGATTGAGAAAGTGATCTCGTTTTGGATAAAGTCAAAATACGTTCGATGTAGGAACGGATATAAGGTTTGGTGATGAATTTGTATTTGTCACTAAAGACGACCAGTTCCATACCACGATCATCATGTTTATAATGGGTAATCAATTCATCCAAAAGGATCTTTATCAGATCTGCCGGATAATCAATGGCAATAGATAATTGTTCCAGCGTAATCCCATCTTCACCAAAGACGAAGATGATTCCTTCTAAGATAGATTTATTCGGGTTTTCCATACTTTTCCCCCAATTTCAAGGTGATTTTTTGATCAGATACAGATTCAATACCTAAGATACCTTGCCTGACAAGTTCTAAGATCGCTAAGAAACTTACGATGAACAAATTCAAAGATCCGATGTCTTTGATGAAATCTTCAAAATCATACAACATTTGATCGGCAGAGATCATATGGTACAACTGATCCATTCTGTCTTCAAGTGATATCTCATTTTTGGTAAATTGAACTTGTGATGGATGAGACAAATGAAACCGAGCAATGCATTTCTCCATGGCTTTTATGAGCTCATAGACATCGGATTCATAATAATGATATTGATCATCGATTTCATTGAGATACAAACTGTCTGATGGTTTATCCATTTGCAGTTGGCGTTCTTCAAAGCGAACTTGAAGTTTTTGGGTAATGTCTTTAAACTTCTGATACTCGATCAAGCGACGTACCAATTCATCTTTGGTGTCTTTTTCATAATCCGCAACATCAAGACCAAGATCACTGACCGGTAAACACTTTTTAGATTTATATTCAATCAACGTCGCTAATTCTACCAGATATTCACTAGCAATTTCAAGTTGTGTTGTTTCAAGACCATGAATGAAATCAATGTATTGATCGATCAAGACATCGACTTCCAAGTTAAAAAGATCAAGTTTCTTTTCCTTAATCAGATGTAGCATTAAATCTAATGGACCTTCGAACTGATCCAGATCAACTTGAAAACGAACCATGCTTAAGCCTACAAACGATCATAGATCAAAGAAACTTTATCGATCGGTTGGTCGCTTAATACAAATGCTTCCTTAAATTCATGAATCCAATCTTGTTTCAATTCTGTATCGTGATGAATTGTGCCTAATGAGTCTCCGACATCAACGAAATCACCTGTTTTTTTATTTAAAACAAATCCAACTGCAGGATTGACAACATCCACTTTGGTGGCTCTACCAGCTCCTAAAACCATGGCTAAATGCCCCAATTTTGTGGTATGCATGGATGAGATATATCCTCTTTGATCAGATTTGATGTCTGTAAGGTGTAACGAATGTGGTAAAAGATCAGGATTTAGGATTTGATCAGGATCTCCGCCTTGGGCTTTAACCATTTCGATAAATTTAGAAATGGCTTGACCATTATGAAGTTGTTTAATCAAAGCTGCTTCAGCAAGATCTAAATCATCAAATATTTTTGCTTGAATAAGCATGACTGCTCCTGCTTTAACGCATAATTCGGTTAAATCAGCAGGACCTTTTCCATTTAATGTCGCAATGGCTTCTTTGACCTCCAAAGCATTCCCAACGGCATTACCTAAAGGTAAATTCATGTCTGTAATTAGAGCTCTTACATCGCGTTTCATCATAACCCCGATATCGATCATGGCTTTGGTTAAGATCAGTGCTTGTTGAGGAGTATCCATAAATGCACCATCACCATATTTAACATCCAGTAAGATCGTATCGGCTCCTGATGCTAGCTTTTTTGACATGATTGAAGATGCGATCAATGGGATCGAAGGGACAGTACCTGTTACATCGCGTAAAGCATATAATTTTTTATCAGCAGGTACCAAATTTCCACTTTGTCCAACGATAGCAACACCGATGCTATCGACTTGTTTGATGAAATCTTCTTTAGAAATAGCGACATTGTATCCTTTGATGGATTCAAGTTTATCGACCGTGCCACCCGTATGACCTAGACCTCTACCACTCATCTTGGCTACTTTTGCGCCTAAGGAAGCCACCAATGGTCCCAAAACCAATGAGGTCTTATCGCCTACCCCACCGGTACTGTGTTTATCAACTTTAATGCCTTTGATGTCGGATAGATCTAGGATATCTCCACTGTTCATCATCGCTAAAGTCAAAGAGGTCGTTTCAGCAGCATTCATACCTTTAAATATAATGGCCATCAATAAAGCAGACACCTGATAATCAGGAATGGTTCCTGCCACAAAACCATCGATCCAAAACTTAATTTCTTCCTCGTTTAATTCGAAACCTTCTCTCTTCTTTTCGATTAGATCTAGAAATCTCATGTTATTCTCCTTGGTTCAGTTCACTATTGAGTCTGTTTTCTATTTCTTTTAGCGTATCCTCTGCACTATATAAACCATACTCCTCAAAATGTAGAGGTGTACAATAAGCTACTGTTATTTTTTGATAACCAAATTTCATCAAAGCACTTACGTTCTTTATGGCTACTGGGATAATGGCAGTTTTACTTAAGTAAGCTGCATTCAATAAACTAACATCTGTTTGATTATCCTCATGAATAAACACATGATAGTTGCGTTTCTTGATTAAACCTTGGCTCATTAAGATCAAATCATCTTCTTTGGTAACTAAATCGAATCTGATGGATTCTAATAAATTTAGAAAAGCTGTCATATACGGCAGTCTTTCTTTTAGATCAATAAAGAAACTAAATATAAGAGGTTGAGACGCTAAAATAACCAAGCCATCATACTTATCACCATGTTTAGAAATAAACGTATAGCCATCTTCTAAAGGGATGAGATGGGTATTTTTAACCTCAAGATGTACAGCTGCATTACGAATGATAAAATTAGCCCATATTTTCGAGATTTGATGTTTATCAGCGAGATCTAGATGTCGTGAATGAAGTCTTGAGAAAAACATGGTTGGATAAACGAAGATCATTTTAATAAAAATAAAGAATCGCTTCATTTTTAGATCCTCACATATCTCTTTTGAATAAAACCATCATAAGCCACTTCTGTACTCAACTTAAATGAATCTTGGTTGAATTTCGGAAAAAAGGTATCACATGAATAATCACCAAATACTTCAGAGATAATCATTTCATCGACATAATCCAAAGCAATCTCATACAGACTTGCTCCACCGATTACAAAAACAACATCTTTTGATGCACGTTTTGATTCAAAAAAAGCATTGACGTCATGAATCAATATGACATTTTCATAAGGTAATTCGTTTTTGTGGGTAACAACGTAATTCGTTCGTCCTGGTAGTGCTTTTCCAATGCTTTCCAAAGTCTTTCTGCCCATGATGATGCCATGACCTAAAGTGATCCGCTTAAATTCTTTCAGATCTTCTTTGTTGGTCCAAGGCAACTTGTTGTTGATACCAATCCCATTGTTACGATCCACTGCAACGATCAGTTTAAGCATTACACACTAACCTTTGCTGGAATCAGAGGATCTGGATCATAGTTTAAAAGTTCAATATCTTCATATTTAAAATCATATATGGATTTAATTTCTGGGTTTAATCTTAAGGTTGGTAATGTTTTTGGAGATCTTGAAAGTTGCGTTTTGACTTGCTCAAGATGATCGAGATAGATGTGAACATCACCCATGGTATGCACAAAATCCTTGGCTTCATAACCGCAAACTTGAGCAATCATATGGGTCAATAAGGCATACGATGCGATATTAAATGGAACACCTAGGAACACATCAGCACTACGTTGGTACAATTGACATGAGAGATACTTACGATCAGCAGACACATAAAACTGCATTAATAAATGACACGGCGGTAATGCCATGTTTGTCAGCTCTGCTGGATTCCATGCACTTAAAATATGTCGTCTAGAAAACGGATTCTTTTTAAGTTGTTCGATCAGAACACTTAATTGATCGACACCGTTAAAATTACGCCACTGTTTCCCATAAACAGGACCTAAATCGCCATACTTCAACGCAAACGTTTCATCTGCTTTTATCTTAGATATAAACTCATCCAAAGTTTCACCATTATACGCATTAGATTTTCTGAATTTATCATACGGCCAATCATTCCATATCCGAACCCCATTTAAAACCAAAGGGCGAATATTTGTATTCCCTGTAATAAACCATAATAACTCATGAACAACCGACTTGAAATGGACTTTCTTCGTCGTTAAAAGAGGAAAACCTTTTCTTAGATCAACTTTGAATTGATATCCAAATTCTGAAATCGTTCCTGTTGATGTTCGATCTTGACGTTGTTCCCCATGATCCAAAATATGTCGCAATAAAGTGTGATACTCTTTCATAAGAACCTCTCAATTATTATACAACAAAAAGTCATACAAAAAGAAACGCAGAACGTTTCTATTTTGTAGTTAAGAATGAGACCTTTTCCGCAATGACTTCACAATAATGAAATGGCCTATTTTCTTTGGTATCAAAAGCATTGGCTTGTAAACGACCTTTGATTCCTACCAATGATCCAACAGCACATTGTTCAATGGCGCTTTCTGCGATACCTCTCCATAGCGTACATTGAATCTGATCAGTTTCATACTCCCCTTGCGAGTTTTTGAAATTGCGATCTACTTCTACCAATAGCTCTGCAAGCTTTATTCCAGCAGCAGTTTCCTTGATTTCAGGAAGTTTTAAGACTTTACCTACAATGACGACTTGATTTAGCATGATTGCCTCCTGCAAAACAGTTTGACATTGTTATCTTGTTTACTCAAATCGCTGAATTTGCCACTATTTTGGTTATGTTTACCAGTTTGTCCTAGTCGTTTGTGTCATTTTGACCAGTTTGGCTTTTTTCAACAATAACGATAGCTTTGTGTTGTGTATCGAGCATGTTTTTTACTTTGTAAACATCTGATGCATTTAGATTATTGATGATCTCGATGGTATCTTCTAGTCTAAGTGATGAAAAATAACTACGGATATAGTGAATGGCATAATCATCTTGATCATCCAATAAACGATATGCATATGAGAGATAGCGTCGTTTCAATTGTCTAAGATAAGGCAATAATGGAGTAATATCCGTTTTTAGAGTGGATTCAATCAATTCAATAAATGTGTCTCTGTTCTCAGTTTCACCATAAAACATGACATACCAATAATCCTTATTGATTTCAACGTCGTAACCAAAATAGTCATGGATGATATCGTTTTTGATCCAGTTTTCATAATCTGGATTTATGCTCGTAAAGAGAAGTTCTAAATAAATTCTAAGTTGCCACTCCAAGTTAGCCCGGTCATAATCACTTAGATTTTGAGTTTTAAGTTTAAATGAATATGTTAATTTAGATGATTGGATATCCATAGACACGATCTTTAAAGTTGTAGCGACAGATTCGGGTTCAATGACCTCAACATCGCTGAGTTGAATATGAGGTGCAAATGTTTTATTGTCTTGGTTTTCCATTGCGATGGCACATAAAAGTTCAGGATCCATAGAACTTACTATGACCAAAAGTGCATTCTTAGGATGATAATTGAGCTTGAAACATAAATCAAGTTCTTCTTTGGTGATCGCGTTGACACTCTCTTCTGATCCACCGATATCAAACTTGATGGGATGTTGACTATAAAGGGCTTGAAGTGTTTCAAACATCAATCTTGATTCTGGCATTTGATGATATGAACGAAGTTCTTGAATGATGATTTGTTTTTCCTTCTCAACAGATTCTGCTGTAATGTTGAACTCTTGAACAAAGTCGAGTAATAAATCTAGAGGTTCTTTAATGTCTAGAGAGGTCGTATTAAAGTAATAGACAGTTTCATTAGCCGAAGTAAACGCATTTACATTGCAGGATAACATACTAAAACGTTCCATAACATCCAAACCCTTGTGATTTTCAAACAGCTTGTGTTCTAAAAAATGAGCTGCTCCTGGATTGAATGGATATTGATTCCCCTGCTTATCCTTTTGAATCAAGTTAAGTGCACCATAAGGAAAAGCCAAATATGCAGAAGTCGTAACATTCTTGATCTTATGTAAAACAGCTATATTTAAACCATTTTCTAAAGTTTCTAGATAAATCGTTTCATTCAATTGTTCGTTATAATAACTTTTCATGTTTATTCCTGTCCCACAACGGTGTATGTACACAAACGTTTTAAGCTCTTGGCAGCATTTATGATATCTTGTCTTTCAACTTGATCAATTTCGTGTAAATAGTCTTCAATAACAAATGATTTATTCAAGAGCCAGGCTGAAAACGACATATTGATCCATGAATAAACATCATCTTCGATCGAAATAATGTTGTTTTTGAGTAAAGATTTCGCTGATAAAAATAAAGATTCAGTAAATCCATCATTTTTTATAACTTCAATTTGTTCCGCAATCAATTCTAATACCAAATCTCGTTGATTTTTACTGATACCAGTGTGGATCGATAATACCCCATCATAGTGCATTAAATTACTATAAATGCTATAACACAGATTTCTTTTCTCTCTAATTTCTGTAAACAACAGTGAATTTGGTAAAGTACCCAATAAATAAGACATGACTCGATAACTCATGTAGTTAGGATCTGTGTTGTTTGTTCCCATGGTATACAAAGATACTAGAGATGTTTGTTTGATCCTTTTTGATGATTGATCCTCTTTGTAAGGTTTGTTAGATAAACAATATGAGGCACATATTTCATCGTTTTGTTTTGGAAACATGGTTCGTAAAACATCAAGATACTTTAGATCGATTTGACCGATCCCTATGACAAATACATCATCTTCCACCAACATTTTTTTTAGGTAGGATTTAAGATCATCTATTGTGATTCTATTTAGGATATCTGCTCTACCTTGACTAAACACAGACAAAGGTTCATCACCTGCTCCTAAAGCATATGCTTTTAAAGCAGCCAATGTATTGGGTTTATCATAGATACGTTTCAAACTAGAAGACATATTTTGTTTTGCTTCAGCAAACGTTTCATCATTAATCAATGGTTTTTTAATACAATTCACAATAAAATCTAACGCATCAGACAAATGTGGTTCTTTCGAATAACGTTCACTAAGGGTCGTGAATTTCATATCCATCACATGTTTAGTCCCATAAGCCATCGTTTTAACGTCATAACTTAACGCAAAAAGTTCATCTGTTTTTAAGTTGACACTTTGTTTCGTGGGATGATTTTCAGTTAAAAGATTTCTCATGGTGACTTCTGGTTCTTTGTTGTCAGTCATGTATCGAATTGAGAAATGGACATCTTTGAATTTATCTTGGACGATGATTTGAATGTTGTCTGCTTTATTTGTGTTGACCATGGGTTCCTCTAAAAAGATTACCAAAATAGTATATACTAAAAGTATCAAAACAAAAAGAAAGACAACTGACATGCCCATTCAATTTGACCAATTACCTCTCTTAACAGACTTCTATGAGTTCACCATGGCATACACTTATTTCAAAGAAAACAAACATAAAGATATCGCATATTTCGATATGTTTGTTAGAACTGTCCCTGATAATGGTGGATTTATGATTTTTAACGGACTTGATCGTTTGATCACAGTTATAGAAAATTTTAAGTTTACTAAAGCTGATATTAGTTTCTTAAAGAAAACATATGGTTTTGATCAAGATTTCCTAGACTATTTACTAAATATGAAACTTCATTTGGACATTTGGTCTGTTGAAGAAGGCACTCCAGTTTTTGCTAATGAACCATTGGTGACCGTTAGAGGCAATTTGATCCAAGCTCAAATCATTGAGACAGTCTTATTGATCTGTATCAACTACCCTATCTTGGTAACAACCAAAGCTTCTCGAATTGTTTATGCTGCTAAAGGAAGAGCCGTCATGGAGTTTGGGGCAAGACGTGCTCAAGGAATCGATGCTTCTTTAGAAGGAGCTCGAAATGCAGTTATCGCTGGCTGTGTTGGAACATCCAATACTTTAGCAGGTTTAAAATATGGTATCCCGGTTTCTGGTACGATCGCCCACAGTTACATTCAGCTTCACGAAACAGAATATGAAGCATTCTTAAATTATTGTAAGATCAATCCAACCAACAGTGTCTTGTTGGTAGATACTTATGACACGTTAAAAAGTGGCGTCGTCAATGCGATAAAAGTTGCGAAAGACTATTTGATCCCTAATGGGTATAAATTAAATGCCATCCGACTAGATAGTGGTGACTTAGCTTACTTATCTAAAAAAGCCAGAATCATGCTTGATGAAGCAGGATTACATAGCACCAAGATCATTGCATCCAATTCACTTGATGAATTCATCATCGATGATTTGATCCTACAAGAAGCTAAAATTGATATATTTGGTGTAGGAGAAAATCTTGTTACCGCAAAATCAAATCCTGTTTTAGGTGGTGTATATAAAGTCGTAGCGTATGAAAAGGATGAAGAAATCATTCCTGTCATTAAAATCTCAGACAACATCACTAAGATTACCAATCCCGGATTAAAGAAACTGATTCGTTTCTATGATAATGAATCAAAGAAAGCTTTAGCCGATCTTATCTGTTTAGCCGATGAAGTCATTCCATTAGACTCCTATACTCTTTTTGATCCTGATTATCCATGGAAAAAGAAAACGATCACGAATTATTATTATAGACTTCTTCAGGTTCCTGTTTTTGTTAATGGTTTCTTAGTATATAACCGCAAAACAACATTACAAACTAAGGCATACTGTAAAGAACAAATGGAGACCTTATGGGATGAAGTCAAACGACTCAGAAACCCACATAATTATTATGTCGATCTGTCAGATAAACTATGGAACTTAAAACACAATCTAATTGATAGAAATAAAAAAGTCTAGGATTTCCTAGACTTTCTTTTAGTTAACGTTTGCCTTGATCGTAAGGTTCACCTGCTGCTTTAGGTGCAGCAGATTTTTTTGATGTAAAAGTCAAGACAACCAGAGTTGCTAAATATGGGAGGATCTTGTATACAGCGGATGGTAACTTCAAAACAGCAAGAAACGGAATAATAGATGCAACATTAGATATGGTTGAAGTAACACCAAAGAAAACAGCAGCAAAGAAAATATTACTGGGTTTCCATTGACCAAAGATCAATACAGCTAAAGCTAAGAATCCATATCCTAAAACATCACCACTGAAATTGGTCGTAATTGGTACGATCAAGACAAGACCACCAAGTCCTGCCAAAGCACCAGATATCATGACACCTGCATAGCGCATTCTTGTGACATTGATCCCTGCCGCATCTGCTGCTTGAGGATGTTCTCCACAAGCTCTTAATCGTAAGCCAAAACGCGTTTTAAACAGTACATAGGATGATAATAGAAGTAGAGCCAAACCAATGTAGGTAAATAAATAAGTATTTTTAAAGAAGAAATCACCAATTACAGGAATATCTCCTAGGAGTGGTACTTTCGCAATTCTAAATGTATTCTTAAAGTCGATTTGTTTAGCTCCCACTAAAACCTTAGCAGTATAGATTGTAAATGCTGCAGCGAATAGATTTAAAGCTGTTCCAGAAATCGTTTGATTGGCTTTCATATTGATGGAGGCATACGCATGAAACAATGAATAGATGACCCCCATTGTGATCGAAACAAGCATCGCAACGATAATCAACACTTGATCAGGCATTGTCCCTGAAAACAAACGAATAAAGAATATCCCAAAGAATGCACCGATGATCATGATGCCTTCAAGCGCAATATTAATAACACCGCTTCGTTCAGAAAACATCCCACCTAAAGCAACAATCATTAATGGAACAATGAATAAGAATGAATTCTGGACTACAAAATAGATGATGTTCATTTTTTAGCTTCAAACTTTCTTAAAACATAAACGATCTTAGCTCTAAAGAAGAAAGACAAGGCACTCAGATAAATAATGACTGCTACCATTAGGTCAACAATTTCAGGCATGATGGGATACCACTGAAGATAAAAACCACCAATTTTAATATATCCAATAAATATACCAGCAAAGATGATCCCAATTGGATTACTTAACCCTAATAATGCGACAGAAATGCCCGTAAATCCTTCTGGGTACTGCAACAAGAGGTCAATGATCTCAAAGTATCTAGCAGACCCAGCCAAGTACATTACCCCGCCTGCGAGCCCTGCAAAGCATCCTGAGATGACCATGGATAACCAGATATTACGTTTAGAATTGATACCTGCATATTCAGCGGCGAAGCGATTGAATCCACATGCCTTTAATTCATAGCCAAATGTTGTTTTTTCTAAAATGATGTAGGCAATGATCGCCATTAATACGGCGATAAAGAATCCAACATTTATACTAGAGTTGGTAAAGATCTTATCTAATCCATATACAGGAAGATAAGCGCGGGTTGGCATAAGCGCCTGATTTTTAGTTGGATCAAAAATGGTGATCTTGATCATATAATTTACCAAATACAAACCGATATAATTCATGATGATAGAGGAGATGACTTCATTAACATTTCGATATGCTTTAAGGATACCTGGAATCAGTGCCCATAACCCACCAGCAATAAAGGCCGCAAGCAAAGCAACCACCCAATGAATTTCTACTGGTAAGAAAGTCCATCTAACCCCGACATAGACCGCTGTAAACGCACCAATGATAAATTGACCCGTAGCTCCTATGTTAAACAAACCCGTCTTAAATGCAAATCCAACGGCTAAACCTGTTAAAATGATCGGTCCAGCTGTGTACAATACGTTACCGATACCTTGCATTCCACCATTGAACCCACCCAACAGTAATGTGGTCAATCCAACAAATGAATAAGGTGCATTACTGATCAGAAGTACAAGAAAACTAAAACCAAATCCGATGAGTATGGATAAAACAGAAGCTGAGCCATTTATGACTGCTTTGTTTTTCGATAGGTTCTTCATGAAACATTCTCCCTTTTCGATCCAGCCATATATAATCCTAATTCTTGTTCAGTAACTGTTTTAGGATCCACTTCACCGACGATTTCGCCTTCATAAATGACGATGATGCGATCACTAATGTTCATGACTTCATTTAATTCTAGTGAAATCAGCAATACTGCTTTTCCATTATCTCTTTGTTTGATCAATTGATTGTGAATGTATTCGATGGCACCAACATCAAGACCGCGCGTCGGCTGAACAGCGATTAACAGATCAGGATCTTTATCGATTTCACGTGCAATGATGGTTTTCTGTTGATTACCACCAGACATACTGCGGGTCGAAGACTCAGCCCCTTCTCCACTACGAATGTCGAATTGTTTGATGAGTGCATCAGCATGATTGGTGATGTTATCAAATTTCAAAAAACCATGGCTTTGAAATTCTTCTTTAAAATACGTTTGTAGAATTAGATTTTCAGCAAGTGTATAATCCAAAACCAATCCATGTTTATGACGATCTTCAGGGATGTGAGAAATTCCATCTATGGAGCGAGTTCTCACTTTCTGATGTGTAATATCTTTGCCTTTATAAGTAATCGTCCCGCTTTCAACTTTAGTCAATCCAGTAAGTGCATAAACCAAATCCGTTTGGCCATTGCCTTCAATCCCAGCAACACACAAGATTTCACCACGGTGCACTTTAAAACCAACATGATTTATCGCATTTTTATGATGCCGATTTGATTTAACAACCAGATCTTTAACTTCTAAGATTGGTTTTCCTAGATTTTGAGCTTGTTTTTCAATATTAAAGATGACTTTTCTGCCAACCATCATTTCAGATAGTTCTTCTACAGAAGTCGATTTAACATCGACCGTTGCGATGGACCTCCCTTTTCTAAGAATGGTGACTCGATTAGCCACAGCCTTAATTTCATTGAGTTTATGTGTAATAAAGATGATTGATTTGCCTTCAGAAGCGAGATTGCGCATGATTTTCATCAGTTCAACGATTTCTTGGGGTGTAAGAACTGCTGTTGGTTCATCAAAAATTAAAATGTTGTTTTCGCGATAGAGCATTTTTAAGATCTCCACCCGTTGTTGCATCCCAACAGTAATGTCCTGTATGATCGCATCTGGTTCAATATATAAATTATATTTCTTGGATATTTCCAATACTTTAGCACGAGCATCTTTAAGATAAAGTTGTCCGTTTTTAATCGGTTCTACACCCAAAACAACATTTTCTAAAACAGTAAAATTATGTACCAATTTAAAATGCTGATGAACCATTCCAATCCCCAAGTCTTTGGCAATGTTCGGGTTATGAATCTTGACTTCTTTGCCTTCAACTTTTATGGTTCCTTCTTCAGCGTGATACAATCCAAACAGAACACTCATTAAAGTTGATTTTCCTGCTCCGTTTTCTCCCAGTAGAGCATGAATTTCACCTTTCTTTACTTGGAAATTAATCTTATCATTGGCCACGATCCCCGGGAATATTTTGGTAATGTTTAGCATCTCTATGACATAGTCCATTTTGAGTCTCCTCTTATGTAGATTATACAGTAAATTCATCTTTAAACAAAAATAAAATGAACCTTGCGGTTCATTTTATTTTTTTAATTACAGTCGAACTAAATTAATTTTCGAGGGTAACGATGACTTTGGTCAAGCCCAATAAATCAGCAGTAGCAGCATCAGCATTGTCTTTCAAATCGATTGAATTGCTAACCAGTTTAGCGAAGATTGCATCATAAGCAGCTTTGTTGAATTTTGTGAATTTTGCGAAATTCTGTGGCAAGCCAATACCGTTAACATCAGCACCTAAAGAAACTTTTGTTCCACCTGGGAATTTGTTCTTGTAGAAAGAGTCAAGAGCCAAAATAACAGAAGCTCCTAGTCCTTTAGTAGCGGAAGAGATAACAGTTGGTGATTCAGCGGATTGATCAACGTCAACTCCGATGACTTTTTTACCAGCAGCAGCGGCAGCACTCATGACTGAGTTGCCAACTTTACCACCAGCAGCGAAGATAACTTCCACACCAGCAGCATACCAAGCAGCAGCTTTTTGTTGGTTAGCAGGTGTATCAGCGAAATCGCCGGTATAGAAATATTTAACGTTAACTGAAGTCAAACCTAATTCGATAGCAGCATATTCAGCACCTTGCAAGAATCCATAACCGAATCTTACAACAGCCGGAACAGCCATTCCACCCATAAAGCCTAATGAAGTAAAGCCTTCTTTTACTGCAGCATAGCCAGCTAAGAAACCGGATTGTTCTTCACGGTAGAAAATAGAATACGTGTTGGATGTGATTTTTTCTTTGTAATCAGCAGTATAAATCTGATTATTTGGGAAACCATCCAATAAAACGAATTTTACATTAGGATACTTTTCTTGAACGACAAGAATTGCTGGTTCAAATAAGAATCCTGGAGTAACTACAATCTTGGCTCCGCCTGATACAGCTAAGTCAATTGCAGCAACATAAGCAGCGGTTGAAATCTCAGTTGGTTTGTAATACTTATACGTTTTTTTGTTGTCTTCCGCATATTTCTTAACACCTTCCCAAGCTCCTTGATTGAATGATTTGTCGTCAATGTCGCCTTTATCGGTGATCATTGCGATTTCATACGTTGCCTTCTTCGGTGCACAAGCAGATAAGCTCATGACAACGAGAAGAATCGATAAAACAGCTAGAATCTTCTTCATTACATTCCTCCATGGCAAAAGTTGCCAATTTCAGTTTATATTTAATGCACGGTAATGTCAATTAATGTCGCAAAAAAAAAGGCGATTTATTTAAAAACCGCCTTCATTATTTTTTCCATAGACATCTCTGGGTTTAGAACCCTGTTGAGGTCCAATGATTCCCTTTTGTTCAAGCATGTCCATGATTCTGGCTGCTCGATTGTAGCCTAAGCCAAAGTGACGTTGAATGGTTGAAGTCGATGCCCTTCTGGTTTCCAATACAAACAGTTTAACTTCTTCATATAAAGGATCTTCAGTTTGATTTTTATAGCCAATTTCTTCTTCAGGATCATTGAGATGAAGAAATGCCTCATCAAAATTAGGAGCTCTTTGAATGGAGGTCGCATCAGCTAAACGTTTGACTTCTTCATCTGATACATAGACCCCCTGGATTCGAATGGATGAAGGCTCGCCGACTGGGAAGAATAACATATCCCCATAACCTAATAAACGTTCAGCCCCAACATGATCCAAGATCGTTCTTGAATCGATACCACTTGAAACCGCAAAAGCAATTCGCGATGGGATATTGGCTTTGATGATCCCGGTGATGACATCGGTTGAAGGTCTTTGAGTCGCAACAATCAAATGGATTCCTGCTGCTCTAGCCAACTGAGTGATTCTTTGGATACTGGATTCTACTTCTTTTCCCGCAACGATCATGAGATCTGCCAATTCATCGATAATAACGATGATCCAAGGCATGAACTCTAAGTGTTCTTGAGGTTGTTTAATCAGCAATTCATTGTAGGTGGTGATGTTTCTGACACCTACTTTAGAGAATACTTCATATCTGTTTTCCATCATATTGACGATGACTCTGAGTACTTTCGCAGCTTCTGATGAATCAGAGATAACAGGACAAATCAAATGTGGAATCTTTTGATAGGCTACAAATTCTACTTTTTTAGGATCGATCAAAAGCAATTTCACTTCATCAGGCGATGTCCTGAGTAAAATAGTCGTGATGAATGCGTTGATACAGACACTTTTTCCACTACCAGTCGCTCCTGCGATCAACAGGTGAGGCATTTTATCCAGTTCGGTATAAACGATCTTACCCATTAAATCCTTGCCTAAAGGCACTAAAAGCTTCTTGGTAGAACGATCCCCAATGGTAGGATCCTTCATCATTTCACTCATACGTACAGGAATCATCTCTACATTAGGTATTTCTACACCTACCGCATTTCTGCCAGGAATCGGTGCTTCAATCCGCAGTTCTTTGGCTTGAAGTTCCATTTTAATGTTGTCTTGAATGGATGATATCTTAGATATCTTGATGTTTGAGTCAGGTTTAACTTCGAATTTCGTAACGGCAGGACCAATATGAGTCCCTATCAAAGTCGCGTTGATGTCAAACTGACTTAAGATTTCTATCAAACGCTTACCTTTTACAACAGCTGCATTTTGATTGGCGATCGATTTGTTTTTTAAAACAACTTCTTCCAACAAATTGACAGAAGGTAAAGTGTAGTTCCCAATGCTATGGATGGTTGCAGCAGAAGTTGTCGAAATCTCCGCAATCGGTGTATCTTTGATCAGTCTTCTTTTGGGTAAAGGTTCATCAGGTTCAATAAACAACGGTCTTTCTTCTTCTTCTTCGAATTGGCGCGGTTTACGAGTTTTGAATTTTAAATTTGGCCACAATTGATGATAGTCAATTAATAAAGCCGAAGCAATGATGAACAACACGATGGTGATGATGATGGTTCCAGTTCGAGCAACCATCACATTGAACAAGGAATATAAAAGAATACTAAAAAATCCCCCTTCATCAGGTTCAGTTTGAGCTATGATCTTAGAAAGTTTATTGAGCCAATCGCCAATAGATGAAGGATCAGCAGATCGAAGAATAGCATTAAACAACAGTAAACTTAAACAAAATAGAATAATTGAAATCCAAATTCTAAGTGGATACTTAGGCCATCTTCTAAAAATGACCGTAAACAAGAAGAAAATTCCAAATATGGCATACAAACCTTTATTCAACCCTGAACCAAACAAAATTACCGCAAAGTTATCCATCACTTGACCGACATAGCCAAAACGCGCAGCTGCAATTAAAATCACGGACAATGCGATCAGTGAATAGATGAATATAAGTAGTTTAGTCTCTTTAGTTTTATTTCTACGTGCCATGTTATTCAGGTAGATTGAGTTCTACGATGACTGGAAGCAACAAAGGACGCTTCCCAGTTTCCTTCATCAGATACTTTGACATACGATCTTTGGCTTCAAGTCGAACAGCCATATTTTCGTATTTTTTTGCGCTGACATAATCATTAATGGTGGATTCAAAAATATGACCTAATTCTTTAACGATATAATCTGCATCTTTTAGATATATGACACCTCGTGATTGCACATCTGGTCCACCAATCACTGCTTTAGAATTGAAGTTAACGACCATACCTATGACAATGACCCCATCTGTAGACAACAGTTCCCTATCTTTCAAGATGAGTCCTGACACATCTAAATGTTCATTGCCATCAATCATGATTTCTTCAAGTTTTAGTAAAACAGTCATATCTTTAAGTTCGCCTTCTTTAAAAGTAGCGATTTGCCCATTGTCTAAAACAACGATTTTATTGGCTTGATATCCCATATCCAATGCGACATTCGCATTATTGATCAGATGGCGATATTCACCATGAACAGGAATATAGTATTTCGGTTTAAGTAAATACGTGATCATCTTAAGATCTTCAATAGATGCATGCATGGAAGTAACTTTTTTACGATCAAGGGTTATGATTGACACATCTTCTTTATAGAGCTCATTTTCCATACGTCCCGATTCTTTTTCAGTACCTGGAACCATAGGTGACAAGATGATGATTGTATCTTCTTTTCTAAGTTCGATCAATTTATCTTCAGCCATCGCAATTTTATACATGGTGTTAAATACTTTAGGACCGCTTCCGGAAACTAAGATGATGAGATCATCTCGGTTATTTGAGAAGTTCTCACGACTGATTTCAATCCCAACAGGCATTCTATAGTAACCAAGTTTTTCAACATGTCTCAGTAAAGTTCTTTGATCTTCATTGTAAAAGAAAACTTTCTTTTTATATTTGGCAGCAAGATCTAATACTTCGATCAAGCGATATACATTTTGTTCATACAAAGTTGCGATTAAACGAGCTGGTGCTTCATCTAGCGCTTTTTCAAAATAAGATGAAATCTTATGACTAGGCGATGTATGCCCTACTCGATCTGCTCCAACAGACTCTGTCATCAAGGCCAATACACCTTGTTTACCAAGTTCCGAGAATTCTGTAATGTCGCATTGAAAGGCATCATTATGAACATCAAAATCGATGATGAATTCTCCGGTATAAACAATCCAACCATATTCAGTCCAAATCCCAATACCAAAGGCATCGGCAATTGAATGCGTGATCCCAAAAGTACGAATCTTTCTTGAACCAATTGTAAAGACGCCGTTTCGTTTGATACGATGAATCTCTACATCTTTTAACTCAAACTTTTTACATAGATTTTCAATGATCATCGCAGTTAAGGGTGTTGTATAAACAGGTACCTTTGCAACCTTGAGCAAGTAAGGTAAAGCTGCCATGACATCATCATGACCTTGTGTAATAAACACAGCTTTTATTCTGTGCTTGTTTTCGACGAGATATGAAAAATCAGGGATGATCATTTCAATTCCTAAATGATCAGCCTCTGGGTATTTCAATCCTGCATCGATGACGAAAATATCGTCATTTATTTCAACGACAGTAAGATTCTTACCATCTTCATCTAAGCCTCCTAAAGCGAAAAGGCGAATTTGTTCCATTATATTCCTCCATACTGCAACAGTGTTCTGATGTAGTTATTATAGTACAAAAACAGTCGATATGATAGTCTACTACACTTGTTTACCTTGTAAGGTCCAGGTTTTTGCAGAAGTAATCTCTACAGATACGATTTTTCCAATACACTCATTGACTGGACTGAAATTGACCAGTTTATTGGTTTCAGTGTAGCCACTGAATATTAAAGGATTCTTTTTAGATGGACCATCTACTAAAACTAAAACAGTTTGACCCACCATTGCCAGATTATGCATCAAAGCATACTTTCCGATTTGTTTGTTTAATCGTTGAAGTCGATCTTCTTTTTCTTGTTTAGACACATTATCGATCATAGATGCAGCTGGTGTTTTTTCACGGGCAGAATAAATAAACGAATACACATTATCAAATTGACAGATATCAATCATGTCAAGTGTTTCACAAAACTGACTTTCAGTTTCATTAGGAAAACCAACGATGATATCTGTCGATAACGCAATATGTGGAATGCGAGCTTTAAGTTTATGATAGATCTCCATATATGCTTCTTTTGTATAACGGCGACCCATAATTTTTAGAATTTCATTGTTTCCAGATTGCAATGGGAGATGAATGAATGGCATCACATTTTTATATTTCGCAATCACTTTGATCAGTTTATCTGTAAAATCCCAAGGATGACTGGTCATAAAACGAACTCGTGGGATATCCTTTTGAGCAACACTTTCTAAAAGATCTGCAAAATCAAAAGTAACTCCTAGATCTTTACCATACGCATTTACGTTTTGACCCAATAGTGTAATCTCTTTGAAATCTTTTTGAACTAAGTCATCAATTTCAGAAAGAATATCTTCTTTTAAACGAGAACGTTCTTTTCCACGCGTGTATGGAACAATACAATAAGTACAGAATTTGTCACACCCATACATGATATTGACCCATGCTTTCGACTTGTTGTTGCGAGATACAGGTAAATTTTCATAGATCTCACCTTCTTTTGAGAATACTTCAACAACTCTTTCTTTATTGAAATAGGCTTGGATTAAAAGTTGAGGAATCCGATGAATGTTATGGGTACCAAACAAAACATCGACTTGATGATAGGTGCTTAATATACGATTGACAACCCCTTCTTCTTGGGTCATACATCCACCGACCATAAATAAGACATCTGGGTTGAGTTGTTTGATGACTTTAACATTTCCGATTTCACCAAATACTTTATTTTCAGCATTCTCGCGTATGGCACATGTGTTTAAAACGATCACATCTGCTTTATCTATCTCAAAGACTTGCGTAAAAGACATCTTTTCTAGAATACCTCTTATGGTTTCACTATCTCGTTCATTGGCTTGACAACCATAGGTACGAATATAATATGTTTTATCTTGACCAATGGTTAAATAGGATTCAGGTATTTCGAAAAGCGATCTTTCGATCGTCGTTTCATCCTGAGAACGTTTTTGGGCTGATTTAAGATTAGGCAAATTCCATTCTTTATTCATGGGACTCCTTAAAAAAACCAAGCCAAGCTTGGTTTTACTTTTGACTGATGGCTGAAGTTGGGCAAACACCGATACAAGCTAAGCAATCAATACAAATTGATTCCTCGCATTCAGCTTTACCGTCGGCATCCAAGGACAAAGCACTGGTTGGGCAAACCCCGATGCAGGCGCCACATCCGATACAGATATCTTTTGTTACAAATACTGGCATGTTCTAATCCTCCTTTGACCAAACAATTATATCACGATTTCAAGTTAACACAATATTATGGTCGAATTTGAAGTCGGGTTATAGAACGTGCTTTACGATTACTTTCATCGATATCCAATATTACAGCACAGAACTGCGCTTTATCTTCAGATACCGTATAGGTTTTAACATTAAAGCCTTTGAATTTATCTAATACTTCTGTGATGTCACGACCAATAATGCTGTTATATGGACCTGTCATACCAACGTCACTGATGAACGCACACGATCCGATCAATCGGTCATCTGCGGTTTGAACATGCGTGTGTGTGCCTAAAACAGCGCTACACGTGTATTTAAACTGATGGGCAAACGCGATTTTTTCGCTGGTTGCTTCAGCATGCAAGTCGACAATGACGATCTTATCTTTAAAGAGTGGAAGTAGTTTAGCCATCGAATTAAAAGGTGACTCTTGAACATTCTCCATAAAGACAGAACCGCATAAGTTCAATATAACAACTTGTGCACCACATACTTCAAGTTCTAAATAACCTACCCCATAATCTTGGGGAAGAATATTGTAAGGTCTAACCATTTTATCAGCTTTATCAATGTATTTGTAGATTTCTGCTTTAGAAAAAGCATGATTACCTAAAGTGATGACATCGATTCCATAACCAAGCAACTCATGATAATGAGCTTCATTGATGCCTTTACCGTGAGTTACATTTTCTCCATTGGCGATCACCAAATCAAAACTGTGCTCTTTGAGCAAAGAAGGCAACAGTTCTTTGACTGTTGCCCTTCCTGATTTACCGACGATGTCCCCGATAAATAAAATTTTCATTATTTAGCGATTTCCTGTGCTCTAGATTCACGGATGACCGTGACTTTGATTTGACCTGGGTAAGTCATCTCACTTTCAATCTTTTCTTTGATTTCACGAGCTACTCGATGACAACCAAGATCATCCAGTTTATCTGGCATGACCATCACTCTGATTTCACGTCCGGCTTGGATCGCATAAGTCTTCTCAACCCCATCAAATGAATTTGCGATGGTTTCGAGTTGTTCAAGACGCTTAATGTAGTTTTCCATGCCTTCATAACGAGCTCCAGGGCGTGCAGCACTTAAAGTATCAGCAGCTTGGACCAACATTGAATAAATGTTGTCAGCTTGTACATCCCCATGATGAGACTCGATCGAATTGATGACCACATGATGTTCACCATGTTTTTTACAAATTTTAGCACCCAATTCAACATGACTGCCTTCCATCTCAAAGTCTAATGCTTTTCCGATATCATGCAACAAACCAGCACGTTTGGCCAATTGTTGATTAAGACCCAATTCTGCAGCCATAATGCCTGCAATTTTGGAGACTTCCATGATGTGAGTCAATGCATTTTGTCCATAAGAATAACGATAGCGCATACGTCCAACGAGTTCTACGATTTCACGATCGACTTTACCAATGGCCAATTTGAATAAGGCTTCTTCACCAGTTTTGATGATGGATTCCTTTAATTCACTTTGAACACGTGTCACGACTTCTTCGATACGTCCAGGTTGAATACGTCCATCTTTCAATAAGATTTCCAAAGATTGACGCGCAACTTCTCTACGAATCGGATCGAAACACGAGATCGTTATGGTTTCTGGTGTATCGTCGATCAAAAGATCAACGCCAGTTGCCTGTTCGATGGCTCGGATATTTCTACCTTCACGACCGATGATTCGTCCCTTCATCTCTTCATTGGGTAGGTTGACGACACTGACTGTGCGCTCAACGGTTTCTTCTTGAGCATATCTTTGAATGGCTGTCCCAATGATTTCTTTCGCATTATCAGATGCTCTCAATTTAGCCGCATCTTCCTGATCGCGAATATACACTTCAATTTCATTTCTGGTCTTATTTTTTACAACATCCAGTAACTCTTGTTTAGCTGCAGATGCACTCATGCTTGCAACGCGTTCAAGTTCAACAATCTGCACATCGATTTTTGCTTGCAGATCTTTTTCCATCTTCTCTAGATTTGATAGTTTGTCAGTAACTTGCTTATTTCTTTCGTCAAGTTGTTTTTCTTTCGAGGTCAACGTTTCGTCTCTGAAACTGAGGTTGTCTTCTCTTCGGCCAAGTTTCTGTTCTGCTTCTTGCAGTTCTTGACGTCTTTCTTTCAGTTCCCGTTCTGCAGCCAACTTCAGTTCATAAACCTGAGTCTTTCCGTCTAGGACGGCTTGGCGCAAAATGTTTTCAGCTTTGATCGTCGCTTCATCGTTGATGAGCTTCGCTTTTTGTTGATCTCTATTTAAACCTAACTTCGAGGCCAACACCATAATGATGATCCCCAAAGCAATACCTATAATACCAGCTAGGAAGGTTGGAAATAAATTTTCTAGTCCCATTTTATTTCCTCCTGCTTTTTAAGAGTAAAAACTCTTATTTACATAATACTCTAAAAGTATTCCCTTCTACAAGTCATTGCACTAAAAAGAGCCTTATTTGGCTCTTTTTTCTTCTGTAATGAGTAATAGTTTTGATTTAAGTTCTGCCATGATGGTATCAGAAATAATAGGATTGGCTTCAAGATAGGCTTTAACTGCTTCCCTGCCTTGGCCAATTTTCTCTCCTTTATAACTCATCCATGAGCCACTTTTTTGAATAATATCATTTTCAATGGATAAATCAATCAGCTCACCGATCCTAGATATCCCAACACCATACATAATATCCACCATTGCAATTTTAAACGGTGGTGCAACTTTATTTTTAACAACTTTAACGGTTACTTTGTTACCGATAACTTCAGTCCCATTCTTAATGGCTTCACCGCGACGGATATCGATCCGAATCGAAGCATAGAATTTAAGGGCTTTACCGCCGGCTGTTGTTTCAGGATTACCAAACATGACCCCGATTTTTTCTCTTAATTGATTGATAAAAATGCAGGTACATTCGCTACGATTCATGACACCAGCCAGTTTACGCATGGCCTTTGACATCAAACGAGCTTGTAGACCAACATGTGCATCTGACATTTCACCATCAAGTTCTGCTTGTGGAACCAGTGCAGCAACAGAGTCAATGACGATCAAATCGATGGCACCACTCTTTATCAATAGTTCTGTGATTTCTAAGGCTTGTTCACCACTATCTGGTTGAGACAAAATCAAATCTTCAATATTGACCCCTAAAGCCTTCGCATAACGTGGATCTATGGCATTTTCAGCATCAATAAAAGCAGCTTTGCCACCTCTTTTTTGTACTTCAGCGATCGCATGTAAAGCCAAGGTCGTTTTACCACTGGATTCAGGTCCATAGATTTCTACGATTCTGCCTTTTGGATAACCACCAACCCCTAGAGCTGCATCGATTGAGATCGAACCTGAACTGATGGCATCAACATCAACATTGGCACGATCACCAAGACGCATAACTGAACCTTTACCATATTGTTTCTCTATCTGTTTTATCGTTTCTTCCAACATTAAATTTTTCTTATCGTCCATAACTCCTCCTTTATCGGTTTATGAGCCACTCATCATTATTCCTAAGTTCTTCCATAAGAATCTTAACACCTTTTTCAACGGCTGCTGTACGCAACGCATTACGGTTCATATTTGATATCCCACTAAATATAAGCGTTTTATGTTCACTGGTAAGCGCCCCATACCATAAACCAACAGGCTTGCCTTCTGTAGCATCAGGTCCAGCATTTCCACTGAATGCGATGCAAAAATCGGAGTGAAAGAGGATGCGCGTCTTTTCAGCCATATCTTTGACAACCAAAGGACTTATCATTCCAAATTGTTCAATCAGAGATGGTTCAACATGAACCACATCGATTTTCGCTTGTTTACTATACGCAACGATGCTTCCTAAGAAAACATTTGAAGCACCGGGTGTTTTACACAACTCTGAAGCCATAAGTCCACCCGTAAAGCTTTCACACAAACTCAAGGTCAATTTCTTCTCTTGAAGAACCTTGATCAAGTGTTCCATTATTTAGACTCCATCACCAACGAACTGAGTTGTCTAAAGTAGTTGACACCGCTTATGATGGAGATCATCACCGAAAACCAGATCATAAAACTTGAAACCGGAAGATTATAGAGTTCAAAAGGAAGATTTGATAATAGGATGAGCATAATCGTCAGCATCTGAACTACGGTTTTCAATTTGCCCATATATCCAGCTGCAACAACTCTTCCCTTTTCAGCAGCAAGCATTCTCAGTCCATCCACAAATACATCACGCCAAATCATAACAATGACCGCGATAACTGGAACCAAACCTTGAAACGAGAACAAAATGAATAAAGTATTGACCAATAGTTTATCTGCAATAGGATCCATGAATTTACCAAAGGTTGAAATCTGATGATACTTTCTGGCCAAATAACCATCAAAGAAATCAGTAATACTTGCCAAAGCAAACAAACCCAACGCAATCAAATTAACGATAGGTAATGTCACAAAATCAATTGAAATATGCCCAAAAACAATTCCATATTGAGCAAATGGGAATAATATGAAAAACACAATCACTGGGACAAAGAAGATTCTCAATAAAGTCAATCGATTAGGTAAGTTCATTGGGCAGCTCCTTTAAACGTAAAGAAAAATGAGCTTTTCAAATTGGATGAAACCAAACTTGGATCGATGACGATATCTTTTCCATTAACACTTATCTTTGGCGAAGCCAAATATCCTACATAAAGTTCAACGATCAAATTTTCGTTGGCGTTGACGATCAAAGTATAAGATTCTCCTTTTTCATAATAACGTCTAGCTGGATTTACTGTACTGACCCCATCAACTTTTGAACTTAGCCAAGAATTCCTATTAGGTAAATTAATGATGAACGTTATGGTTTCATTCGCTTTAAATCCAGAGATCTCATAATTGATTTTGTCTTTTTTTACAATTGCAAACTCTACTGTATCAACCGGTTCATCGATATCCCCTGGATCTTCTTCATGTACGATTGGATCTGGTACGACGATAACTTTGGAGTCATTCATTGATTTATTGATCATGGGCAATACTGCAGTAATGAACACATAGATCAGAGCCAAAACAACCAGAACGCTAATGATGAACATCGATATAAACCCGATGTCTGTCTTAAGTCTTCTTTTGAGGTTGGGTCTCGTGTTTTTTAAAGTGATGGTCTTGGAACGAGATTTGACCCGGCTTTTGACACGCGCGGTCATTTCTTCTTGTTCCTGAATTTTCTTTAAAGCCGATGTTTGGGTAAATTCATCTAAGGCAATGTCCAAAACATCTTTATAATCTTCAAAATTGAGATGCAAGGCATTAAAGTAATATCGAAGGTAAAACTTAACATAAGTCAATTCCTGATTAAAATAGGCAAGATTGCCTTCTTCGATCGCTTGTAATTTCGCAACGGGAACTTTTGTTCTTTCGCTTATTTTAGGTAAAGAATAACCTAACTCTTCGCGCCGCGCCTTTAATATTTGACCAATTTTCTCCATATGTTTGTTATCTATGGAATTATAACAAATTATAAGGCATCATGACAAACAAAAAGGAGCTTTACGCTCCTAATGTTTTAACATCTGGTAAGCCATGTTCTGTCCCGTTGCCGGGGGCAATCATTTATCTACATTGCTGTCTCTCGCAAACTTCATTTCGTTTTTGAAAGTTCCTCTACCAAATTTGAGTTTCTCGCTTAAGGGGTTTACCGCGTTCCAAACTCTGAGTTTCCTCAAAGCCTACGTTACTGTGGCACGTTATGGGCTTCGACCATGGTTTTCACTTTAGGTGTCGGCTCCGCCGTCAGTTGCCTGCCTGGATTTATGGTTTCATCCAGCATAATCACTACAAGCATCTCAGCTTGTGCGAGCATGGACTTTCCTCTGGGGGATTAACCCAGCGATTGCCTTGATGTTACTTTTTATAGACTTCTTGTTCGAGTTTAGACAAACGTCTTAAGATGTCCGTTTGTTGAATCACGGGCGTATCAGATACAACCGCATCCAAACGACCTTGAAGTTCTATGATCTTATTTTGTAAGTTACTGTTGCTGCGTTGCAGTTGATCGATCATGCTTACATAAGATGAGAGCTGATGCTCGAAATTTTGGTAATCATGAATTACCTCATCCAACATGCTGTCTACTTCGATCGTCGAGTAGCCTTTAAACTCAATGTTGAACTCTTTCTTATAGATTTGTTCTGCAGTTAACTTAGGAAGATTGGGCATACAGTTACCTCACGCACTCATTAAACCAAAATCTAGACATTTTATCAAGCACTTAGGATAAAATGCAATTGGTAGAAACAAAGAGTAATATAGGGTATAATTGTGAAGGAGTTAAGAATGATCGGCTATCCAACCAAGAAAAAAGTAAATCAAGTCATTAAGACAGCTGAATCAGCAAAACGCGGAATGAGTCTTGAAGAAGACATCAATCAAAGCAATCAAGTTTTTCTTGACCGACATTTAGCGAACATCCATAAAAAACCAACTCCGATCACCATCGTCAAAGTGGACTACCCTTCTCGAAATAAAGCAAAAATTACTGAAGCCTATTTCAAAATACCCTCAACAACAGACTATAATGGGGTATACAAAGGTCGAGCCATTGACTTTGAAGCGAAGGAAACAGCCAATAAAACCTCTTTCTCACTTAGTAACATTCATCCTCATCAAATCAAACACATGGAGAATGTCAAGGAACATGGGGGTTTATGTTTCTTGATCCTTAGATTCACATCCTTCAATGAAACTTATTATTTAAACATTGACAAACTGTCTGACTTCACAAATAATCAAGTTCGTAAGTCACTTCCATATGCTTGGATCAAATTGAACGGACATTTAATCCCATACAACTTTCTAATTCCAGTCAACTACTTAGTGATTCTTGATAAATATCTTTAGGAGAAATTTATGACCAAAAAACACAAAACAAAAAAATTCTTTAAGTTAAGTACCCTCTTCTCATCCATCGTGCTCCTTTTCATGATTATGACTTTGGTTGTTGCAGGTACAGGATTTGCCTACATCTCATCGGTCATTGCTAAAGCACCAGTATTAGATCCTATAGATTTTGAGAGTCCAGATAGCACGAAAATATATGATAAGAATGGAATCTTGATTTCAGATATTGGACTTGAAAAACGAGATAATGTCTCCTATGATGATTTACCTCAAAGCATTATTGATGCTTTCTTATCCATTGAAGACTCGAGATTCTTTGAACACAATGGCTTTGATGTCCCTCGTTTTCTAAAAGTAACGCTCGAAACACTAAAAAATCTTGATTTTGGAGCAGGCGGTTCAACACTCACTCAGCAATTGGTCAAGAATACATATTATGGTTCAGAAGAACAAATTGAAGGAGAAAAGAACTGGAAAGTCAAACTTGATCGAAAGATCAGCGAGATTTATCTTGCTTTAGAAGCAGAAAAAGTTCTCTCTAAAGAAAGAATACTAGAACTCTATCTTAATAAAATCAATTTTGGTGTACCTGCCAACAAGCGTGGCATTCAAACGGCTTCACAGTATTATTTCGGTAAAGATGTTTATGATTTAAGTTTGATTGAATCAGCCTTATTGGCTGGGGTTATCAATAAACCGTATTTATACAACCCTGTCAGGGATTTACAATCATCCATCGATAGAACACATAATGTGCTTGATTTGATGGTTTATCATGGCTATATTACCCCTGCAGAGCGTGATCTGGCTTACACCATCAATATTGAAGATTTGATTGTTGGATCATTGGCTTCTACAAATACCATTCCTTATCAATCATATGTAGATGTTGTTATTCAAGAAGTTATTGACTTAACGGGACAAAACCCAGTTGATGTCCCAATGGTTATCTATACCAATATGGATCGTGAACTGCAAAATCAAGTAGAAGCCATCCAAAATGGATCAGCATTTGAATGGATCAACGATCGTTTACAGACAGGTATGATTACCATCGATCAAAAAACTGGAGCGATTATGGCGATTGGTGGTGGACGTAACTATAATGGTGAACGTCTGTTTAATCGGGCAACTGATATGTTTAGGCAGCCAGGTTCGACCATGAAAAGCATTCTTTCTTACTTATTGGCATTTGAGTATCTTGGGTGGTCAACCAAACACGTTCTAAGTGATGAACCTTATAGTTATTCAACCATAAATCCAAAAATGATCGTTGGTAATGTCAACGGTAAGTATCAAGGTGATGTCTTGTTGGAATATGCTTTTGGTTTTTCTTTAAATATTCCTGCGATCTTAACGCTTAAGCAAGTTGTTAATGTCGTAGGTAGTGCTACTGTTGTAGAACACTTAAACTCAATCGGGTTTACTAATGTTACTTTAGGCACAGGAAATATGACATTTGATTTGGGATATGCCATTGGTGGATCAACCTTACGTGTTTCTCCTTATCAGTTGGCTGCAGCGTATACCGTACTATACAACTCAGGACAATACGTTCGTCCTCATACAGTAAATCGTATTGAGTTCTCTGATGGATCAATGCCACTTGAACCAACCTATGCTAAGACAAAAATCGTATCAGAAGAGTCCGCTTACTTGGTTACACGTTTATTGCGGAATAATGTTGATGGTAATTATTTTAACAGTTACAAACTTATGCGGAGACCATATCCTACCTTCATAAAAACCGGGACTTCCAATTGGGGTGAAGAAGGTTTACAGTTTGGTATCCCTGATGGTTCCTCTAAAGATTTATGGGCCGCTGGCGGGACAAATGAGTATGTATCTGTGGTTTGGGTTGGATTTGATAATGCTATCAAAGGTCAACTCTCCCATATTGATAGCGCCATTGCAAAAAAGAATTATCGTGAAAAGATTTTAGGTTTACTTACTGATAAGATATATGAAAATAGAGACGCACCTGGTGATGTAGAGAAACCAGCTGAGGTTGTCAATATAACCCATGTCTTAGGTGTTTATCCATATGTCTCTTATCTACCGGATATGAATCCTAGTTTAGTTGTTTCTGGTCTGATTAAGAAACAATTTGCTGAAATCCCACAACTAAAAGTACCTGCTGTTTATAATCCATCCAGTATTAATTTAGGGCTGCAAAACAAAGGTGGAATGAAACATTTAACCATTACACTTAATGACTATCCTGATCTTGCAGCATTATCCATGGCTGCTCATACTCGTGATATGACGCTTACGGTCAAAGATGTTACGATCAATGCCACTGGTGTTAAATTATTTGATTATTCATGGGTTTATGGACCAGTTAAGTATAATGCACGCATTATTGTCGATGGGGTTACGGTTGACACGATCCAATCATCTAGTCCGATCATTGAAACTGATCTCAGTATTACGCCTTCAAATGCAGTCGTTGTATGTGGTTATTATGGCTATGAAAATGCCAATGAACATTCATCAGAAGTATGTCAAACCCTTGATTTCAAGAATATGACCCTCCAGTCTCCTTCTGTTATTCAAGGCTTAACCATTGAGTCACTTATAGAATGGTTCAGTATCAACGGCATTAGCAATTACACGATTTCATACCAATTACCTCCGACTACCCAACCTTCAGAATTGGGTAAGGTTGCATCAGTATCAAACTTACAACCGAATCAAACGTATACTTATGATCAGGTTAAATCTCTGGATTTTGATGTCGTTGTCTATGATCAAAACATCAATCTATATACAGAATTTATTGGGAAACCATATGCGCGACCTGCATACTATGATTATTTGAATTTCAAAGAACCCGATGTTGGTGTAAATGTCGATACGATTACCGTCAATTACTTCAGTGTCACGGATGTCAACTCCACATTCAAACTCAGTCAACTTGTTAAAGCAGTGAATGCTAATCCAGACCGCTTAAAATTCAACTAAAAATGAACCTATGGTGAAGTTGTAAAGCCTAAGTAGACAAGTAAGTAAAAATTACTTATTCAAACCCCAGATCTCGTTTATATTGAACTGGGGTTTTGTAATTCAAGGCGTAAGCCGTTCTTTGGTTGTTGAAATAGGCAATGT
>WSYG01000078.1 GCA_009773735.1 Erysipelotrichaceae bacterium
GGATTCACGAAAGCAGAGAATGAATTAAGTCTACTATTCGAAACCGAAGAACACGAAGAAAGCTAACCCAGTTTACACAAGATATTTGACAGTACCATTTCGATCGAATGCATGTCTATTATTTAGACTAGTTAATTTATCTTTTTGGACTTCTAAATCTAGCTTTTGATTAATGTGAATTACAGAAGCGTATTTCTTTAAAAAGAACAAAGTCATAAACGAATTTATTAGACCGAAAATTCCTCCAATCAATAAACAATGAAAAAGAAAATTGTCAATTGAAGAAATCAGTATCCAGTATAAAACTAGACCAAAGATTACACCTATCGTAGTCATCGTTAAGAATAAAATTGCTATTTCTTTTTTCTTCATGTGTCTCCTCATATTTCGTCGATTACATTTTTATCGATTGCGATTCCTAATTTTGCTTCTTTAATCAAAAAAACTTAAGCTACTCTTTCATTAAATTGGGATCCAGTATACTAGGTAATTTAGTTTATAACAAAATCTTGATTCATCTCTTTTTTATATGGATTGTCCAAAGTTATCGAATCATAAGCACCAGCAAACGAGATTATTCTTGCCCCCCCAACGAAGTATCATCTCCAACTTAACCATTAGGATATCCACATCCATCAACTCTATCAAGGTAATGAAGCATTGACAGTAACGAAACTGCAAGAAAATCAGTGTCCCTAAAAATGCTTACTCCAAAACTTGGGGGATCTAAATAATATCAAATTAATAATAATTCAACTTACAGCTTTTGTTCAAAATGTTGTCCGAAATCTCAATTTTCCCAATTTCTCGAAATATGTCGCATAATCCAGTTTTTTCAAATTAATCACAGCCAATCCTAATTCTACGCAAATCATTACTGGTCTTCCCTCTAAATTTTTCCACAACAGTATAGAGTTTTAGACTTGATTTACCTGAATCGTAAGAGGAGTTGGTGGTTTATACTGTAGTGAACTATGTGGACTAACGGTATTATAATACAGAATCCATTGTTTCGTAAGGGCTTTGGCTTCGGTTAGTGAAGTAAATAGTTATAAATTCGAGAATTCATCACGCAGCTTAGTGTTGAAGGAATTCCTGGTTCAATGAAGGATGTATTGACGCCTAATCGCTTATACCACATGATCAGTTCTTTATCGATAAATTCTGGCCCGTTATCGCTGCGGATATGGGTGGGAATGCCATGAAAGAGAAAACAGTCTGCTAAGACTTCCATAATGTCTGATGAGTCGAATTGATTCTTGGTTCACTAAAGATACATACTCTAGAATATTCATCGATAATGTTTAGCCATCTGATCTTCTTCTGATTGATCAACTGATCACTCACATAGTCATAACTCTAGACATGGTTTCGATACTCCGGTCTCAGGCGGATACTCGATCCTTCATTCAGCCACAACCGATCTCGATTAGGTTGTTTCTTGGGTGCTTAAAGCCTATTTTCTTTCCCAATTCGTTCAACTCGTTTATGATTGACGTCATAACCCAGCTTAGTCAACACCGCAGTGATCTTTCGAACCCCATAACGTCCATAACGGTTCGCCAGTTGGTTGATTTGATTGAAGAGCTCATCATCATCGTCTCTTATGATGTGTTGATATCTGACTGTTCTGCGATGTTAGTCTAAGACCAGACAAGCCCGACGTTCAGATATCGAATAAGTTTGACACACAGTTTCAACAATTTCTTTCTGTCTTGTCTGGTTTACCGTTTTCCCGAATTGACATCCCTTAAGATCGCATTTCCCAAACTCAGGTCAGCGACCAAACCTTTCAGTCGACTGTTTTCAATCTCAAGATCATTAAGGTGTTTCGCATCTGAGGTGGTCATATTCGCATATTTCGCTCACCATTTATAGTAAGTCGCTTAACTGATCCCAATCTACCTTATCGCATCAGACTCACTTTTTCCTTGCGAGACTTGGATTTATAATTCTCTTAGTTTCACGATGATCTGTTCACCGATATATCTAATTCCTTTCATGGGTTGCCCCTCCTTAAGTTGAAGTTTCACCACTTTCCTATATTTCAATCTGGACCTATTTTTGGGGGTCAGGCTAAGATGTTCAAAAAAGCAATGAGACTGCATTTCTGCCTCATTGCTTCCTTACGATTATGTATTAACCTAAGTCTTTCATGTACTGTTCATATTGCTCTTTTGTAATCTCACCTTTTGCATAACGATTTTTTATGATATCAATTGCTGATCTGTTGGAGTTCACATCATAAACTCTCTCATTGTTATGTACAGTTCCTTGAGACATTCTTACAACTCCCATAACAATTAACACAATGACGATGATGCAAATTAATCCGCCAAACCACATAAAACCACCCATCATTCCATATCCCCATCCAAAATTTCCAAATCCGCCCATCATAATGCTTTCCTCTGACGATGTGATTCATATAAGCAAAATCTCTTCATCGCCGTTACTTTCTTTTTGAACACAAGAATGTGTTTCTAAAGAGATCATATCAACAACATGTTACGAAAGTGTGTAGAAGCATCCTTCTCAGTTAATTCTATTGTTATACGTTTACTACCTACAGTCTCGGTTCATGCTGCTGGAGATCTGGTGCTCTTCAAGATAGCGATAATGAGCTTTACTGCTGTACTGACAGCCGCTATAACTGTGAAGCTTTTAACTTTCCTGGGGTTTGCGATGAGTCAAGGCGATATCTAGCGCTCTAATCGTCAGTTGACCGTTGGGTTTCTTGCTTGAGGCATAGCTCTATGCAAAATCCAACTCATAAATGGGATTTAATATACTTAATAACTTTATCCATTTTGGCAATACTCTCCTCATCATCAAGTAAATTGCAGTCAATGTCTGATCTTAACTTTCTCATCGACCTCAATGCGCTTTCTCTGATCTTCAGCTGAGTTATCTTACCTGCACTGTTTAAACGCACATCAGTCGTTCTAGGTGGGTATTTTCTTCTCGGCGGTGCAACAATAGATTTGAAATTTGCTTTGGTTTTTTCATTGATATACTTCGTGTTTCGATTTTTGGATGAACAATTAAAATACGAGTCCTCTTCCATTTGCCTGGCGATATCGTAGAAATCCGATTTACTAAATGACAGCATTACATTTATCATTGCCAGATTCAGATACCCAAGTCTGAATTGAGTGGTAAGATAATGATCAAAATCACGGGCAATCCTAATGAGGATATAAGCTTGTTTATCTCCGATATGCAATGTATCAGCGAGGATCTCATTCGTCCTTCTTTGATGTACTGAACGAATCTTCTTTTCCCGCATAACTTCGATTGCAGAAGTAATATACCTTGATTCAACGAATTTTTGAAATATCGTTTTTTCTCTATCTTTTTCATTGTCAGAAATAATATACAAAACACTTTCCTCATAACTTAAAATCCGAAAGTAAAAACTTCTAATCAATCTGAACTTTTCCAAACCTCTTTTTTCTACAAGGAATTTCAAAGCCTCGCATCTTCTATGCCCCTCCACAATCAAAAATCGTTTATCGTTTTTTGGATTTACTATGATCGAGATTGGGACTATGAGACCATACTCTTCGATATCATCTGCCAAAGAGCGAATTTGCCTTTGGTAGTCTTCTGAATTCAGTTCCATGTCGTTATTTGGATGCGGATCAAAGCTATAGATATCTTCTATACCAAATAAACTTTTAGGTTCTCTAAAAATGTTATTTTGAGTATTCGAATTTG
>WSYG01000079.1 GCA_009773735.1 Erysipelotrichaceae bacterium
CATTAATCCTTTGATACGACAAAACATAGTTTTCAAAACTCTTTTGGTACTTCATATTTGGTTCAACTAACACAGGGTTTATAGAGGGTGTCATTTGTTATCACCTATTGTCATCTAGACTATTTATTCAACTAAAACCTAGTCTATATGAAGTGTATCATTCTGAAACCAATCTAAAGCGTTTTTTTGTATGATCATATGTAAATTTGATCGATCCAACTGGGTGTTCGACAACTAGAACTAAAAAAGATCAACGCAAATATTGATAAACATCGATATATGTTGTTGACATCTTTTTTTAGTGAGCCTATAATCTAATATATAGATAAATGTCTATGTGTGGAGGAAGCGTGCAATGATATGTTCTTGAAAATGACTTGGCTCAATGATCTAATGCATTTGATCGTTGAGAGTGTTTTTGGTTTAGATAGCACAGGACAATTAGGCGCAAGTCTTCAGTTTTTTATGTATGATACCATCAAGATTTTTATCTTGTTGTCAGTTTTGATTTTTACTGTATCTTATATTCAAAGTTACTTTCCTCCAGAACGTACACGCAAAATTCTTGGTAAGTATAACGGTATCTCTGCAAACTTCTTTGGGGCGTTGTTGGGCACTCTTACGCCATTTTGTTCATGTTCATCTATTCCGCTTTTTATTGGGTTCACATCAGCTGGATTACCTCTTGGCGTAACATTTTCCTTTTTGATTTCATCTCCCTTGGTTGATTTAGCTTCAGTCATTTTGTTGGCAAGTATTTTTAATTGGAAGATTGCCATTGCGTATGTCGTTGTTGGAGTCATATTAGCTGTTGTCAGCGGAACCATTATTTCAAAATTACACATGGAAGATCAAGTTGAGTCCTTTGTGTTCAGAAAATCAGATTTGCCTGAGATGGAATTAGAACCTTTAACACGCAAGGAGCGTACTCATATCGCAATTGATGCAGTAAAAGATATCGTTCATAAAGTATGGATATATGTATTGATAGGTGTTGGGATTGGGGCATTGATTCACAACGTTGTTCCAGAAAGTATGATAACTGCTGTTTTAGGTGCTGATAAATGGTATTCCGTACCACTCGCAACGCTTATTGGCGTGCCTATGTATGCAGATATATTTGGAACTTTACCTGTAGCGGAAGCTTTGGTTACTAAAGGGGTTGGTATTGGAACAGCTTTATCATTTATGATGGCAGTTACAGCCTTGTCTTTACCAAGTATCGTTCTGTTGAAAAAAGTAGTTAAAAACAAGTTGCTGATTGTATTTGTGTTCATTGTTGTTGTAGGAATCATGATTATTGGGTTCTTGTTTAATGCCTTTGGCATGTATTTGATGTAATCATTTGATCAGCACTTTTACAGAAAATTGGTACAAATTGCGTTAACTATAATCGAATTCGTATTTGATTTCATGTTCACTTTGTTTCGCCAAAACTTGATTAATACCGCTAAATAGGGTACGATTTCTAGGGTAGAGTAGAGCAGGGTCATAAGGCTTTGCTTTTTTAATCTCTCAAGAGGACACATTATGGAAAAACTAATCAAACCGATTGCAGCGACACTAAACATCAGTACAGCTCAAGTAAAAAATACACTCGATCTTTTATCCGATGGGAACACCATTCCTTTTATTGCACGTTATCGAAAAGAAGTTACCAAGGGTTTAGATGAAGAACAAATCAGATACATCGATGAACAATATCAATATCAAAAGAATTTAGTTAAGCGTAAAGAAGATGTGAAACGTTTGATTGAGACACAAGGTAAACTGACCCTTGAATTGATTGCCCAAATCGATGCCTGTGAAACACTCGCAACAGTCGAAGACATATATCGTCCTTATCAGCAAAAACGTAAAACCAGGGCAACAGATGCGATCGCTAAAGGGCTTAAGCCATTGGCTGAATGGATTTTAACATGTCCTAAAAAGGGAAATGTTGAAGATGAAGCCAAGAAGTATCTTAGTGATCAAGTCACTTCGACCCAAGACGCCATTCAAGGGGCAAAAGATATCCTGGCTGAAATGGTCAGTGATGATGCGAAGTTAAGAAAACTCATCAGAGATATGATGTTTACTGAAGCCAAGATCATTGTTAAAAAGATGAAGAATGCTCAAGATGAAGAGAAGACATATCGATCTTATTATGAATACACAGAAAGATGCAGCACAATGGCATCTCATCGAATCATGGCCATTAATCGCGGTGAACGTGAAAAAATCCTTGATGTCAGTATGGAGTATAATCGTGAACGTTTTTTAAAGTATCAATATAATAGATTAACCAACAATCAAGAATCCATCGTCAATGAATTGATCAACGAATCCATCAAAGATGGATTAAAAAGATTGGTTTATCCTTCGATAGAACGCGAAATACGCTCCAACTTAACTGAAAAAGCTCAAGAAAAATCCATCGATGTTTTCTCATCGAACCTAGAACGACTACTATCTCAAGCTCCTATGAAAGGTTCGATCATCTTAGGACTTGATCCTGCTTATCGAACTGGCTGTAAATTAGCGGTTATTGATAACACAGGAAAACTTTTACAGATCGCTGTGATTTATCCTCATCAACCTGTCAATAAGAAAACTGAAGCCATTGAAAAAACCATTGAATTGATCAATAAGTATCAAGTTAACTTGATAGCGATTGGGAATGGTACCGCAAGCCGAGAATCTGAAGCTTTCATTGCAGACATATTGAGATCAAATCCAGACCTCAATGCTCGATATGCGATTGTATCTGAAGCTGGAGCTTCAGTATACAGTGCTGGAGATTTAGCCCGTGAAGAATTCCCTGATCTACACGTTGAAGAAAGATCTGCAGTCTCAATTGCACGTCGTCTTTTAGATCCTTTATCAGAACTCATCAAGATTGATCCTAAGAGTATCGGTGTAGGTCAGTATCAACATGATCTAGCACCTGCGAGAATGCAAGAAAGATTGGACTTCGCTGTCATCAAAACTGTGAATCGAATTGGGGCAGACGTGAATACAGCCAGTGAAGAATTACTTCGTCATATCGCAGGTTTAAATAAAAGTGTGGCTAAATCACTTGTAACCTATCGTAATGAGAATGGATATTTTAAAAGCAGAACTCAATTAACCAAAGTTAAAGGTTTAGGTGATAAAGCTTATCAACAAGCAGCTGGCTTTTTGCGTTTACCTTTAGCCAAAGAAGAACTAGATCGTACTGCGATCCATCCTGAAAGTTATGATCTCACACGACAAATCATGCGTGAATTAGGTATTCATTCATTGAGTGATGAAAACCGCGGATTGGCTATTTCTAGTGCTCGTCCTGAAGAATTAGCTCAACGTTTAAACGCAGATGTATATACTGTAAAAGACATCTTAGGTGTCCTAGAAACACCTTTCAGAGACTATCGTGATCGCTTTGATGGACCTTTATTACACAAAGATATCGTAAAAATCGAAGACTTGAAAGTGGGACTAACACTTGAAGGAACAGTTAGAAACGTAACAGATTTTGGGGCGTTTGTCGACATTGGTTTGAAAAGTGATGGGTTAGTTCATATATCCAAGTTAAGCAAAGATCGTATTAGTTCTCCCTATGAAAAAGTTGCGGTTGGAGACATTGTTAATGTAACTGTAATTGAAATCGATCTAGAACGTCACAAAGTATCATTGAGCATGCTTGACCAATAAATAAATCAATCAAAACCATCGCATTGTATTTATCGTCAACACTCCTTATAATGAACTTATAGGGACCATTCTCTATGACTTACCTGAAGATTCTAATATAAGCCCTGGATCGGCTACACTAAACTAGACAGATTTCTTAGGGGACGATAAACTAAGAAAGAGAGAAAGTGAACGTGATGGAAATGCGCAGAGAAAGAAGAAGTT
>WSYG01000011.1 GCA_009773735.1 Erysipelotrichaceae bacterium
TGATTTGACACCAATATTTTACACGGAGTGCTTCCTCTATTCATAGAAATTTCGTCCTTTTCTACTTTGTACGTTTACACAAGATATTTTATACTACCGGATACCAGTCAGCTGGTATTTAAAGTTTGAATTTTGATTCATATTATGATGTGTAATATCTTTTAAACACAACAACGAGTTGGATGATAAGTTACTAAGGAATCAATGAAAACAGATCTTGCGGAGTATCTTTGGTTTTACTAAGTTTTGGAAGAACTCTTTCAATAAAGACATATACAATTTCAGGATCGAATTGAGTAGAGGCACAGCGAATGAGTTCACTGACGGCTTCATCTTCAGATCTTATCTGCATATAGATACTGTCTGTAGTCATCGCATCATATGCATCTGCGACCGCAATGATCCGCGATTGAATCGGAATGGTTTTACCTTTGAGTTTCTTAGGATAACCGTTGCCATCCCAATGTTCATGATGAGACAAGACAAATTCGGCGATTTCCGAGAACTCATTGACGGCACTTAAAATACGATAACCAACTTCACTGTGACGTTCAATATCGCGTTGATCTACAATACTTAGAGGTAAAGGTTTATTAAGCACAGTGTCTGATATCCCAATCTTACCAATATCATGCATTAAACCAGTCGCACGTATCTTATTGATTTCACTCTTATCAAACTTCAAAGCTTTCGCAATCAACGTACTGAGTTCACTGACACGCTTAGAGTGAAGCATTTCACGAGGGCTTTTTTCATACAACGATTTCATGATGATGTCGATGGTCTTACTCATGATGCTTGAGGAATCGGCTAATTTCTGACGATACATACTGTCTTCTGCTTGTTTAAAAATCTCGTCTGTTTTTTCATCTGCAGAGGTTTTTATACCATATCCTGTCGCAATCGAAAGATTGATCTCACCAATTTTTTCATGAGACAAGATTCGATTGATTCGTTCAATGATTGTGGTTGCGGTTTGTTCTTGAGTCTTAGGTAACAAGATGACAAATTCATCACCTCCAATACGGGCAATGATCTCATCTTTACGACAGATGTCTTTTATCGTATTTGCCACGGTTTGAATTAGTACATCACCCATCGCATGACCAAACGCATCATTGATCAGTTTTAAACCATTGATATCACCAATGATGAGGGCCAAAGGATAATTACGTGGATGATCTAAACGGCGTAATTCTTCTTCATAAAAACGTCGATTATAAAGTCCAGTCAATTGATCATGATAACTTAGATAATGCATTTTTTCTTCAGCGAGTTTTCGTGATGTAATGTCTTCACTGACCACCACCACATGCGGCACATCAAAAGATGAAGGATCCAGCAAAGAAACTGTGATATGTACCCAAACGATTGATTTATCTTTACGTATGTATCTCTTTTCAGTACTAAATGTTGTATCTTGATGATTGATGAGCCTTTGAGTTTGAAGATTATCGATATTCAAATCATCAGGATGCGTAATATCTCTAAAAGTCATTTTTAACAACTCATCTGAACTGTAACCGACAATATCACAGAATTTCTGATTGACTCGAGCATAGTTGCCTGTAAGTGGTCCTATGACAAATCCTACCGCTGCTTGTTCAAACATGGCATTCAATTGATTGCCTTGTTTAAGAAGCTTTTCTTGCATCTGTACTTCTTGGGTAATGTCTTCGATGTATAAGATGATTCCACCGACTTGATTTTCATTTTTAGTCCAAGGCCGAACTTCCCACTTTATGTAAATCTGAGATCCGTCTGGATGCGTAAATAGATCCTTATCATTTCGTTCAACTTGTCCTGCTAAAGCCCGTTGATGAACTTGTTTATAGTAATGATTTAGATTTGGGAAAACATCATAATGCGATTTACCGATGATGTTTGGATCTTCGATTTTGAAAAGCGTGAGATAGCGCTGACTGACATAGATATAGCACATGTCTTGATCAAATAACGCAACAGCACCTCGATCATTCTCAATGACAGTACGCATCAGTTCATGCGACTGTTTTAAATCAGACTCTGTTTGGCGACGTTGGGTGATGTCTTGTTGAGTCCCAAAATGACCTGTGATTCGTCCTTGTTCATCATAAAGACAGATGTAATCTCCTTCGATATCGATCTTTGTGCCATCTGCTTTTAACTCTTGGGTGTCGATATGAACCATGCCTTGGTCAAACAATTGTTTCCAGGCCGCTTTTCCTTGTGCTAGATCATGACTAAACATTACCCGAGGCGTTAAGATCCTATGCTCATTAAAAGTAAGCCCATATTGATCTAAATAGGCTTGATTGGCTTTGGTCACAAACTGATTGTCAAACACATACTCAAGGACAGCATCTTTATCTACAGAATCATTCCATTCTACAGGATCTTTCAACATCATAAAGAAAGACCCACATAATGATTGTTTAAAGAAAAGCTCCAATAAACGTTCAGAATTCTTAAGATCTAAACTCTGTTGAACTGAGGAAGTGATGTTGCGTGCAGATGCAATAAATCCAATGATACTGCCTTGCTCATCTTTGATTGGAGTCAAGGTTCTTTCTAGATAGATATTGGCTAAGTCTGAATCAGCATATTGTTTGATAAGGGTAAAGGTTTCACCTTTCAAAGCTCGGTCATAATCAAATTTAATCAAGACACGATCTTGTTCAATTGTGATCGCATCAAGTAAACTCATGCCTACTTCGATGTCAGTACCCCAAATCTGCTTTACAGCTTCTTTGTGTTTCTGATTGAATGCAATGTATCGATATTGGGTATCACAAAAATACACTTGAAGATCTGGTGTATTGTTTAGAAGTGCAGTAAATAATGATTCTAAATGATCAGACATATCCCCCTCTTTTTTAAAAACTCTAGTAAGTCCATTATCAACTCTTTAATGACTGAATTCAACATAATTCAAATAATAATGTGTCTTTTTACACAAAAAACCCCGTTTTAAACGGGTTTTTGATTGATTTAAGCCTTACGCACAAGCATTTAAGATTGCCAAGACATCGCTGACTTTGAGTGGGACAAATGCTTCATCAAGTTTTCCAAGTTCAACAGATCTTTGAGCCATAATGTCAAACTTTGAAGTGTCGATTCCTACTTCATGTAAAGTCATCGGAATTCCTAATGATTTAAAGAAGTACTCTGTCGCATTGATTCCATCATTGGCCAGTTTAAATGGATCTACTGAGTTGGGCAAATGCCAAACATTGATCGCATATTCAGTAAACTTTGATACAGTTTGGTCGTTTAAGATATGACGCATCCAAGATGGAGTTAAGATGGCTAAACCGATCCCGTGGGTCAAATCATAATAGGCACTTAATTCATGTTCAATTGGATGAACGGACCAAGATCCACCTTTTCCGCTGCCAGTTAATCCATTAAGAGCCAAAGAGCTTGCCCAAGCCAAATTGGCGCGTGCAGAATAATCATCAGGAGTCTTATAGGCAATCGGCGCATATTTAATGACGGTTTGTAAAATGCCTTCAGCGATGCGATCTTGAACAAAAGCATCTGGTGTCTTTTTAAAGTAGTTTTCTAAGATGTGTGAGAAAATATCGGCTGAACCTGCAGCCGTTTGTTTTTGCGGTAAAGTGTACAAATAAGTAGGATCAACGATCGAAGTCTTAGGCATCGTTGGCCAATTGCCTGTGCCTTTTTTCATCTGGTTTTCGGTGTTGGTGATGACAGCCCATTGGTTCATCTCTGAACCAGTTCCGGCCATCGTTAAAACAGTTACCAAAGGTAAAGCTTGTGTGATCTTATTGGAATCCATAACCAAATCCCATGCTTTTCCTGGGTAATGAGCCGCTGCTGCAACGACCTTACTGCAATCGATGACGGACCCGCCACCCACAGCCAGTATCACATCGATCTGATGGTCTCTGCATAATTGGGCACCACGCTCGACTGAACTTAAATGTGGATTAGGCTCAATATCTGAAAACTCAGTTATGTTGAAACCATTAAGTAACGTTATAACTTCATCATAGATTCCAAAAGTTTTGATGCTTCCAGATCCATAAGCTAACAAAACGTTTTTTCCATAACGTGAAAGCACTTCAGGCAATTGATTGATTTGACCTTTGCCAAATAAGATTTCTGTACTTGCGTGCAATTTAAAGTTATCCATGAATTCTCCTTAAAGTGATAGAACTATTTTAAACAATCTGACTGAATAATAATAGGATTTTAAGTAAACTTAAGATAAGTTCATCTCAACTTCACAAATAGTGCTGTCTGATAAACATAAATCCCTTACGGGATTTATAAAAGCGATGGCAAAATATCGATTAAAGCTGAGGCAATGAGTTGATGTCCTAGATCACTAGGATGCACCCCATCTGGCAAGAGTTCTTCTGGTTTATGTTTTCTAGAAGCTTGATTAAATAGTTCTTGAAGTGGAATAAACGCATCGGCTTGAACCAATGCGATCGATCTAAAGATCTTGCGTAAGCGATATAAAGGTTCGATCCAATCAGATGTTACGACCCCAACTTCAAGTAAGAAGGGTTCCATCATGATTAGTTTTAGATTCGGATTTTGTGCTTTGGCTTCAGCAATGATCAACTTCAAATCTTGTTCATATTGTTCATCGGTATACGGTTTATCATAAGAAAGATTATGCCAAACTTCATTGACTCCAACCAGTATGCATAAGATGTCTGGATGAAGGGCTAAGGTATCTTCATCCCACCGATTTTTAAGATCGATGACACGATTTCCACTGATGCCTTTATTGATGACAGAAACAGTTGGAAAAGCTTCCGCAACTTTAGAAACATAACCATCACCTAAAGGCACAAACAGATTGCGATTGCAATCTGTTATGCTGTCACCTTGAAATAGCAGGACTGTCTTCTTCATGATTATTTTTCTAGAACCAACTCGTCTAAAATCGTCATGGTTTGATCATCAATGACAAAATCAAGATCGGCATTTTCGATCATGCGTTGTTCATGAGTCGTTTTTGGTAAAGGTACAGTTCCTTTTTGGACGCAATACCGAATGGCCAATCTCGCAATACTTACACCAAGTTCTTTGGCGATCTGTTCTAATTTTGCATTTTTGAATAAACGACCGGTCGCTAAAGGTGAATAAGCTTCAATCTGAATCTGTAAAGGTTCGCAGAAAGCCACGGTTTCTTTTTGTGTATGTCCAATCCAATAGGAGATCTGATTCACATGAGGAACCACTTCACAGGCATCTAATAATGCTTGAATGTCTTTAGGTGAGAAGTTAGAAACACCAATTGAGCGAATCTTACTGTCTCGATAAAGTTTTTCAAAAGCTTTCCAAGAATCGATGTTGCCTTGTGTACAATCCTTTCCCATTTCATTCCAAGGCCATGGGGCATGAATCAAATATAGATCCAAATAATCGACCCCTAGGTTGGTGATGGTCTTATCAAATTCAACCAAGGCTTCTTCATAGCCTTTGATCTGTGCTTTTAGTTTGCTGGTGATGAAGATTTCTGATCTAGGAATCCCAGAATCTTTGATGGCTTTCCCAACAGCTTCTTCATTTCCATAAGCAGCAGCTGTGTCAATATGTCGATAACCATTCTTAAGAGCTAAAGTAACGGCTTCGTAAGCTTCTTCATTCGGAATCTGCCAAGTTCCAAAACCTAAGGTTGGGATCTTGACTCCATTGGCTAGTGTTTTAACGTCGTTTAAAGTTTTCATAGTTTCCTCTTTCTTAAGGTTAAGTCATAATTGTCGCAAAACAAAGTGATGTGATTACAATTTTGCGATAAGGATGCGTTGTACAGCGTTTGAAATATCTTCTAAAATAGGATTCAAATCATTTCAACTCATCTTCTTGAGGTTTATTCTTAAGCCAAAAACTATCCTTCTAAGAATTCTTTTCTTACCTGCTTAAAGGCTTCCACGGCCTTTAATAGTTGATCTTGAGTATGCGCAGCACTGACCATAACTCTTAAGCGTGCTTTACCTTTAGGAACAGTAGGGAATACGATCGGGGAAACATAAACACCCAATTCATATAGACGCTTTGATGTTTTTACAGTCAGAGCTTCATCAAACAACATGACAGGTGTAATCGGAGATTCACTATGCCCAATATCAAATCCAGCTTGTGTCATATGCGCCTTAAAGAAGGCACTGTTGGCCCATAAAGTCTTGGTATACTCATCGCTTTCAGACATCATCTTTACACCTTCTATGAGTGCTCCAATGACGGCAGGAGGAAGATTGGTTGAGAAAAGTAAAGGTCTAGCTCGTAAGGAGAGCCATTCTTTCATGACTTTTTTACCAGCCACATAACCACCCATTGCCCCAAAAGCTTTGGACAAAGTTCCGATCGTAAAATCGATCCGTCCATGAAGATGAAAATGATCGACTGTGCCTCTTCCGTTTTCACCCAAGACCCCTGATCCATGCGCATCATCGACATAAGTCAAACATTGATAGGCTTCAGCCAAGTCAACGATTTCAGGTAACTTCGCTAAATCACCATCCATGGAGAATACCCCATCAGTAATGATCAGGACATTTTGATAATGAGACCTTTTTTCAACCAAGATCCGTTTAAGGTCTTCCATATCACTATGTTTAAAAACAGCTCTATCAGCTTTTGATAATTTGACCCCATCGATGATGGAGGCATGATTGAGTTCATCTGAGATGATCAAATCTCCTGCGTCGGTTATGGCTTGTATGACTCCCGCATTACAGTTGAATCCCGATTGAAAGACAAGGACCGCTTCTTCTTTCTTAAAGATTGCCAAAGCTTTTTCAAGCTCTTCATGCAAAGACATATTGCCTAAAATGGTCTTAACAGCACCTGCTCCGATCCCATACTGTTCAACGGCTTGGATGGCTGCTTTTTTTAAACGCGGATGATTCGCAAAACCCAGATAATTATTAGAGGTCAGGTTGATGACTTCATGGCCATTGACGATGACCAATGCTTCATTGGCACTTTCTAGAATCGGTAAGACTCTAAATACACCATCTGCTTTCAATTGATCGACTTTCTTTTTTAAGAAATCAAGTTCATGAATTTGACTCATAATAGCTCCTTTTCACCGACTCTTAAGACAATCTTTCCGCAATTGCCTTCATGCATCAGTTTAAAAGCGGCTTCATAATCTTCAAAAGGTAAGATATGAGTAACGATCTTATCTAGATCTAATAAGTTGTGATCGATGAGATCTTTGCCTTGCTGCCAAGTTTGCATGATCCTGCGTCCAGTAATGCCATGGATGGTGATGCCTTTAAAGACGATCTCATTAGCGACATCGATCATCATTGGATTATCAGGTAAACCTAGGATAGATAAGCGTCCACCTTTCTTAAGATACGTAAAGGCTTGATGTAAGGCTTTGGCAGAACCGCTCATCTCGCATACGACATCGACTCCATAACCTCCTGTCGCATCCAATACACTTTTAGTCACATCATCTTTATATGAATTCAAGGCTATTTTTGCCCCTAATGTTTTGGATAGATCTAAACGATAATCATTAATATCAACAGCGATGATAATTTTTGCGCCTAATGCTTTAGCAACATTCACTGCCATTAAACCAATAGGACCTACACCTACAACTGCGACCGTTTTATCTTTGATCTCACCACTGGTCACCGTATGGATCGCATTTCCTAAAGGTTCTTGGATACACAACATGGCTGGATCGATCAAAGGATCATTTAACCAAGCATTTTTTGCGGGTATGGCGATGTATTCTGCGAAAGCCCCATCGCGATCAACCCCTAAGATCTCTGTGTTTTGACAAATATGACCTTGCCCATTTAAACAAAATTCACAGGTCCCACATACAATATGAGTCTCTGCTGAAACGATATCACCACATTTTAAACCTGATACATCTTTGCCTAACTCAACGATCTGCCCAGCCAACTCATGACCCATGACTTGGGGTAACTTGATTCTGGATTGAGCCCATGGATTATAATCATAGATATGGACATCTGTTCCACAGACTGAAGTAGCCAATACTTTAACTAAGATTTCATCATCTTTTATGCTAGGGATGGGCTTTTCGATGAAGCTTGCCCCAAGGGTTGGATCAAGCTTACTGATGGTTTTCATTGTGGTTTTCATAAGGTAACCTCACTATTTTTATTGTATCATAACCCAGTCTTATTAAGACCTCACTCTGTGCTTCAAAGGTGAAATTTTACACACAAATTAAGGTAGGTGTCTACCTGTGTGGACAAGTGAAGTTGAAAATACGCATGTGTTTATCATCCAACCTAAAAAGGTTTATAATGGGATTAAGGAGAAGGGTATGAAACTATACATCAAACAAAAAGTGTTCTCATGGAAAGATAAGTTTTTTGTTAAGAGTGAAGATAATAGTGATAAGTATACTGTCGAAGGTGAATTCTTCTCAATCGGCAAGAAGCTACACATCAAAGATTCAAACGGAAATGAAGTTGCGTTGATTCATCAAAAGGTCATGAGTTTGATGCCTCGGTATTTTGTTTATCAAGGTGATCAAGAAGTTGCAGAAATCGTCAAGAAGTTTACTTTCATCAAACAAGCTTATGTTGTCAATGGACCCAATTGGAAAGTAGAAGGCAACTTCACTGCACATATGTATCGGGTCTTTGATGATGATAATCCAATCATCAACATCGAAAAAGCATTCTTCTCTTGGGGTGATTCCTATGTCTTAGACATCGACGCTTCGGTCAATGAAGTATTGGCCTTGGCAGTTGTTTTGGCAATCGACGCCGCCAATCAACAAGCCAGCAATGCTCGCAAATCTGATTAAATCATGCGATTAAGTTCTGTTGGCCAAACCATTAAATCTTGGTCAAATTAAGGAGCGATTCATGAACATCTTGCTTATTTGTGCTGCAGGTATGACTACTAGCATCCTCGTCAATAATATGAGGAAGTTTGCAGATCCATCAGATAAGATCAGTGCCTATCCACTGGTATTTTTATCGGAACATATTCAAGATTGTGATGTGATTTTAGTGGGTCCACAAACCAGTCACATGTTCAAAGTCATTGAAGATGAGGCCAAAGCTTTGGGTAAAGGGGTTGCTATGATGGATCCAACTGCACTTGCTAAGGTTGATGGTGCTGTTATGTATCAGCAAGCTAAAGACTTGTATGAATCATTACCTAAACTCTAAAGGTGCGCTGCACCTTTTTATATTAGTGGAACGAAAACCTTTTCAATGTTAAAATTAAACTACCATGAAAAAAATGATCCCCGCCTTAGTTTTATTAATGACCATCAGTGCATGTGTCAAACCTGAACCAAAGCCTGAACCAGAACCTGAACCGGATGCATATAAAATCGTAGGAACAGCCAATGTTTTTATGACGACTGTCGATCAAAAGTATCTCTACACTGAAATTGAAAACGGAGCTCTGATCTACAATAAAGCAGATGCCCCAAAAACAGGCTTCGATGTCATCATCGATCCCAACAAGACATATCAAAATATCTTAGGCGTTGGGGCATCCTTCACTGATTCTTCCGCCTATTTGATCAATCAAGTGTTAAGCAATCAAGAACGAGATGCTTTGATGGAGAAACTTTTCAGCAAAGAAAAAGGCATCGGTATCTCATTTATTCGTAATCCGATGGGTTCCTCTGATTACTCAAGAACCTTTTACTCCTATGATGATCAAGCCAAAGGCGTTACAGACAACGACCTCAGTGACTTTAGTATTGCCCATGATCTTGAAGACATTGTTCCTTTGGTTAAACAAGCCTTGCTTTTAAATCCTGATCTAAAAGTCATGATGAGTCCTTGGAGTGCACCTGGTTGGATGAAAACCTCAGACAATATGATCGGAGGCAGTTTAAAAAGCAGTAATTATGATGTGTATGCCCAATATTTCGTCAAGACCATCAACGCTTATCAAGCGCAAGGCATCGACTTATTCGCAGTTACTGTTCAAAATGAACCTTTATATGTTCCCAATCATTACCCAGGGATGAGTATGTCACCATCGCAACAAGCAGATTTCATTAAATCCGCCCTAAAACCTGCCTTCAATCAAGCCGCAATCAAAACTTTGATTCTGGCTTATGATCATAACTGGGATCGTAAAGATTATCCTTTGGAAGTCTTAAAGAATGCTGAAGATGAAGTTGATGGGGTTGCATGGCATGTTTATGGGGGCAGTGTTTTGGCCCAAAGCGAAGTCTATCGTGAATATCCCAAAAAAGATGTGTACTTTACCGAAGCTTCAGGAGGAGAATGGATCCCGCCTTTTGAACAAGCATTTTTATCGCAAATCAAAACAGGGATCGATGTGTTTAGAAACTACTCCAAGACCTATGTTTTATGGAATATGGCCTTAGATGAAAATAATGGACCAGTCGTCCCAGGTTTTGGAAATTCAACGTGTCGTGGTGTCGTCACTGTCAATCAAAGTACCAAGGCATTGACGTATAATCTGGATTATTACACTCTGGCTCATTTTAGTGATCATCTTCAAAAAGATGCGGTAAGAATCGATTCAACCAAAGGCGAGGGGAATTTTACCTCAGTCGCATTTATGAATCCTGATAAAAGCATTACCGTCGTTCTCTATAATATTAAATCTACGCCAAGAAATGCTTTGGTTCACCTAGGTGATCAAGTCATCGTCATCGACATGCCTCAAAAGGCCGTCGCAACGTTAACTTTCAAAACCGAAATCGTTAAAAGCGGATCATAGATGATAAGATAGGAAGGTTATAGGGAGTTTAAGAAACATGAGGAAAAGGGTCATCGATTTTTGTTGGTTATGTATTGGTGTCACACTCATCTCTTTTGGGATTGCCCTAATGAATAAATCTGGTTTAGGACAAACGGCTTATTCTGGTTTAGCCAATGTGGTTGGACAAATCTTCACCATTAAAAACGGAACTGTACTGATCTACTTCAATATTGCCTTTGTGTGTGGTCAGATCATCTTGCTAAGGAAAGGTTTTAAAGCACTACAACTGCTTCAAGTCGTAGTGTCTTATCTTTCTGGGATTTTGGTTAATTTCTTTATCTATGACTTTGCGTTGACCTCAGGACTTATCCCTGCTAATTATGCGATGCAATGGTTTTTTTCAATACTGGGTAACTTATTTATTTCGTTTGGGATAGCAATCGTAATGGTCACTGCCCTGATTAAGATGCCGGTTGAAGCATTTGTACAAGTTTTATCAGATATGATAAAACAACCTTTCTCAAGATTAAGAACTTTAGTTGATGTGTTGTGTATTGCTGTAGGGATAAGTTTGATCGTGTTGTATCGATTAAGTTTCTCTTCTTTGCGAGAAGGGACATGGGTTTCGATGGTACTTTTAGGAAGTTCTATGGGGCTTACTTTTCCTTTAGCGAAGAAGATGATCCAACGTTTCAACAGCGTACTATTAAAGAAAGAACAGGTATAAAAATATGACTCAACTTAAAGATCTGTCTAAACGAAAAATACAAGTTCAATTCATGATGATTTTCTTGTTTGCCTATGCAGCTTTTGCGGTCAGTAACACGCAAATTTTACCGTTTATGACTCAAATAGGCTATACCCCAAGTCAAAGAGGGTTGATTCTATCGGGTTCAGCTTTGGTGGCAATGATTGGGCAGTTTCTTTTTGGTTATCTGTGTGATAAATACAAAACCGTTAAAAAAATGTTTTATCTGTCTACGATATTGTTTATTATCTTGGTTTATTGGGCTTATTCTGTTACTCAAGTCGCTTTTTTCTTTCACTTGATTTCGATATCTTTAATGTCTGGATTCTTTAGGATCTTATTTGGATTACTGGATTCTTGGACCATCGAAAGAGATCCCATTTTAAGAAAGAATTTTGGGGTCATTAGAGCTTTTGGCTCCATCGGGTGGATCATTGGGAGTCCGCTTACCGTATGGGCTTTATCCAAAGGTGGATATGGGGCACTGGGATTGAATGTCGCGATTTTAAGCATCATTACCTTACTGTTAGGATATAAAGTAGGGGATGCGCAAAAAGTGGCTCACCAACAACCCATTAAGCTTGTGGATGTTAAACAACTTTTAAAGACAAAACAATATGTGGTGTTGCTTATGATACTGCTCATCGTCAATATTGCGATGGCTGCAGATGCGTATACAGTTGTAGATAAGATCATAAAACTCAATGGTTCCGCATCTGATATCTCCAATAAATGGGTCATACAAGCCATCAGTGAATTACCACTGTTCTTTTTAGGCAGTCTTTTGTATAAACGATTTAGTGCAAAAACTTTACTCATGGTAGGCATCTTTATGTTTGTGCTTCGCTTCTTACTGAGCGCATTTGCGACTTCTGTCAATCAATTGGTCATGATCGCATCGTTACAATTGTTTACCTTTCCTTTGGTGTTACTGTCATCGAAATTACTGGTCGATATGGAAACACCAGGTCATTTAAAATCAACCGGACAACTCTTAGGTATGGCTGTTTATATGAGTTTTTCGGCTTTGGTTTCGCCACTTATTTCTGGCTTCATGGTCGATTGGGTAGGGACAAACAATACTCTTATTTTCTTTGGTTTACTGTGTGTGATTCCATTACTGTTGAGTCTATGGTATAAAACCATGCCTGTCGCTTATACCCATCAAAATTAAAGCGCTCACTGAGCGCTTTGTTTATTCATAGAGATGATGGTATAAAGCCCCATATAAATTAGAATCATTGCCGAAAGCACAACGTATGATCTTAGGTTTACTGATGGGCATTTTTTTATATTGATCATAGAGCACATCTACAGCTTTCTGTAAGCTTTCGATCAAAAGGGGTTGGGCAGATATCCCACCTCCCACAGTGATGACCTGAGTGTCTAAAACAGCTTGTACGCCCATAACACCCAACGCAAAACTTCGCGCAAATTGAGCTAAAACTTTTAAAGCAGTTTCATCTTTGGCATTGGCTAAATCAAAGAATTGTCTGCCGTTCATGGATTCATGAGGCAAGTTTTTTTCTTTTTCATAGACTTCAGTCAACCCCATCGTACCGCACATATGTGCCCATAAGAAAGGTTCTTCAGTTCCAATGTCAACCACCGATAATGGTATCAATGACAACTCTCCGGCTGCATACGTATGGCCTCTTAAAAGCTGTCCGTTGACGATGATCCCACCACCAATCCCAGTCCCCAACACAATGGCCAAACCTTGCTGAACCCCTTGAAGCGAACCTTTCCAAGCTTCACCTAAAGCTGCACACTTCCCATCATTTTCCATACTGATTTTAACGGAACAATGTTTAGAAAGAATCTCTTTCAACGGAAAGTCTTTGATGTAACTTAGATTGCCTCCAGTATGCATAATGCCTTTGTGAATATCGATTCTTCCAGGTACACTTAAAGCAAACCCAGCAATGTTTTCATATTTTTTATAAATTTGAGTCAGGGTATCAATCAAATGTTCACTGTTGTCTAAAGGGGTAAGTACTTCACCTTTTTCGATGATCAAATCTGGCGTCATCAATGCATATTTGATATAAGTCCCACCAACGTCCAATACCAAGTACTGATCCACATACATCTCCTAAGATCTCTCTTATCTGTCATTATTATAACTTATGTGAAAACTTTACGAAAGTGCTTTCGTAAAATAATTTTTCTGAGAAGTTATATGTTAAAATAAGAGCATATTAGGGGTAGAAACATGATCGATATGAAGCAAGTTGCTAAGTTGGCAGGCGTGTCTGTAGCAACTGTATCTAAAACTATTAACAATTATCGTGAAGTCAGTGATGAAACCAAAGCGAAGATCATGAAGATCGTTGATGAGCTTGGTTATGTACAAAATTCAAGTGCCCGTGCTTTAAGTACGAAACGATCCAACTTAATCGGAATCGTCTATTCTGAGCATTTACATATCGGTCTTGAGCACTATTTTTTCTCTGGTGTTTTAGAAGCTTTTAAAAAAGAAGTTGAAAACTTAGGTTACGATGTGGTCTTCATCAATGGCCGTGATATTGGCTATCTAAAAAAATGTAGAGTAAGAGGCGTCGATGGGGTTTTTGTGGTTACCGCAGAAACTTCAGATAAAGGTTTAGTCGATCTGTTTAATGCGGATATCCCGTGTGTCACAACCGATACCCCTTGGAATAAGATTCCTTTGGTTTACTCTGATAATGTTCAAAGCTCGATCGATGCGGTCAAATACCTTCATGGTCTTAATCATACTCGGATCGCGCATATTGCAGGTCCACAGACTTCAATTTCAGGTCGTGAACGTTTAGAAGGATATCGAACAGGCATGAAGCATGAAAACTTGCCTTATGATCCAAATATGGTCGCTTACGCCAATGAATACGACAGTACTTCTGGCTATAATGCGATGAAGTCTTTGCTAGAACATCCTAATCCTCCAAGTGCTGTCTATGTTGTGTGTGACCTATCAGCCGTAGGCGCCATAAAAGCCATTCGTGATGCCAATATGCGAGCTCCTCGAGATATTTCAATCATGGGTTTTGATGATATACAATTGGCTTCGCATACTGTTCCTTCATTAACTACCCTTAGACAAGATCGTGACTCTATTGGTCGCACTCTGGCTTGTACACTGATCAAATTGATCAATAAAGAAGAAGTAGACTTGGTCACTAAGATTCCTTGTCAATTGATCGAACGAGAATCTACAAAAGTAAAAAAATAGACTGAAGAGTCTATTTTTTAGTGAGTTGAATGGTATAATTAACGTAACGAAAGCGTTTTCAGGAGGAACTATGACAAAATGGAAACTGGTATTTGAGGATGATTTTTCTAAACAGACTCAATTGGATTTATCACATTGGACGATCGATGTCGGAGATCATGGTGGAGGCAACAAAGAGTCTCAATACTATACCGAAGGCATGCATAACTTAAGTTTTGAAGACGGAGCCCTTCATTTTGAAGGCCGCAAAGAAAAGTATAAAACACGCGAGTATACTTCTGCAAAGATCTGGACCAAAGGCAAACTCGATTGGATGTATGGTCGTTTTGAAATCTGTGCTAAAGTACCGACAGGCACAGGAACCTGGCCTGCCATATGGACTTTAGGTACCGCCCTTCCTGGTGAAAAATGGCCAGATATGGGTGAAATCGACATCATGGAACATGTTGGTAGAGACCAAAACGAAGTTCATTTTAGCCTACACTCTAAGCTTTATAACCATCGTGCTAAGCAATATGCAACCGTGCATACCCAAATTCCAGAAGTTTCAGAAACATATAAAACCTATGTCTTAGAATGGGATGCTGAAAAACTAAGTTTCTTGGTGGATGATCAAAGACTAGCAACCTTTATGAAAGCGGATTATCCGGATTCATGGCCTTTTAATCGCCCTCATTATTTGATATTGAACCTTGCGTTAGGCGGAGGATGGGGTGGACCAATCGATGATGAGTGTTTACCTCAACGTTTATCGATCAGAAGCGTTCGTGTTTATCAACAGGACTAACTCATGGACATCAAAAAAATCATAAGTCAGATGACTCTTGAAGAAAAACTATCCATGCTGGGAGGCAGAGATGGCTGGCATTTTTATGGCGTAGAAAGATTAGGCATACCTGATGTTCGGGTGTGTGATGGACCTCATGGGGTCAGAGTTCATCGTGAAAAAGCAGAAGAATATGATCCAGCGACCAATTTTCCAACAGCGTCTGCGTTGGCTTCTACCTTTAATGAAGATTTGTTACGTTTAACTGGTGAAACCATCGGTAAAGAATGCCGCCACTATGGGATCCAAGTATTATTGGGTCCTGGGGTCAATGGGAAACGTTCACCTTTAGCGGGACGTAATTTTGAATATTATTCAGAAGATCCGTATTTGAGTGGAAAGATGGCTGCTGCTTTTATCAATGGCGTCCAGAGTCAAAAAGTAGGGACTTCTTTAAAACACTATATCGCCAATGAACAAGAAAACAGTCGTTTATTCATCAGTTCTAAAGTTGATGAAAGAACACTTCATGAATTATATTTGACTCCTTTTGAGATGGCCATCAAAGAAGCCAATCCGTGGACCATTATGGGTTCATACAATCGAATCAATGGGGTTTATGGCTGTGAGAATGAACATACCCTTATGAACATTCTTAAAGGTCAATTGAAATACGATGGCCTTGTGGTTTCAGATTGGGGTGCTGTCAACGATAAGATCGAGTCTCATAAACATGGACTTGATATTCAAATGCCAGGACCTGTGGAAATCACTGAACGTTTAAGACAAGCGGTTTTATCTAGTGAAATCACCATGGCTAATCTGGATGATCATGTAGAGCGCTGTTTAAGGCTCAATGAGCGTGTTTTTAAACAAGGTCAGACCATAGACATTGATTTAGATAAGAACCATAAGATCGCCCAGGAAGTTGCCAGAGAAAGCATAGTGTTGCTTAAGAATGATAAGATCTTGCCTTTGAAGAAGAACTCTAAAGTTGCCCTCATCGGAAGATTTGCGGATGATCAAGTGCGCTATAACGGTGGTGGAAGTTCATGGATGAAGGCTTATAAGATCGAAAGACCACTAGAAGCCATTTCATCACGAGCCAAAGTCATTTATGCGGCAGCTTACGATCAAGAAAAAACCACGCCTAAACTGACTCAAGCAGCACTCAGTGCTGCTGCAAACTCAAAAACAGTTGTATTTTTTACGGGTACGACCGCATCTATGGAATCCGAAGGTTTTGATCGCAGTTCGATTAACTTACCTAAACAACACCTCGAATTGCTTAAGAAGATCCACAAAGTCAATCCCAACATCGTTGTTGTGTTAAACAACGGGGCTGCCTTAGATTTAAGAGAAGTGTTGCCTTACGCAAAAGCCGTCGTAGAAGCTTGGTTGCTTGGCTCAGCAGCCGGTGAACCGATCGCTGAGATCTTATTTGGGGAAGTCAACCCATCCGGTAAGTTATCAGAGACATTCCCGTTACAGTTAGAACATACCCCAGCCTATGGCAATTTCCCTGGCTTAGGCGATGAGATCGTGTATACCGAAGGATTATTGACAGGCTATCGTCATTATGACTTCAGGAAACTCGAAGTCATGGCACCTTTTGGATTTGGTTTGAGTTATACAAGCTTTAAACTCTCAAAACCCAGACTCAGTAAAACAGTGATCGAACATGATGAAACTGTAGACATCAGGTTCGATGTCACCAATATTGGAAAACGTGAAGGCAGTGAAGTTGTCCAACTGTATGTGAAAGATAAGGTATCTTATTTATTGCGTCCAGAAAAAGAACTTCGTGGATTCAAAAAAGTTCATCTTAAAGTCGGCGAAACCAAAACGGTGACGATGACTTTAGGTCAGCGTGATTTTGCGTATTACGTTCCGCATTTGGGACGCTTTGTGGTAGAGTCGGGTGAATTCGATCTGATCATCGGAACATCATCCAGAGACATCACGTCCATCACACCGATCCAAGTCAATTCACCAGATAAAGTCAGACCTCATTTGACTTTAGAGTATCCCTATACCCAATGGATCCGTTATCCTCATGAGAAAACCCAAGTAGAAAAACTGATCGAGATGACTCACAAACCGCAATGGTGGGAAGCTGAACCCCCATTGAGCCGTTGGCTGAATAATCTTAAACATGAATTGAACTGGAGTGAAGAAAAGCTGAGTGAAATCAAAAAGATGCTGATGGAGGAAGAATGAATTATAGAACCCTGACCCCAACCTTTTCATTGTCCACAAAAAAATCTTGGAATGAGATCTTTATCCCGATTCAAAATGGAGAAGTCTATCCATCTTTTGATCAACAAGCCAATCCTCGAATAGAGCTCAAAGGAACATGGAAAAAACAACGGGTCAAAGATCCCAAGCTCAGCATAAGAATACGCGATGAAGCCACAATCAACAAAATCAGAAATGAAATCAAAGGCATTACATTGCCTAAATTTGATGATTTTGGCCTTTTCGATCATGAATTGCCTGGTGTAGAAAACAAGATCTATCATAAGATCTTGCCTCATAATAAAGGCATGGAGACCTATGAAGGGGGAGTATGGTATCGAAAAATCATCCCCGTTCAAAAAGAAATCGACAAAGTTTATCTGTTTAAAGCTTTGGCGATGAGTTATATTTCTGATCTATTCATCAATGATGTTTATTTGGGCACTCACGAAGGTAGCTTCAATGCGTTCTCCTACGACATCACAGCTGCTTTGATCGATGGCGACAATGTCTTTGCGATCAGAGTCCATAATATTCCTTGGGGCAGCAGAATCGATGTGATCCCTGCTCAAGAGGGAACAGATTATTTCAACTATACCGGCATCATCCATGATTTCTGGATCGATATTTTACCTGAGGTATCCGTTCGTAGAGTTGACTTGATCCCTTTAAGTTTGGATCATACTGAAGTTACGATCATGGTCAGAAACAACTCACACCATCAGGTCGTCTACCCAATGTCTTTTGATTTGTATTCGACAAAGATCAATTCGAAGAATTTGGGCACAAGTTTTGCGGGCGACTTATGCGATAAAAAAATTAAAGTCTTGGAGGATCGATCATTAACGATCCCTGCAGACAGCTGTGAAGTGCTGCGCTTTATGTTGGATACTTCTGATCTAAAGCCATGGGCACTTCTTGAACCTTCACTATATGTCCTAAAATCAACCACGCCTTTTGAAGTCTTGCATCATGAATTTGGGATCCGTACTTTAGCGACATCGACCCAATCAATCTTATTGAATGGCAAACCTGTCTTTTTAAATGGAATGGCGAGACATGAAGAAAACATGCATCGTGGACGCAGCCTGACCCATCAGGAGATCGTTGAGGAATGTCTCAGACTCAAAGAACTGAACATCAATTTCTCCCGTACAGCGCATTATCCCAACCATCCGTTGACATATCGTATCTTAGATCGTTTGGGCATCGCTGCGATGATGGAAGTGCCTTTGTGGCAACACGAAGATGTTCACTTCAAAACTCAGATCAAACGTAAGATCGACATACAGATGTGGCGAAGAAATCGTCCTTCTGTCTTTTTGTGGTCCACTCAAAATGAATGTAACGGAAATCAGTATCGTTTGGCATACAATCGCTTATTGGTCAATGATCTCAAGAATAATTTCCCTGATGGACGTTTAACGACTCAATCGGCCGCTGCGGATCGACCAGGTTATGCAGATCCCAGTATGCGTGTTTTGGATGTTTTAGGTTACACTTTATATTTCGGTGTATTCCATGGGCAAGAGCATGATACCGACAATCCTTATCTGGACCAAGCTTATTTAGGTACCCGTGCTTTCTTAGAAAATGCCCATCGCTTTCATAAAAAACCAGTGTTGGTGAGTGAATATGGGATATGGAGTTCTACTGGCGAACAGGCTCAAATCGACCTTACGATCAACAATCTAAGGGCTTTTGTCGAACTAAGAAACCTTGATTTCAGCAATCATGAAACCACGTATGGATTTGTCAGCGGGATCAATTATTGGACGATCAATGACTGGTTTTGTAATCATAACGTGTGGATTCAGTCAATGGGCTTCAAAACCCTTGATCGTAGCCCGAAACCGATTGAAAATCGCTTAAAACCGCTCTATAAAAGACTGATTTCGGCATCTTTTGAACCACAGAAGGACCAGAATCTGTTTAAAGGTCATTTGTTTATAAATGGCCCAAAAACAGTGCTCTATGTCAATAAAAACGGTTTCGATGCCTCTAAAACACCATATTTGGTGATTAGAGGAGATGATCCTATGTTTGAGGATGGATTTGACATCATGATTACGCACAAGAATTGTGAAAATAGAATCCTAAGTGTTGAGAAATGTGAAGAAATTATGGTTTTTCACCTATGGACCCTTGAACCAGATTTCCTTAAGCAAATGGTAGCGCTTACCTTGTTGAGCACTTCAGACGAACGTCGTTTACATGTGCGTCAAATCGATTGTTGCACAACTCTTAAAAAAAGATGAACAAAAGTATTGAAAGCGTTTTCGTTTTTTGTTAAGATGGGATTAGAATTAATCCATTAGGAGGAAACAATGAAGAAAATTCTATTAGTATTGGTAGCATTAGCATTCATTGGCTCTACTTTAACTGGTTGTTCAAGTTATAAGGCACTCGACAAGAAAATTGCCGGCGAGATCTCAATTATGTTGTGGTCTGGCGACGGCGTTTATGCTGAGGACATTGGCCATAAGAACTTGACTCCGGCTGATTTAAAGGGTCAAAACAACGCTGCAGTTTATGCTGTTGCGAAAGCTTTCAATGAAGTTTATCCAAATGTTAAGGTAAATGTTTATGCCAAGGCCGCTGGCCCAAATGACGGCGGCGTATCCTGGACTCAAGAATTAGAAAACTTCAAAGCTGAACACGGAAAATATCCTGATGTTTATGCTTCCACCGACTTAGCAGGCGATGTGGCCAGAGGCTTCGTTGCTGATTTGTCAGTCTTCAAAGACGATCCGCTATACAAATCATTCAATAAATCTGTCATGGCGATGATGAACTACTATGGCTTCCAAGCCGGTATCCCACAGTTCCTACAACCTTGGGGCGTTTACATCAATAAAGCTTTGGCTGAAGAAAACAACTTAGATGTTCCAGATCCTGATTGGACCATCGAAGAATACACCGATTTCGTAAACTCTGCTGATGGTGTTAATTTCTGGGGTTCGATGGATGTCGAAATGGACTTCATCCGTACCGGCGTTAAAACATTTGAACAACAAATGTTAAACTTCAAAGGCACCGGAGCATATGTTAACGTTGCTTCCGACGAAGTCAAAGCATTGCTTGACTACGTTCCAGATTGGGCTTCTTCCGCAATTTGGCCACAATTTGACTTAGGAAAAGTTCCTGCAGAAGTCATGGATGCCAACTGGTGGTGGAGTTTCAAATTCTTCATGGAAAACAAAATCTTGACCAATGCTGGCGATCCTTGGATGATGGGCGACTGTGCCAATCCAACCGTTGGACACTGGGGTGCTTGTAAATCTACCGACTGGGATATCTATCCACGTCCGTCTACGCCTTATCAAAAGAACACCGTTGGTGTCGTATTAGATCCTATGGCAGTTTATAACCAATGTACAAAAGATGGAGACGTTGCTTGCTCAACAGATGAGAAAGCTCAGATCAAATTGGCTTATACCTTTGCTTCATTCTTTGCTGGTGATACCGCTGCTTGGCAGGCTCGCGCCGACCAAACCTTCATGGATGGAGAAGCTGAAAAAACATCCTTGAATGATTCCTTACCTCTCGTTACCGGAAAAGCCTTTGATGATCAAATGGCCATCTGGTATTCTTCCCCAACTCATACACGTTTCAAAGACCCAGCTGTAATGCCAGGTTGGCATGAAGTTCTTAAGATTTGGAAAGCTGGTCAATTCTGGTCTGTTTCCGATAAAGCGGCTGTTTGGACCTATAATTTTGAAGGTGCAAGCCGTCCGATCATTTACGAATGGATGAATTCTTACAAGGCTGATATTGCTGGTGCAGTTCGTACAGATGCCAATTGGCCAAATGAAGTGAAGTCAAGATTAGCGGATTGGAATACACAGTTCAATGCCCGTTACACAGAAGCTTCAAAGAGTTTAGTCAAAGGCTTAAAAGATTTCTACGGCTTTAAAGACGCAGACTTCAAATAATCTTGAGTTTAAGGCACCCCAAAAAGGGTGCCTTTTTTAATGATTCAAGTGAATACGAAAACGCTTTCTTGATTTGTATGATGAACTTTGATAAAATAGTATAATATGAAAACAATGGTCAAACAACCAAAAATCGTCGTCATTGGTGCGGGAAGTGCTTCCTTTGGATTAGTCAATTTAGGAGCTATTATTCGTCATCAAAGACTAAAGGGAATTCATCTAAGTTTGGTGGATATCAATGAATCAGGATTGATTCAAATAACCAATTTAGCGCAACGTATGAATCGTGAATGGGATGCGCAAATGATCATCACTTCTACAACGGATCGTACAGAAGCACTGGTTGATGCGGATTATATCATCTTATCCGTTGCGATCGATCGTGAACAATGTTGGAAACAAGATGTTGAGATCGCATTGAAATATGGCATACATCACTATGGGGAAAATGGCGGACCTGGTGCATTGATGCATACAGCTCGCAATATTACCTTGATTTTGCCTATACTAAAAGATATAGAACGATTGTGTCCAAATGCCATGGTTTTGAATTTTACCAATCCAGTGCCTCGCATCAACATTGCCGCGGCACGGTTTACGAAAGTTAAGATGGTTGGGATATGTCATCAAATTGATTTTGGATACATGATGAGTGCCAAGATCCTACAAAACGAATTTGGATTTAAGATTCCCAAAGACTATCGCTTTACATGGAATAGTGGCTGGGATCATTTCGGATCCATGGTTCAACAGGCCACAGAACGATTTGATATCGTAGCAGCAGGCATCAATCATTTCTCCTGGTATTTATCGATCAAAGATAAAAAGACAGGCAAAGAACTCTTGCCTTTATTCAAAGAAACATTCTTAAACGAATATCCAGAGTTTGAGCCATATACTCGTAAGATCCTCAGTGTCTTTAAAGAATTACCGATCGGTGGAGATTGTCATATGTTGGAATACTTACCGTTTACCCACAATAATGTGAAAAAAAGCTGGGAAAGTTTTGACATACAAATGTATCCACTCATGAAAGCTGAAGCAGATCGTCATAAAATGTGGGAAGAAATCGAAAAAATGGCCAGTGGTCAAAGCAGTATCGAGCATTTATTGCATACCCATACCGAGCGTGCTGAACAGATCATCGTTGCGATGATGCATGATGAACCCATTCTTGATCAAGCTGTCAATATTCCAAATCAGGGATATGTCACAAATCTTCCAAATGGTGCGATCGTAGAAGTGCCTGCTACCATATCAAAAGATGGAATAAAAGGGGTGGTTGTCGGTGATTTACCTGAAATCGCAGCCATATGGTGCCGCAGGCAAATCGAAGTAGCAGAATTGGCTGTCAAAGCTGCAGTGACGGGGGACAAAGCACTCTTACTACAAGCTTTACTCATCGATCAGATGATCGATGATATAGGACAGGCAGAAGCATTATTGGATGAATATTTATTGGCCAACGAAAAGTATCTTCCTCAGTTTTTTAAAAAAGGAGAATGAATATGAAAAGGATACCCGCCCTGTTCTTGACGTTGTTCTTGATCTTAAGTGGTCTATCGGGATGTCAAAGTAGCTCAACGGTTAAAGCGTATACGGATGCTCAAAAGGATGAAGCTTATGCTTATCTGCTACAAGGCTTGAATCAAAGCACGACTTTTTATGCGGATTATCAGAAAAAACTATCAAAACCTGGGATCACACAAGAAACTCAAATCAATACCGAGGCATTGACCATAGGAGCCTACGGATCGGTTGAATTTTCGTTTAATCTTGCAAGCGCTTACACCTCTCAACTTAGGTTGGTGTATCAAGTAGCGCCAGGAACATTACTGTCTCCGATCTTATCCGTCAACATCAATGGGAAGTCACCTTTCGTAGAAGCTTTATCGATCGATGTGGCTTTGAATTGGTTTAGTGATACGTCCCGTTTTCCTTTGGATTCTTACCAAGATGAATCTTTACCAGCACAGACGGTTGATACTTCAATAAGGACCTTAGATTTCTACGATACTTTACACAGCAGTTCTCAACCATTGAAGTTTGAGTTTAAAGCAGGGGATAATACACTTAGTTTTACCAATGTTTCTTCAAGTCCTTTAACGATCTTAAAAGTAAGTTTGATGCCAATCGATGAAAGACCTGCTTATGCATCTTATTCGGCAGGTTTAACCAAAACAACAAAACCAAATCGTATAGTCGATGCGGTTCGTTATACATCAAAAAACTCTTCGTTTGTTCGTTTAAGTTCGTATGGTTCACCTTCAGTTGCCCCATATTCAGTTAAAACCAAACTTTTAAACATCATCGATGGGATGGCTTGGAACAAAGCAGGGCAATCTGTGACCTATACCGTGGATGTTGCAGAGAGTGGAGCTTATGCTTTAGCCATGCATTATTTAAACGACAAGACAGATTTCCAGGTCTTTAGATCGATTTTAATCGATGGAGTGATTCCTTTTAAAGAAGTCCAAGCGTATGCTTTTGATTATACGGGTGGTGGTGCTTGGCGTGTAGAAGTTTTACAGGATGACAATAAAAATCCGTATCTATTTGAACTCTCAAAAGGAACCCATACGATTACGTTTGTGGCAGAATCAGAACCTTTGATTCCAGCACTGACCACGATGCGTAATCTGATCGCCCATATTAATGCTTTTGCTTTAGATATCCGTAAGATCACAGGCAGAGACATCGATCGTAACAGAACGTGGAAATTGACCAATTTCTTACCAGAGACACAAAAAAATCTTGAATCCTATAAAATTTTGATCAGTCGTTTGGTCAGTGATCTATCGATTTACGCCAATAATGGGACCGCATCTTCCGCATTGTCTTTTATGATCAAAGCTTTGGTGAAGATCGATAAGATGCTTGAAAATCCAGATGAATTGCCTTTATATCTGGATGATCTGTATAGTGCGACAGGTTCTATCACTGAAATGTTAGGCAATACACTGTCATCCCTTCAAAATCAAGCCTTATCTTTAGATAGCTTTGCATTTTATACCGATAAACAACCGATCATTGCGGAAGCATCCTTCATGGATGTTGCGAGTTCATCGGCACTAAGTTTCATCAATTCCTTTACCTCAAAGAAATACATCGCTAAGAAGGATCCGAATGTTTTAAATGTCTGGGTCAATCGTTCGATTACCTATGTCGATACAATGCAGAAATTGGTCGATCAGACCTTTACAGCCAAGACAGGCATCAAAGTAAAGATTTCAGTTATGCCAGATGTCAATAAGTTGATCTTAGCCAATGCAACCAATGAAGCACCAGATGTGGCTTTAGGTTTGCCTTCATATATGCCGTATGAATTTGCGATAAGAGATGCTTCGTATCAGCTGAGTTCGTTCCCTGATTTTTGGGAAACGGTTGCGAATATGCCAGCTGGATCGATGGTTCCTTATGTCTTAAATGAACAAGTTTATGCGATTCCAGAAACCTTAGATTTTCACGCGATCATCTATCGTAAAGACATCTTTGAAAACATCGATTTAAGTGTCCCTGATACTTGGCAAGATGTCATCAATCTTTTGCCTGAACTTCAACGTTATGGGATGAATTTCTATCATCTAACGGCAGGTGGAACTGCCTTGAAGTGGTACTATCAGACCAGTCCTTTCGTCTATCAGTTTGAAGGTGAACTGTATGCGGATAATGGTTACAGCTCTAATATCGATTCTCCAGAAACAGTGGCTGGTTTAAAATTCATGACCGATCTGTTTATTAAATATGCGATCCCTGAACAAGTGGCTTCGTTCTATAACGGTTTTAGATTTGGATCATTGCCTGTAGGGATCGCTGATTTTGCGACTTACCTACAAATCAAGAATGCTGCTTCTGAATTAACCGGCCTATGGGCTTTAGCACCTTACCCAGGCATCAAAAACAAAGAAGGCGAGATCCTAAGGTGGGACATCGTCAATGGGACTGCAGGCATCATCTTTAAGAGCACGAAATTTGCGGATAACAGTTGGGACTTCATGAAATGGTGGACATCAACTGAAACCCAAACCGCTTTTGCGTATTCTCTGCAATCGACGTATGGTCCTGAATATGTATGGTTATCCAGTAATCTAGAAGCTGTACAAAATGCCCCAATCGATGCGGCAGATAAACAAGTCATGCTTGAACAATTCAAGTGGATCAATGACGTACCACGCTTACCAGGTGGTTATATGTTAGAACGAGGTCTCTCTGATATTTGGAACACGACTGTATTACAGGGTACACCGATCAGAGTTGCGATCGACCGCCAAAAAATAACAATAGATCGTGAAATCAAACGTAAAATGATTGAATTTGGATACATCAATCCTGATGGAAGTGCGGCTAAACCGTATGTGATCAGAGGAGTCGATTGGATCCAAGCTCAAATCGATGCGGCTAAGGAGAACTAATATGAAACTCTCGCAACGAATCAGAAAGGCTTTTATCGATAAGGCTGGCGAATCTACGTTCATGGATTACTTGACGATCTTTTGGATGTTGCTTCCGTATGCTTTGCTGTTCTCTTTGTTTGTCGCTATCCCAGTCGCATTGGCGATTGGTTTATCCTTGACTTACTTTAATACGATTCAGTTTCCAGAATTCAAAGGCTTCTTAAACTACATCACCTTGTTGACGCAAGATGAAGTCTTCTTAAAATTCGTCTTACCCAATACATTTAAATATGCCTTGATCATTGGACCTGGGGGCTATTTCTTATCCTTTATCCTCGCATGGATGTTGGCTCAGATCACGCCTAAGATGCGTACGATCATTGCCTTGGCTTTATATACCCCGTCTATGGTTGGGGGTGTCTTTATATCTGTTGTATGGAGAACCTTATTTTCAGGGGATGAGGCAGGTTATATCAATGCCTTACTGATGGAGTGGGGGTGGATCGTACGCCCCATTCAGTTCCTTCAGTCGCCTGAATATCTGATGAACATTATGATTGTGGTTGGCTTATGGTCAGCGATGGGGATAGGATTCTTGGCGATGTTGGCAGGGATCTTAAACACCAACGAAGAGCTCTATGAAGCTGCCTATATCGATGGGATCAAGAATAAACTACAGGAAGTCATCTACATCACCATTCCTTCCATGCGTTCACAGATGTTGTTTGGAGCGGTTATGGCGATCGTTGGGGCATTTAACAGCGGTTGGATCGGAGTAGCTTTATCAGGTACCAATCCTACCCCGCAATATGCAGGTCAGCTCATCATCAATCATATTGAAGATTATGGGTTTATCCGTTATGAGATGGGGTATGCGGCTGCAGTATCTGTTGCACTCTTACTGATCATCTGGGCTTTTTCTAAAGTAGCTTACCGTTTATTCGGAGAAAGGGACTGATATGGCTTTCCAAGGTACGAAAATCAATCCTAAGCGGTTTGATAAATCACAGCTCAAGTTCTACATCGTTTTAGTTCCCATGGCTTTATTCATGGTTTTACCGGTCATCTATATCGTCAACCAAGCCTTTAAACCACTGGATGAACTCTTTATGTTTCCTCCTCGTTTCTTCGTCATCAAACCTACCCTTAAGAACTTCACAGATCTGTTTAGAACAGCGTCTACAACAGGGGTTCCTATGTCTCGGTATCTGTTTAATTCCATCGTGGTGACCTTAGTTACCGTCTTTGCGAACATATTGGTTACTGCATCAAGTGCGTATGTATTAAGTAAGAAGAAGTTTAAAATGAAACACAGACTATTTGCCTTAAATCAGATCGCGTTGATGTTTGTTCCTATTGCTGTGGCGATCCCACGTTTCTTGATCATCAAGAATGTTGGTTTAAGTGATAATTTCTTAGCCCATATCGTTCCTTTATTGGCCATGCCGATTGGTTTATTCTTAGTCAAGCAGTTTATGGATGATATTCCTGATGCTTTGATAGAAGCTGCTCGATTAGATGGTGCCAATGATTTCCAGATCTTACTTAAGATCGTCATGCCTTTGGTTAAACCTGCTTTGGCTACAGTTGGGATCTTAACTTTCCAAGTCGTATGGAATGCAACTGAAAGTTCTAGTTTATATATCTCTGATGAGACCTTAAAAACCTTTGCCTTCTACTTAAGTACCTTGACCGCATCTTCAAATGTGATCGCAGGGGCAGGGATGTCTGCAGCAGCTGGTTTGATCATGTTCTTGCCTAATCTTATTATCTTTATGATGCTGCAATCTAAGGTCATGAATACCATGACCCATTCAGGCATCAAATAGGCAATCCCATGAAAAAAACACTAACACTGCTTACATTCATGATCCTATTAATGAGCTTGACGATCAAAGTCAATGCTTCTTCAGCGACTTCTCCTACCCGTACTTTGGATTTTAAATATAACTTGGTATGGACACAAGATGCTTATTTACCACAATTAACGGTGACTAACCTTGGCTTAAAGAATCCTACCGATGCGATCATGGATCATCAAGATCATTTATACATCGCTGATCGCGGAAACAAACGCATCGTTGAATACGATACGACCACCAATCAATTGGTTAGAATCATCACGCATCCTTCTTTAAAAACACCGACTGGAATCTTCTTAACCGAAACTGGTGATATTTATGTGGCAGATACTTCTGCAGAAGCTGTCATTCGATTTGATAAAGATGGCAACTACATTGAACAATTCAATCGTCCTACCACGGCCTCTTTCGGTGATACGCCGTATAAACCTGCCAAGGTAGCGGTCGATAATCGAGGTAATCTGTATATTGTTTCTGAAGGAGTATATAACGGAATCATACAGTTATCCTCCAGCGGTGAATTCTTAGGTTACTTTTCTTCCAACAAAGTTTCTTTGAACATTTTGCAAATGTTGCAGGATATCTTCTTCACGGATGCCCAAAAAGAATTGTTGACAGGCAGAGTTCCAACAACGTTCTCCAATGTCTTTATGGATGAAGACGGGATCTTATATTCGACCACGATGGGTGGTTTGATGCATGGGGTCAAAAAACACAATACTGCTGGTCAAGATATGTTGAGTGAACGCTTTATTTGGGGTGCTGAAGATTTCTCAGACATTACTGTCGATAAAGATGGCATCATCTATGCGACCGCTAAATCTGGACAGATCTTTGTGTATACCAATGATGGTCAATTCATTTTCTTCTTTGGTTCGTTCTATGGAGAATCAGACATCGCTGGACTTTTTAGTTCACTGGTTTCAATCGCAGTGGATTCTAAAGGACAATTATGGACCTTGGATTCTGAGAAATCATTCATTCAGTCATTTAAATCCACAGAGTATGCGCAAAGCATTTATAAGGCCACCAAGTTGTTTTCTGAAGGAAAATATGATGAAGCCACGGTCATCTGGAATGATGTCTTAAGGCTCAATCAAATGTCTGTGGTAGCACATAACGGAATTGGTGCAAATCTACTGTATCAACAACGTTATGAAGAAGCTATGCTGCACTTTAGAGTGGCAGGCAATCGTTTCAATTATTCACAAGCTTACTGGGAAGTTCGTAATACATGGCTACAATCTCAATTGAGTTTGATCTTAGGATCGTTTGTGGTGGTGTTTGGTTCTTTACGATTAACACGTAAAGTGCGTAAAAAATCAAAATTCATCGCAAAAATTAAAGCAGGCTATAAAAAATTCATCCATTATCGTTTCGTATCCGATGTCTTATTGGTGCTTAAAGTCATGCGTCATCCAATCGATAGTTTCTATGACATCAAAGCAAAGAAAGCAGGATCCTTACTAAGCGCAAGCGTCGTATATATCGGATTCTTCCTGATCTTTATTTGGTATACCTTAGGCAAAGGCTTTATTTATCAATATCTTTTAATCGAAGATATTGATATGACAGCCGTCATTATCGGATTCTTCTCGATGACCTTATTGTTTGTCTTGTGTAACTATTTGGTTTCTTCGATCAATGATGGGGAAGGTGGTTTACTCGATCTGTATAAGATGATGGCGTATAGTTTTGGACCGATGATGATTGGGTATATCTTAATCATTGGTTTATCGTATGTGTTTACTGAAAATGAAGCGTTCTTCTTACAGACGATTGAACAGATCGCTGTGATATGGACGGGCATCAATCTATTTATGGGTATTCAAGAAACGCATAATTATGAAACGAAAGCAGCTTTCAAAAGCATCATTATGACAGTCTTGTTTATGTTGTTGATTGCGGTCATCTTGATGATCGTGATTCTGATGACTGAACAGGTCTATATGTTCTTTGAAGCTCTGTTCAAGGAGGCGTGGCGCAATGTACTTTCCTAAGTTGAAATTAAAACAGGTTTTACCTGTTGTGTTGGGATTGGCGATGACGGTTCAAGCCATATATGCGACCTATATTCCTAACTCTCATGATACAAAATTGCCTCCTGAGTCGATTACCTATGAGATCACTGATCCCAGTGATTTTGTGTTGCTTTATGAAACGGTTAACTTTAAGTATTACTTCAAAGATGAACGTGATGTGATGGCAGTCGTGGATAAACGTAATGGATATACATGGAAGACAGGCTTAGACATTGCTTACAACAAGACTTTAGAAGATGCGTGTGATTTGGTTCCTGATGATCAAAAGATCAACTGTGAACCTTTAGAAGACCGTTTGAATACGACCTATACTGGTATCGCAAACTCTTTGATTACCGTAGAATATTATGATGTCTCTAAATCGATTAAACGTGTTTCAAGTGCTGCGATCAATAACGTGAAAAGCACTTTAGGTAAAGTTAATAATTCAGCTGATCATTATCGTTTGGATGTCAGTTTTTCGGAGATCCAATTGAATGTGAAAGTTCATCTGTTGTTTGATGAGGATGGTTTTACCTTAGAGATTCGTGATGATGAGATCACAGGCGATGGTCAATCTGTTTTGGCTGCCATTCAATTGATGCCTTTCTTAGGGGCATCTGGTGGACAGAAACTGTATTGGGATAATGTGGAAAAAGACTTTGAGAAAAAAGTCCCCAATAAGATGATCGAAGGTTATGTCTTGGTTCCAGATGGTCCAGGCGCTTTGATTCGCTTTGAAAATCGTAATGTTGGATTGACGGCCTATACCGGAGATATTTATGGTAGAGATCCTGGTGAAGGTCAATATTTTTACACCAATGAACAAGGTTTCTTCCCCTTTAAGAATCCTACGATGCCGATCTATGGGATCGCGCATGGGAATCGTCAAGCTGCCTTTATTGCTTTTTCAACCAAAGGGGCTCCTTATATGACTCTTAATGTCTCTCCAGAAGAAGACATTACGTACTATACCTATGCGTATCCTCGTTTTGAATTCAACCTCTTATTTCATCAAGTCTACAATAAACGAGGTGATGGTTACTTCACTTTGATGGATGAAAGACGTCATTATGACATTGGAATGCGTTATGAATTCTTAGCCAATGATACGGATCGTCCTGCAGATTATGTGGGGATGGCGTTGACTTATCGTGATTATTTACTTAAAAACAAGTTATTACCAGATCAAACTCAAAATAAAGATAACATCGGCATTCGCTTAGACTTCGTTATGGCTGATGTGAAAAAGAGTATCTTAGGGGTCGAAGATGTGGTAGTGACCAAAGCCTCCGATGTTAAAAACATTTTGAATCAGCTTCATGAAGATGGCATATTCAACATCAACAGTGGTCTACTGGGTTGGCAATCTGGCGGCATCACTTCAGGTCATCCTGGTAAAACAGAATGGTCTAATGCGATTGGCTCAAAAGGATCCTTTATGGATCTCATTGAAGCTGCCACGGCCTTAGGTTACGATGTCTCATTAAGCCAAGACTACATCAAGATCCATCGTGATCAAGTGAATTATGAAGCTTCAGCAGCCCGCCACATCAACAGTTGGTATCTACAAACTCGGATGTGGGGAGAATATCCTGTAACGGAGTTTGGTTTTGCGAAACCTGCGAAATCTGCAGCATGGATCAAAGCTCAAAGCACAGCTTTGGCTAAACTAAAAGTGACTTCGTTTACGATCGATGGAATCTCAAGCACTTTGACCAGTGATTATGATGGTGGTTTTACATCGCTTGAAGAATCTATTGATTTATATCGAAAAGTCCTCTCTGAACTTGACCCAGCAATCAAGATATCGATGAATGGTCCTAATGATTACTTATGGAACTATGTCGATCGTTACTTAAGTTCACCTGTCTTTTCAACTCAATTCTTGATTGAAACAGATACCGTGCCTTTCTTACAGATCGTCCTTAACGATACGATGGAAATGTATGCGCCATATTCTAATTTCTCGTTTTATACTCAAAAGGATATCTTAAGGATGATCGATTATAATCTTTATCCTTCCTTTGCCTTATCTCAAGATCCTGCTTATGTCTTAGCATTGACCAATGCGAATAAGTTCTATTCGACTGAGTTTACTGAATATCGGCTCTTGATCAAATCGATCTATGATGAAGTCAATGGATCACTTAAAGAAGTCATCGGGGATCAATGGATCGATCGTGAAGTCTTAGCCAATGGGCTCATTTTAAACACCTACGCGTCAGGACAACAAATCTTGATCAACTATACCCAAGACCCCTATACCTACCAAGGAACCAGTGTCCAAGCCCTCTCAGCGAAGGTAATTAAGGAGCTTGCCCAATGAAACTCTTCAAGAAAAAAGATGCATCTATCATTACTAAGCCAAAAAAGATGAAGAAAAAGAAAAAAGGCAGTTTTAAAGAAATCAGCAATCGTTCAGGGTATAAGTTCTTCTTACCTTGGATGATCGGATTCTTGATCTTTACCGCTTTTCCGTTTATTTATACGATTTATTTAAGTTTCAATCAAGTTCAGTTGACGGTATTTGGTTGGCAATCAACCTTCAATGGGATTGCGAACTATGTATCAGCACTTTTAAGAAATCCAGATTATACCCCAGCCTTGATTCAGTTCATTTTGGTTGAAGTGGTCTATGTCCCAGTCATCGTGACCGTGGCCTTGATTCTTGCGATCTTGATGAATGGCGATTTTAAATTCAGGACAGTTTTTAGAGTCATCTATTTCTTGCCGGTCATTGTTATTTCAGGGACTGTCATGACGCAACTCATGAGCAGTGGAAATGTTCAGTTGGGCAATGTACGACAGGTCTTTATCTTTCAGATCTTGTCTTCTTATTCTCCAGCTTTAGCCGACATCGTTGTATTCTTATTCAATAACTTTGCGATCGTCTTGTGGTTCTCAGGTATCCCAATCGTACTCTTTCTCAATGGCCTACAAAAAATCAACACCTCGCTGTTTGAAGCAGCCCAGATCGATGGGGCAACGCCTTGGCAGATCTTATGGAAGATCACCTTACCGATCATACGACCGATCATTTTGGTTTCGACCATCTTTACGATCGTTCAGTTGGGGATGTTTCCCATCAATCCCGTCTATGGGATGATCCAAACCGCTATTTTCGATACGGTTGCGGGACTGGGCGTCGCATCAGCATATGCTTGGATTTATTCATTGACAGTCATCGTCATACTGGGCATTGCTTTCTTCTTACTCAAAGATCATTCTAAAGATTATCAATATGTGGATGTGGTCAGACTACAAGATATTAAACTTCAAAAGATGAGAAAACGAGTTAAACGTCAGCAAGAATGGAATGAATACTTCAGAAAGAAAGGCGTCAAACATGGAAAAAACTAAACGAATCTGGGCTTTAGTCAAACGAAAACTGATGGGTTATAACCTGAGTGACGGTTATCTCTATAAGACGGCTGTCTATATCTTGTTGATTGCGATCGCCTATGTTTTCTTGTATCCATTATTACGCATGATTTCATATTCCTTCATGTCGACCAAAGACATCATCAATCCTGAAATAGACTGGATACCAATCAGTCCAACCTTGACCAATTTAAAAGTCGCTTGGACGGTCATGAGTATGCCTTGGACCTTACTAAATTCATTATGGTTTGCTGGAACCTTAGCACTGGCTCAAACCTTGATTTCAGCGCTAACCGGTTATGCCTTTGCGCGCTATGAGTTTAAATTCAAAGGATTCTGGTTTGGGATGGTTTTGATGAGTTTCGTTATTCCGATTCCGGTGGTTTTGATTCCACGGTGGATGATGTTTGTGACCACGCAGAATATCTTAGATTTTAAATTGATTGGGACTGTTATTCCACAATTAATGTTGGCGATCGCTGGTCAAGGGGTTTATTCAGCCATCTTGATTTTGATCTTCTATAACTTCTTTAAGATGATTCCTATTGTGTTAGATGAAGCCGCTAAAATCGATGGGGCAAGTAATCTACAAGTCTTTTATCACATCATCTTAAAGATGTCGGTTCCTACCATCATCACTGTCTTTCTGTTTGCCTTTGTCTGGAATTACAATGAAACCTATGTGACTGGAACCTTCTTACGTTCAGCACTAAAGGTCATGCCGATGCAACTGGGACTCTTTGACTCCATCTTTGAGCGGATGTCTGCCCCGATCCCAAATGCGCCTGGAGGTCAATTCAGGCTGAATGAATCGTATAAAATGGCCGCAACTTTGATCACGATGGCACCTATGATGATCATGTATTTCTTCGTTCAAAAACAATTTGTCGAAGGGATTGAAAAAACAGGTATTACAGGAGAGTAAAGTGGATAAAGTCAGAGCCGTTAATTTAGGGGGTTGGTTGGTTTTAGAATACTGGATGAGACCCACATTATTTGAAGGCATAGAAGGCTTTGATGAGACCCAATTCAGTCTACAAGCCAAAGATCTTAAAAAACAACTTGATGATCATCGAGAAAGTTTCATCGTTGAAGAAGACTTTAAATGGATCAAGGATCATGGGCTCAACGTCATTAGAGTTCCTTATCCATATTGGTTGTTTGGCGATATTGAACCTTATTATGGTTGTGTTGATAAGCTTGATCAAATCATGGATTGGGCACATAAATATGATTTAAAAGTGCTTTTAGATCTACATACGGCACCAGGCTGTCAAAATGGTTTCGACAATGGGGGTCAGCTTGGTGTTTTAACGTGGCATACTAAACCTGAAAATCTCGCGTTAACGATCGATATTTTAGATAAAGTAGCCTTAAGATATAAAAATCATCCTGCTTTATGGGCCATGCAGGTGCTTAATGAACCCCATTGGACTCATGAGATCTCGTTTATGGAAGCCTTCTATGAAGATGCTTATCGTCATCTTAGAGCCATCCTTAAACCTGAAACTGAGATCGTTTTTCATGATGCCTTTAGACATACTGTATGGAAATCTTTCTTAGAAAACAAAACCAATGTCATCTTAGATCTTCATCTTTACCAAGGTTTCGATGAGAAATTTAGTAAAGCTGGCATCGATAAGAATGTGGTGTATCCTTTGGAACATTATCCTTCGATCCTCAGTGAAATCTCAACGTATGTACGCTGTATCGTAGGAGAATGGTCACTGGGTCTTAATCCCAAAAACTTTGAAGGTTTAGATGATTTTAATAAGACTTGTGGTTTAAGAGCCTTTGGGGTAACTCAACTCTTGGCTTTTGAGAAGTGTTATGGTTGGGTATTTTGGAACTACAAGATTGAAGACATGAACAGTGGCTGGAACTTTAAGAGTCTGGTTGAGAAAGGAATTTTACCCCATGATTATCGCTAAGAAATGGTTGATTGTAGGTTTGTTGTCGCTGAGTTTAATGTCATGTAAGAAAACACCAGAAATCATCTTAACGCCTTTAGAAGAAAAACTCGCATCCATGTCTTTGGATGAAAAACTAGGTCAAATGATCCAAGCAGAACGCTATGCGGTCACAACGGCCACCATAAATGAGCTCAATTTGGGCTCTATTTTAAGTGGAGGAGGATCTCATCCTACACCCAATACGGTAGAAGCTTGGCTGGCTTTAACCACCAAGATGAACAATGCGGCAAAAAATGGTTCAGCAGGCTTACCATTGATTTATGGCGTTGATGCGGTCCATGGCCATAATAATGTGGAAGGCTTGGTTTTGTTTCCCCATAACAGTGCTTTAGGGGCAACCCATGATGAAGAACTGCTTGAAAGAATAGGTAAAGCAGTAGGAGTTCAATTAAGAGCGACTGGTATTTCATGGAATTTTGCGCCATGTTTGGCAGTTGTTCAAGACATTCGTTGGGGAAGAGCCTATGAAGGCTTCTCAGAAGAACCTAATTTAGTCGCGTCGCTTGGCTCTGCATATATAAAAGGTCTACAATCAGAAGGCATCATGGCGACTGCGAAACATTATCTTGCGGATGGCGGAACAGATTTTGACAGTTCTAAAAACAGTTACCCGATCGATCAAGGCAATGTATCTTTAACAGAAGCAGAAATCAGAGCACTACACTTAGTGCCTTATATAAAAGCAATCCAAGATGCCAAAGTTAAAAGTATCATGGTTTCCTTTAGTTCCATCAACAATCAAAAGATGCATGGTTCTACCTATTGGATCACAACGATCCTAAAAGAAGAACTAAAGTTTGATGGGATCGTGATTTCAGATTGGGAAGCCATTCATCAGTTACCAGGGTCTTTGATTTATCAAGTCTCGTCCGCCATCAATGCAGGAGTCGATATGCTGATGGAACCCAACAAATACAAAGATGTACTTGCGGTTATGAAAAGAGCCGTTGAGAACGGAACCATCAAGATGGAAAGAATCGATGATGCGGTCATGCGTATTCTAAAAGTCAAAGATGATCTTAAATTATCCACAGGTTTAGCTAGTGCAACGATCGATATGGAAAATGACAAAGCATTAGCTCGAGAAGCCGTTGCGAAATCTCAGGTCTTACTCAAAAATGAAGGCGTATTGCCTTTAGCGAAAAACACAGACATATTACTCATTGGTCCTGGCATCGACAATGTGGGTTATCAAGCAGGAGGTTGGTCCTTCTCTTGGCAAGGTGAAAAAGGAAATGAACATTTCCCCAACGCAACGACCCTTTTAGAAGCCTTCACAGCGATTGCACAAGCTAATGGTGCTCACATCTATACCCAACTCAAAGATGCTTCTAAAGCGGATGTGGTGGTTATGGTACTGACTGAAAATCCCTATGCGGAAGGTATAGGCGATACAAAGACACTGAGTTTGACTTCAGGTTTAGCACATCCTGATAATGCAGAAACGATTAGACAAGCAAAGCTCATCAAGAAACCCATTGTTACATTACTGATGAGTGGACGACCTTTGATCGTAGAAGATGAGATTGAATATTGGGATGCGTTTGTGATGAGTTGGTTGTTTGGAACTGAAGCACAAGGTGTAACCGATGTATTGTATGGGGATGTGAACTTCAGTGGAACCTTAAGTTTTACTTGGCCAAAGATTTCAGAAGCTAATACCACATCTTCAATGAATCCAGATCGTAATGCTGATGATATCCAATTTGAAATCGGATCAGGATTGACATACTAAAAAAGATCATTTAGTTAAAAAGTTGAAACAGACATTTTCGAATGTCTGTTTTTGTTTGTGCTATTATATGCTCAAGAGAGAGAGTGAAGGGAACCATATGAGAGCTCTGAATATTTCGATTAATAAGAACGAAATCGTATTGATCTACAGTAATTTCTTGAAACTTAATAAATTCTCTGCAGGGAAAATAGCCCATGTTTTTAGTAATGAAATTCTATTAAAACATCTTTTACCAAACGGAAAGTATGATGGGTATCAAGTCATAAGTATTGAAGATATTATAAAAATTGAACACAAGACACAATATGCTCAAAAGATTGCCAAACTGGCCAAGTATTATGACAGTGTACACGAAGAAGTTGAAGTTCTAGAAGAGAATGGATTTGTAACGATCCTAGAGTTTGCGAAAGAGAAAAATAAGGTCGTTTCTATTGAGTTTTTGGAGAGTGGACGAAATGATGTTATTGGTTATATCGGTGAAGTAAACAACGACAGATGCGTTGTTTATCAACTTGATGAGTTTGGGAATGAAGATGGTCAAGTTCTGTTTGAACTTTCAAACATTACCTTTGTTTCATGCGACAATGATGAAGAAAGCGTTCTCGATGTGTTAAGTCGTTTAAAAAGAGCTGTAAATAATTAAGCACAGAAATTTATACACCAAGCTGGATTCATTGGAAAAAATAACAATCCCTTTATCATAAAAGAGACTTACGTTTGATTCGGTTCATATTGAACTTTTCTTATAAAAAATCCCACAATAGACAAAAGACTTAATAATTAAGCCTTTTTTTATTCTATGTAGATTTGATTTATTTCTTAGTGGCTAAGATGGCTGGCATTTGAGGACTTTGATAAACACGGATATAATCGACCTGCATGTTTTGTGGCCAACCGGTTTCCGCGATCCCTTGAGCTCCGCCCCAATCTCCACCAACGGCTGTATTGACGATCAAGAAGAATTTGCGATCAAAAGGCCATGCTTTGGATGTTGGACAGTTCAAAAAGAGTCCTGGTGCGAAGCGATACATGAACTTACCGTCGATGTAGAATCTGATCTGATCAGGTAACCATTCAACGGTGTAAAGATGAAAAGTATCCGCATCTTTGATCGTAGTATCAAAGCCTCTCTGAGTGCCTTTTTTATGATTGTAGGAAGCGGTATGAACTGTCCCGTAAACTCGATCAGGGGCATAACCAACATATTCCACGATGTCGATTTCACCTGAATTTGGCCAGGGTCCATAGGCTGAAGAACTTGTCGGCATCATCCAAACAGCTGCCCACGAACCTTTGTTTTCAGGCATTTTCGCATAGACATCGATCTTACCATATAAGAAATCTGCCTTATTGCGTGAGATCATCCGCGATGAAGTATAGTTCTTGCCTTCAAAGCTTTCTTTACGGATCTCAATGTTTAATAAACCATCTTTAACGGTTGAATTAAGGCCATTGGTGTAGTATTGAAGTTCATTGTTGCCCCAACCAGAACCACCAGTTTCATAGGTCCAATTGTCTAAGTTGACTGCAGTCCCATCAAACTCTTCTGCCCAAACCAAATCATATGTCAAAGTACTTTGATCATAGGTATATCCCATGGCTTTACAGGCGGTGGTTGAAGGCTCTGGGTCTTCTTTTTTAATACAACTGCTGAGTGAGGTGATCACAAGAATGATAACCAGTAGGGTCTTTAGTGTTTTCATTGCTTAAATTATATCATTTTTACAGATTTACGAAAGCGTTTTTGGTAAAATGAACTTAAGGATTAAAGGTGAAACATATGAGTAAAAAAATAGATAAAAACTTCTTGTGGGGAGGGGCTGTAGCAGCCAATCAATTGGAAGGCGCATGGAATGTCAAAGGCAAAGGAATATCTACAGTCGATGTGATGACGGCTGGCGCGCATGGGGTCAGACGTGAAATCACGGATGGGATCATAGAAGGTAAGAATTATCCTACCCACACAGCCATTGATTTTTATGGACGATATAAAGAAGATGTTGCGCTATTTGCGGAAATGGGTTTTAAAGCCTTTAGGACATCGATTGCTTGGACTCGTATCTTTCCTTTAGGTGATGAAGAAACACCCAATGAGGAAGGTTTAAAGTTCTATGATGACCTGTTTGATGAGATGATCAAACATGGGATAGAACCTGTGGTAACATTAGCTCATTTTGAGATGCCATTTCATTTGGCCAAGCATTATGGTGGTTTTAGAAATCGTAAACTCGTCGATTTCTTTGCGAAATATGCCCAAGTTGTGATGCAGAGATATTCTAAGAAAGTGAAATATTGGCTGACTTTCAACGAAATCAACAATCAAGCCAATTATTGGGAAGATCTCTTCACGTGGACTTGTTCAGGTTTAACTTTTACTCAAGGTGAAAATCGCGAAAAGATCATGATCCAAGCCGTTCATCATGAATTGCTTGCCTCAGCTTTAGCTGTTAAGATCGGTCATCAGATCAATCCTGACATGAAGATCGGTTGTATGCTGGCAATGGTTCCGGTCTATCCGTTTTCCTGTAATCCAAACGACATGATCACTGCCAATGAACACATGAACAATCGCTGGTACTATGGCGATGTTCATGCCAGAGGGGCTTATGGAGCTTATACAGAAGCTTATTGGGCTCAAAAAGACATCAAACCTGTGATGCATGCAGAAGATGCTCAAATATTAAAAGAAGGCAAAGTTGACTACATTGGCTTTAGTTACTATATGTCTGGTGTCGCAAAAACAGCGACCCCTCAAGATCCAAGTGAAGGTTGGGTAAAAAACCCATTTGTTGGGGTATCTGATTGGGGTTGGCCCAATGATCCAGTCGGTTTAAGATGGACCCTCAATGCCTTGTATGAACGCTATCAAATTCCACTCTTTATCGTAGAAAATGGTTTTGGAGCCCATGATACCGTCAAAGAAGATGGTTCTATCGAAGATGATTATCGAATTGATTACTTAAGAAATCACATTCGTGAAATGAAGAAGGCCGTGGAGATCGATGGGGTTGATCTGATGGGCTACTTGCCTTGGGGTCCCATCGATATCGTTTCATTTGGGACAGGGGAAATGAAGAAACGCTATGGATTCATCTATGTCGATAAAGACAATGAAGGCAAAGGCACTCTAAACAGATCCCGTAAGAAGAGTTTCTTCTGGTATAAAAAAGTCATCGCAACCCTTGGAGAAGATTTGGACTGATGCGTAAGATCATCTTCAGTTCAGCCATGAGTTTGGATGGATTTATCGCAGATACACAAGATGGATATGCATGGATCCAAGGGGATGGCTATACAAAACTGGATACGGTAAAGAAGTGGGATTATGCGGCTTTCTTATTTACTGTGGATACCGTACTTATGGGAAGACGCTGTTATGAACTGAATCAACACAAAGATTTCGTTGATCAAAAAGTCCTCGTGGCGACTCATCAGAACATGGTTGATCCGTCAGTCACCTTTATTAAAGATCCTGTTGAAGTGTTGACATCGCTTAAAGAAGCATCAGGTAAAAATATCTTTGTTTATGGTGGAGCCCAACTCTTTCAAAGCATCCTACAAGCAAATCTGATCGATGAAATGATCATAGGCATCGTTCCTGTCTTGTTGAAAGACGGGATTCGCTTGTTTGAGCATAGTGCTGATCTACAATGGGCTTTAAAAGAAGTCATTGTTGAAGAAGGTATTGTGATCTTGACTTATCATAGGAGAACCTGACCGTAAGCAACTGCTTACGGTTTTCTTACATACAAGAAAGTGATTACTACCAATGGGAAGATTTAGATGTTGGTTCGTTCTTCTATGTTTATAGGGAACTTTTCTATATAAATAATACAAAAAAGTTCCCTATAAAATATTTAATCAAACCAAAATGTTGAGATGCTTGATTAAGTCAAAGCATTGTAGCTTCAGGACATCTTGTTTGAATGATCTTGACCGATCAGCGCAGAGTTTGACCTAAAGCAACTGCTTACGGTTTTCTTTTATCTTAATTATGATGAATAGCGTATAATGTTCACATGAACAAAACCATTACCTTAAAAAAGGGAGAAGGCAGAGTCCTGGCCGCCAAAGGCGCCTGGGTCTTTGATAACGAAATCGAAACACAGGAAGAAGGAATCCAAAATGGTGACATCGTCACGATTTTGGCTCACAACGGCTTTCCATTAGGCCAAGGTTTCATCAATGCCAACTCCAAGATTAGAATCCGTTTATTGACTCGAGATGTCACCAAAGAAGTAGATGAGACTTTTATTCGTTCTCAAGTCCAAAGAGCTTATGCTTATCGTAAAGATCTGATGGATCTTTCAAGTTGCAGATTAATTTTTGGAGAAGCTGATTTCTTACCTGGATTTATCGTTGATAAGTTCGCAGGTGTCTTGGTTGTCCAATCTTTAGCACTTGGCATAGACCCTTTTAAACTCATCATCGTCGATGAATTGACCCAGTTGCTTAAAAAAGATGGGATCATCGTGACCGGTGTATTTGAAAGATCTGATGCGAAAGTCAGAGAACACGAAGGTTTACAGAAATTCAAAGGCTTCATCTCTGAACCATTTGAACCCCAAGTTGAAATCATCGAAAATGGCGTTAAATTGTTGGTCGATGTAAAAGATGGCCAAAAGACAGGTTTCTTTCTGGATCAAAAATTCAATCGTGCTGCGATTCATAAATTAGTTAAAGGCAAAGAAGTCTTGGATTGTTTTACACATACTGGATCATTTGGACTCAACGCAGCCGTCCATGGGGCAACACATGTCACTGCGATCGACATTTCTCAATCGGCCATCGATCAGGCAATCCTCAATGCGAAGTTAAATGGGGTTGAAGACAAAATGACGTTCTTAGTGGATGATGTGTTTGAAGCATTACCTGTGATGGTTCAAAAACAAGTCAAATATGATGTGGTCATCTTAGATCCACCATCCTTTGCGAAAAGTAGAGATGCCTTAAAGAATGCCTTAAAAGGTTACCGAGACATCAATACCCAAGCCATCAAACTTGTCAAAGATCAAGGTTACTTGGTGACTGCATCGTGTACAAGTTTTGTTACACCAGACTTATTTAAAGAGACCATCGAAAAGGCATCCAAAGATGCTCATCGTCGAATTCGTCTTGTGGAATCTCGCTTTCAAAGTTTTGATCATCCTGTTTTATGGGGTGATGAAAATACACCATATCTTAAATTCTATATCTTCCAAGTCATCGATGAACAATAAAGTAAGCGTGTCATAGTCACGCTTTTTTATTGTATAATAGGTTTAGCGAGGGCAATATGAACTTTAAATCTAAAGAGGTCAAAACCGCACTTATTTATATTGGGCTTAGTTTCATAGCCATTATGCTCATCATGAATCAATCGGCGATCTTAAATATAATTAAACTGATGTTTTCGGTTTTTACACCCTTTATATTTGGTTTAGCTATTGCCTTTATATTCAATGCGCCGATGCGCAACATCGAAAAAAGGGTTTTTGGTTTAATACCATTGACCAAAAAACTACCTGCATCACTTCGTAGAATCCTGTCTTATTTGGTTACGTTGATCTTGATCACAACTGTTTTAGGAGCCTTTATCATCTCAGTGGTACCAGCCTTAACCGCAACCATCATCGACTTCATCAATGCGGTTCCAGAAGCCATAGCAGATTTTGAGACATGGATTTCAAATCAAGTTTCTTTAGAAACTGAAGTAGGATTATGGTTAACATCGATCAACTTTGACTTTGAAGTCGTTAAGCAAAACATCATTGTATTTGCGCAAAGCAGTGTTCAAAGTTGGTTGGATTCTTCCTTCAATATCGTTTCTGGTGTCTTCAGTGCATTCATTACCTTATCGATTGCCTTTGTCTTTTCAATCTATGTCTTGATGAGTAAAGAACGCTTAGGAGCTCAAATAAAGCTGATCTTAAATGCTTATTTTTCAAAAGATCAAGTGGCTGACGTTATGAAAGTTGCTCATCAGGCAGATGAGATCTATTCATCGTTTGTGTTGGGTCAAGTCGTTGAAGCTGGAATTATTGGGGTTATCTTCTTTGTGGTATTGAGCTTATTTAATTTTCCATATACGATATTGATCTCAACCATCATTGCCTTTACAGCTCTAATTCCAATTGTTGGTTCATTGTTGGCCATGGTCATTGGGATCATATTGATCGCTACTGTGAATCCAATTCAATCGTTTTGGTTCTTTGTGATTTTCCAGACCATTCAAAATTTAGAAAACAATTTTATCTATCCTCATGTTGTCGGTAAGAATGTTGGATTACCTGCCATATGGGTTTTGGTTGCCATAACGATCGGTGGTAGTTTATATGGAGTCTTAGGGATCATCTTATCCATCCCAACCTTCTCATTGTTTTATGTTTTGTTTCGTGAACAAGTCAATGCTCGTATCCAACGTATTGAAAACTCACCCAATTCTAAATAGCAGGCTTTGCCTGTTTTTTGTTTGTACAGGATTAACTTGGTCATCATCCGCTCAATTTAGAGTGGATTTGATACAATACCTTATGAATTTAAAGGAGACCCAATGAAAAATCTTTTATTAGGCACATTATTATTAAGCATGAGTTTAGCAGCCTGTAGTTCATCTGCTTATCATAAAATTTCAGCGTCCAAGGCAAAAGATATGATGGCTGAAGGTAGTGTCATCATCGTCGATGTTCGTACGCAAGAAGAATATGATGAAGGTCATATCCAGGGATCCATCTTGATTCCCAATGAAACCATTTCAAATCAACCTCCTGTATTATTACCAAACAAAGATGCGGTGATCTTAGTGTATTGTAGAAGCGGTAATCGTTCTAAACAAGCGGCTGATAAATTGGTTGCGATGGGCTATACTAAAGTCTATGACTTCGGTGGTGTTACAGATTGGAAGTATGGGTTGGTCAAATAATTTGTCTCGCTTAAACCCTTAAATGGGTTTTTTATTTGGTTTAAAGCGTGTACACTTAAAGTATGGAAAAAATACAACTCTCAAAAGATGTAAGTTTATCGCGTATCATTCAAGGACTGTGGCATATTACTGATTGGAATCGGACAACTGCTGAGCATTATGAATTCATAAAGGCTTGTATTGAACTAGGTGTGACCAGCTTTGATACCGCTGAGATCTATGGCGGATATGAAGGAGAAGCTTGTTTTGGGGAAGTGTTGAAACTGGACCCATCTTTACGTTCACAGATTCAGATCATCACAAAAACTGGGATCAATATGAAACATCCTAATCGTCCTTATACGATCAGTCATTATGATACCTCTTATGATAAGATCATTTGGTCTTGTCACGAAAGTCTAAGAAAATTGAATACGGATGTGATCGATCTCTATCTTGTTCATCGTGAAGATCCGATGATCGATCATGAAGAAGTAGCCCGTGCATTAAACGATTTGAAGGCTCAAGGACTCATAAAAGCCTATGGTGTCAGTAACTTCGATCCCTTTAAGTTTGAAGCCCTACAAGCAGCCACAGGCAACCAATTGGTCACCAATCAGATCGAATGGAATCCTTTGGTTCATGAACACATAGAATCAGGGATGTTGGATGTCTTACAGATGCATCATGTTCATCCGATGATATGGTCACCATTAGCCCAAGGACGATTGTTTAATCCAGACAATCCAAAAGCAGTTAAAGTTGCGGCCGTTTTAAATGAATTGGCTGCTAAATATAAAGTTGCGCCTGAAACCATTGCCTTTGCCTATATCTTGATGCATCCAGTTAAAGCGATGCCTATTAGTGGCAGTTCTCAGATATCACGATTAAAAAATGCCATTGCAGCACTCGATTTAAAACTAGATCGCGAAGATTGGTATAAGATTTATATCTCCAGCGGCGATAAACGCTTGCGTTAAACATGTCTAAAAACGGAAATCTTCATCATGTCGAAATCAATGTTTCTGATCTTAAAAAATCAAGGATTTTTTATGACTGGTTTTTAGATGAACTGGGATATGAGTTACATCAAGAGTGGAACCAAGGTTTTAGTTATCGTAAAGAGGCTTGTTACTTGGTGTTTGTACAAACTGAACCAAAACAGTTGAATCATAACTATCATCGTTCACAAACAGGACTCAATCATTTGGCGTTTCATGCGGATAAAGCTCTGATCGATAAGATCACCAAACAATTGCCTGAAAAAGGCATTACCCTCTTGTATCCTGATCAGCATCCGTATGCGGCAGGTCCTGAAGCTTATGCCTTATTTATGGAAGATCCTGATCGTATTAAAATTGAATGTGCTGCTTACTAAAAACGCCTTGCGACGTTTTTGTTTGAGAGTTTAAACGTCGAGTTTTAAATCGCCGTCTTTGATTTTTCCTGCTTTCAATAAAAAGTAATAAGGGATTAAACTTAAAACTGAAGGAAGGATAAAATGCATAATCAAGATTGATATTAGTACTGGAGTTGTATAACCCATTTCATTGAGGGTCGTGATTTGTCCAACCAAACCAGAGGTACCCATTCCGGCACCAACGGCGATGTTCGACATTTTGAAGATCGTGGTGGATATCGGACCTGCAATGAGAGCAGCAAAAGTCGGTGGGATCAAGATCCATCCGTTTTTTATGACGTTGGCCATTTGAAGTTTCGCTGTGCCTAATCCAACTCCAACAAAACTAGAGATTTTATTGTCTTTATACCCAATGGTTGCAAAGCCCATCATGGCGCAAGCACAACCAACAGTAGCAGCACCAGCAGCTAATCCTGTCAAATTGAGCATGATCGCTAAACCAGCTGAAGTTAAAGGAGAAACCAAAACAAAACTCATGACGACAGCAATGATGGCACCCATCAGAATTGGCTGATAGGTGGTTGCGGTGACAATGATGGTTCCAAAAATGCCCATGACTTTAGCGATGGCAGGAGAAACTGTTGCTGCAATCAGAGCCCCAACTAAAATAACAGTCATCGGGGTGATTAAAATATCGAGCGGTGTTTCTTTTGAAACAATTTTACCTGCTTCTACCGCGATGACCGCAGCAACGTAAGCTCCAGCTGGACCTCCTGAGGTATAGCCTAAGATTCCTGCGACGACTGAAGAAAACAAAACAAGATTGGGTGCCTGTAATCGAAAGGCAATGGCTGCGCCAATGGCAGCACCTGTCATGCTCATGGCGGTTGTACCAATAACGATAAACTGTTGAGAAAGCGAATTATCTCCCCATAAGATAATGGATTGTTGACCCCATGTCTTAATGATCAACCCTACGACCAAAGAAGCCATCAAACCAAAAGCCATGGCACTCATCGCATCGATCCCGTATTTTTGTAAAGATATGATGATGTTCTTCTTCTTCAAGAAAGTTTTCATGGAAGTTCCTCTTATATGTGATAACTTTACTGTATCACTTCTTAAAAGTAAATCATAATCATTAAAATTGACAAGTTGAATAAACTGTATTATATTAGTGATACAGTTGGAAACGTCACCTGTATCACCATGTCACTTAGACACAAAGGAGCTTTTATGGAATTAAGAACATATCTTGTCTTTGCAGGCTTTGCTTCGATCGGTGTCCTTTACTTTATTTTATATCGGTTTCTCTTTTATAAACAACTCAAATGGAAGATGATCCATTCCATTTGGATCCCGCTTTTGATTTCATTATTCAGCGTTTATCTTTTCTTTTCTTATAAAGATCTGGATGGATTTGGATCATTGGCTGCTGTCATATCGGTGATCATCCTAAACGCCCCAGTTGTGATCTACTTGATTTTGCTTGTCATTTTCTCTTTGAAAGATGCAAGAGCATCTAGAACTTAAATCGTTTGTTAATCCCGCTTAATGCGGGATTTTCTTTATTTATGGGCATAAAGTGTGTTTTCGTTGACAGAGACCTTTAACTGTATTACACTAATGATACAGTTAGATTCAACTGAAGATTATTCTGTGTCTAAAAGACACCAAGGAGCTTTATGGATTATACCCAATTTGTTTATCTATTTATCGCATTAATCGGAGTGGCTTATGCCTTAGTATATCGTTATGTGTTTGTTTCTCGTTTGAAATGGAAAATGAAGCATTCGATTTGGCTTCCACTGATTTGGGGAGTGTTGGTTTCTGTTTATGGAATCTATCTGTTAATGAATGCGGATGCTCCAGGCAGTTGGAATGATATCATTGGAGCCGTTGTTCTGATTGTCTTTAATTTACCTGTTGTTACTTTCTTTATCACTTTTGGAATCATTGCTTTCTTTGATAAAAAATCTTAGACAACGTGCCTAGCACAAGAAAGGAATAACCATGGATCTCACAGCTCTATTAATATCGGCTTTGATTGCGATCGTTTATTTCCTTGTTTATCGTTTGTTTGTTTATAAGAAATTTAATTGGAAAATGATCCATTCGATTTGGCTTCCAATCCTATATGCGATTGGATTTACAGGTTTTGGCTTGAGTTTATTATCGACCCCTTGGTTTGGAGCCAATCGGACAACCTTATCTGTCATACAAGTTCTGGTAGAACTTAATCTGCCTGTCATCATCTTCTTTGTCTTGTATTTTACAACCACATTTCTGGATCAAAAGAAAGTTAAAGCTTAAGTCATGATAATCCCGTTTGAAATCAAACGGGATTTTTTATATACTAGATGTGCACTCGTGTGCTTAGGAAGTAGGTTGTCATGACCTTAAAAGATTTAAAGCCAGGACAAACAGGCATTATTGAAAGTTTGGGTAAACCAAGTACCCTTAGAAAACGCATCATCGATATGGGATTAACCATTGGGACAGAAATCAAAGTGATCAAACTGGCACCCTTAGGTGATCCGATAGAAATCAAAGTTAGAGGGTATCAGTTGAGCCTAAGACTCAATGAAGCCTCTGAGATTTACGTTAGGTTGATCTCATGAAGAAAACCATAGCCTTGGTTGGTAATCCCAATTGCGGAAAATCAACCGTATTTAATATTCTTACCGGTTCCAATCAATATGTTGGAAACTGGCCAGGCGTTACTGTAGAGAAAAAATCAGGACATATTCGTAAAAGTAAACTGGATCTGTCGGTTGTAGATTTACCGGGGATTTATTCTTTAGCGACTTCGACTTTAGAAGAAGTCATTACCCGAGAATTTATTGAAAGCGATGAGGTCGATCTCATCGTCAACATCTTGGATGCGTCGAATTTAGAGCGCAACCTGTTTTTGACATTACAATTGATGGAAATTGGAAAGCCGATGATTGTGGCTTTAAACATGATGGATGTGCTCAGAGCTCATAAAGATGAGCTCAACATCGAACATTTAAGCCAACACTTAGGCATCGACATGATCGAAATCGTTGCGTCCAAAGAACAGGGCATTTCAACTTTAATTGAAGCGATGGAAAAAGATCATGTTCCTGTTCAGATTTTACCCATTTATCGTCCCAAAATTCAAAAACTGATCAACAAAGTCAAAGAAGGACTACATATCAAAGTCAGTCCAACGCTACATGCGATCCGTTTTATCGAAGAAGGCATCTCGGCAGCTTTAGGCCATGAGAAAAAACCTTTAGATCTATCGCCTTTAAATGCGATGGTTGAAGAAAGCTTAAGAGATGAGACCCTTGATCGCGATATGATCATATCAGATGAGAAGTATCGCTTTATCACAGAATTATCATCGCATGTCTTAAAACGCAATATGTCGCAAGAAAAGACATTGACCCATCGCATTGATGCCGTGGTAACTCACCGCATCTTGGCTTTTCCTATTTTCTTAGGGGTCATGTGGATCGTATTCATGTTGGCTTTTGGTCCTTTTGGTGCCACATTAAAAGGTTATTTTGAACTGTTGATCCAATTTGTGATCGATCAAGTGGCTTCTTTGTTGACGATGATCGATGTTTCACCATGGGTCTATGGCTTAGTGATCGATGGATTATTAGGTGGTGTTGGTTCAGTCTTAGGTTTCTTGCCTGAAATCACGATTTTATTCATTGTCTTATCGATTTTAGAAGATACGGGTTATATGGCTCGAGCAGCCTTCATCATGGATCGTATCTTGCGCCGCTTTGGTTTATCGGGTAAATCATTTATTCCGATGATCATTGGTTTTGGATGTACGGTGCCTGCTTTGATGGCGACACGAACTTTAGAGAATGAAAAAGATCGTCGTTTAACGATGATGATCATTCCGTTTATGTCGTGTAGTGCACGTTTTCCCATCTATGCGGTATTTGCGGCAGCCTTATTTACAAACAATCAAGCTTTGGTTGTTTATACGATGTACATCATGGGCATCTTGGTGGCCATCTTATCAGGCATCTTCTTAAAGCGTTTTGTAACACAAGGTTCTGTGAGTAGTTTCATCATGGAACTACCAGAGTATCATCGTCCTACCTTACGTAATCTCATTTTACATACTTGGGATAAAGTAAAAGGCTTCATCATCAAAGCAGGGACTGTTTTACTTTTAGCATCTTTAATCATTTACATGATGAGTACTTATACCTTTGACTTACAACCTGCCCTTGAGCAAGTCGATTCGATGATTGGCTCGATTGGGACATTTATCGCACCGATCTTTAAGCCTTTGGGTTTTGGAGATTGGAAATCATCGATTGCACTTTTGGTTGGCTTTATCGCCAAAGAAGCGGTTGTTTCGACGTTAGGTGTTCTTCATGGGGTTGGTGATTCGGCCGTCAACGGTACAGCCGCTTTGGTTGAACCCATACGGGCTGCCTATACGCCTTTGGCTGGCTTTGCGTTTATGACCTTTACTTTATTGTATTTACCTTGTATCGCAGCCTTTGCGACCTTAAAGCGTGAAATGAACTCATGGAAGTGGACCTTTATTACCGTGGGTTATCAAACTGGGGTAGCTTATCTGTTAGCCTTGTTGATTTATCAAGGTGGAAAGATGATGGGGTTCTAATATGGCAGATTTTATCGTATTGGGAATTATTGCGGCTGTGATCATTATGATCATTGTCTATCTGGTTAAACAAAAACAAGCTTGTCATACTGATGCCTGTGGTGGGTGTTCAGAATATAAAAAAAGCTGTGACCATTGCGATGTGGAAACCTTAAAGAAAGAACTAAAAGCTGAGCTTCATAAGTAACTTTGTCTTGTAGTTTTTTAGTTTTGTTTTAATATGAAGTTAGGGTCATTTCCCAAACAAGGACAGATCATGAGATCTGCTTAATAAAATATGTTCACACAAAATCAAGCGCTTAAAGATTTATGGATCCAGATTGCCAAATATGATCAGGATTACTATGACAGTGCCATCATGCCTGAAGGGGTTGTGGTCAGTGAAGATATTTATTATGCCAACTCGAGTGATCCAATGCAGTCTCTAGAAATCATCAGACCGATTGGTTTAAACAAACTTTCTCCTGTGATCGTTCATATTCATGGGGGTGGTTGGGTCTATGGACACAAGGATACGTATTATAAATATTACTGTATGGAGCTCTCTAAGCGCGGTTATACCGTTTTGAATATCAATTACAGGTTAGCGTTTGATCATCCTTTTCCAGCTTGTATTCATGACATATTTGCTGTCTTTACGTGGATGACACTAAATGCTGAAAAAGAAAAACTAGACTTGAATCATGTCTATTTGGTAGGGGATTCTGCCGGTGCTCATCTATCCGCTCTATGCACCCAAATACACCTCTCACAACAACTTCAGAAGCTCTATCGAGTCAAAGCATCACCCATCAAGATCATCGCTCTAGGATTAAGCTGTGGGCTCTATGACATACAAAGACATATGAAACATGTGAGTGATCCTATGGATCTGATGTTGTTTAGAACGGTATTTAATCGTAGAGACATAGAAAAACATCCTTTTTTTGAGCTTAGTTCAGTATCCAAAAACTTAAACAAAGATTTTCCTCCTGCCTATGTTTTAAGCAGTGTTTATGACTTAGATCTCAATCCTGAAACACTGGCTTTGGTTCATGAATTAAAGTCATTGAATCTCTGTTATAAATCAAGGATCATGCCAGAGAAACTTAAACTGAGCCATGTTTTTAACATAAAGCTGATGGTTAAAGAAAGCATTGAAGTCATGGATGAGATGCATGCCTTTTTTCAGTCGTTTACGGCTTGAATTTTAACTAGGCTCATGATAAACTGATAACGCACGCTTCAATTACGCACGACGTGGACGCTTAGCTCAGCTGGGAGAGCACTTGCTTGACGTGCAAGGGGTCGGGGGTTCGAGCCCCTCAGCGTCCACCATTTTGTATTAAAAGCGCCCGTGGCGCAATGGATAGCGTATTTGATTCCGATTCAAAGGGTTGCAGGTTCGAGTCCTGTCGGGCGCGCCATATTCGGGACGTAGCACAGCTTGGTAGTGCACTTGCTTCGGGAGCAAGGGGTCGCGTGTTCAAATCACGTCGTCCCGACCATTTTTTCTAACACCTTGGGGATTTAGCTCAGATGGAAGAGCACAACGCTGGCAGCGTTGGGGTCGTGGGTTCGAGTCCCATAATCTCCACCAAACGAGAAACAACACCGCTTAGGGCGGTTTTTGTTTGGTGGAGATAGAAGTGTTATTTCTTAATGAAAATACTTTCACCAAATTTACACTTTACTTTCTGAAAATTTACATTTATAATTAACGCATAACAAGCTAGCAACATTTCATTAGTTCCCCCTAAAATGGTCTTGTTAACAAACCGCACTTAGTCAGGTGCGGTTTTATTATTAATGATATAATTTTGAAAAGAGTGGGGGATTTTATGAAAGTTCTAAAGTTTATTTTTAATCATTGTACCCAATTTGTTTGGTTGTTTTAGTTTGTGTGGACATTGGCGTCTATGGTTATATACAAAATCAAAAGCTAAAGATAGATCAATTGACTCTGGTAAGAACAGAATTTGATTAGAGTTCATTAAGTGAGGCATGGGAATTGATGAATGATGGGACTTTCCTTTATACTGGGTAATGTTTAGATGATCAAGCCAGTATCTCTGAAGGTCAACTTAAAATCAAGCTGAGTCGTGAAATTTCGATCAAAAGCGATCAAGTATACAGGTCGACCATCCAAGAGCGATGACGAATACGAGTGGTTACTTTAATGGCTATGGGCTGTAGAAAAGCGCTAAGTCAAATGTTTCTTGTGGACTGATGTATCTTACCTTAGGTTTTGATTCCCCGTTCTATACGACTCAGGAAGTCACTGAGCTTAATGAAATACTTAGCGTAGAATATGTTAAAATCTATTCGATAAATCCATAAAACGTTTCATCGTAAACATCCTAGATAACCTTATATATTCAGGCGTGATGAACATCACGAAACCTTGAAATAGATCCATAAGGAGGAACAATATGTATCTAGTCGGTTTAGCAGTATTTATTTTTATCATCGCATTTATAGTGTTGGGTTTTGTGTTTGATCCTAAGACAAGATCAGCTCGTTTTAAGTTGAATGGAAGACAAATATTGGCTTTTGGAGCTTTGTTGGTGTTGCCTTTTGCGATGGTCGCAACGGTTCCGGTCAACTCAGTAGGGATTGTCTTTAATCCGTTTAATGGGGTCAGTGATGAGGTCCTGCAAGAAGGTATTCATGTCAAATCGCCTTTTGATGAAGTGTATATCATTTCGACCGAAGTTCAAACCAAGACAGTCGCCAATGTATCTGGTCAAACCAAAGATGCCCAATGGATCAACATCACCATGGACATTAAATATCGTGTCTCAGAAACCAATGCCTTTGAAGTATTCAAACGTTTCAAGACATTGAGTAATGTCGACTCCAATCTTTTATCCCCATTGGTTCAAAGAGCCATTGAAAGTGTCACGACCAAATACAACGTCATCGACATCTTGGGTGAAAAACGTAATCAAGTGTACATCGAAATCGAAAATGAAGTAGAAGGCAGACTTGCGGAAAGTGGGATCGAATTCTTTAGTTTGGTCTTGATGGATACCGATGCTGGCGCAGCCATTGAAAGTGCCATCGAACGCGAAGCAGTTGCGAAGAAAGAAGTTGAAACAGCCAGACAAGCTCAGGAAAAAGCACGTATCGAAGCAGAAACAAGAGTCATTGAATCCGAAGGAGCAGCCAGAATCAAATTGATTGAAGCTCAAGCAGCTGCAGATGCCAATGCCTTGCTTTCTAAATCGATCACACCAGAAATCTTAAAGAAGATGGAAATGGAAGCCCGTATCAAATGGGGTTGGATCGAAGTCAGTGGCGCAAATGTCATTGTTGATACCACACCTTAATTAATCTTTGATATAATAGAATTCGCAACGGGGAGAAATCCCCGTTATCTGCCGACATAGCTCAACTGGTAGAGCAACTGAATCGTAATCAGTAGGTTGCGGGTTCAAGTCCTGTTGTCGGCACCATTTCACTCTAGGCCCTTATTCTATAAGGGTTTTTTGCAGGTCAGAAGTGCCAGGTGTAACAAAAGTGTAACGTTTTTATAAAAAACGATTAAAAAGAGAACGAAAAACACGCATAGTAGGTAGACTATTTGATGAAGAAAAGGGATAATGAGGTTAACAAGATTAAAGAGTAATACTGGTTTGGAATAAAGTAGGGGGGCAGGCCATGAGCATGTTTAGAAACATATACAAATCAGTAGGCAATCAGATTTATGTTGAGTCATTGAATCCTATGCCAGGGTATAAATGGAGAGCCAGAATCACCAATGCTTTTCTATGGGATATTAACACCTTTTTCAAACAGAGAGGTGAACTACTAGAATACTATTGCCTCACGTTCCATAGTATTGATGACCAGCCATATCATAAGATCCCATGTCGAACACTCATGGTGCCCAGAACGATGTATTTTAGTTTTGTCGATAAAATGTTCACCGATCGCGTCGAATTCAGTGATGAGCAGCTCGAGCACGAGTATGCTTGTTGGGTTGACTATGATGGCGAGACTCCATTTGAACTCTACCTTGAAGTTTCTGCGGTCGAAACGATAACGAATCTAAACTACATAGTCATTGATTATGCTGTTTCAGCCAAAGATGCCATCGATAAAAGTTTAGGAAAGTGCCGTTCAACAAAGCAACTGAAGAAACTTTTGCAGAAAGGTTTTTGTGCAAATGTTCAAATTCACGATTCTGAATATATGTTAATCACTATCAATAATGAGTCTTGGATTGACGAAGTTATGGAGATTGTAAAGAAGCACTGTGAATTAGACTGCAATGGTTATATTAGAGTACCCAAAAAACGCAGAGTAGGTAGACTATCGGATGAAGAGAAGGGATAATGAGAATAGTAAATTGGGGAAAAACAATGAAAACGACACCGAAGTTTAGTAGGTCATTCAAAGATATAGCCATTGCGTTACCTATTTGTGAGTTACTACTTCTATGTGCGCTAGCTATGATTAAAATGAGTATTGTTAAGAATGAATTTGCATATGGGCACTCATTAAGCCAAGCATATTTTCTATATATGTTAATCATGTCTGGAATAATAATGACAACAATTCTGCCTTATCTTGATTATAGAAACCTTATAAAGAAAGAATTGACTACACCAACAATATGGAAAAGAAACTATATCTTAAGTCTAGTCATCCTGACTCTAGTAGTTTCTTTATTTATTACCCTATATGTCCAATAAATCAATTGAGTTCGTTTGGAATGCCAGAAGTTTTTACATAAGTGGAATGCACTTATGTTTATTATGATTAGTTTAAGGCAGCCATCATAGGGTTAGTTGTTACTTGGAACTCTGACTAAGACCACGGTCTTGGCAACCACACCGTGGCACACGATTGGGTGTGCCTAAGCGTTCATACTAGAATGTGGTGAATGCTCCACCTGGAGCGAATACGAAGACCGTGGTGCGTTCTAACTAATGGAAAGGGGATAAAATGAAAAAGCCAATAAAAATTCTGTTGATCGTACTTGCCTCAGCTATTGGATTAACGATAGTTCTAGGTCTCAGTTTAAATGTTTTTTCAAGACAAATTGGAGACTTTTATTTATCTAGGAGTAATTATAACGAAGCGGTTATATGGTATGAACGAGAATATGATTTTTACCATTCTGATAACAGTTTGGTAACCCTCATAAAATCTCTGCTTAAGGTTGAAGGTCAATATAAAGAAAAAGCAAAATACTATTCTTTAGCAATAGAAAACAAACCAACCAACATGACAGAACAAGACTATGAGATTTTCTATATTGAATACCTTTTTGCACTTTATCAATTAGATCAAATTTCCGAATTTAAAGAAGCATTTGAGATGCGATATAAATTACTCATAGCCTCTTCAGATTACTTAAGTATACTAGCTCCTTTTACTTTGATCCAACAAGATAGCGAAGCAACCACTGAAGTTTTGACCTGGAGTATAGAGATGATTGAGAAAATCATCACAGAATATGATTATGATGATATTAAACGATTTGGCTACAAATTCGAATCCTTGTTTTATAAACGTTTAGGGGATCTGGTTAAAGCAACGGAATATGAGGAAAAATCGAATCAGTACAAGTAAACAGAAATACTGATTTTAGATAGCGATGCAGACCACGGTCTTGGTAAACTCACCGTGGGACACGATTGGGTGTTTATACTTGAATGTGGTGAATGCTCCACCTGGAGCGAATACGCAGACAATATTAAACAAGAACTTTTAGGCACTGAAATCAATATGATACAATAAAGAAATCTATTATTAAAATGAAGAATGATCCAACGAGGTGGGGAACAATGATTAAGAAAATAATTATTTGTGGAGTACTTCTCATTATGTTTTGTTTCATTGGATATAATAGTGTATCAACAGGGTTTGTTAATCTTGATTATTTAGGTCAAGGAAAGCTTCAATCGGTTACCGTAGACGGTCGAGGGTGTATTACTTCGTTTTGTGAAGGTACATCTCCTTGGGTTATTACTGTGAACAATCCAAAACAACTAAAAGGGTTAGAGTCTGCATTTTTTAATAAAATTCAAGATATTTTTCATCACACAAAAGAAGATGGTTCACTCAGTTTCATTTTTCATTATGAACATAAAGACATAGAATTTCACGCTAGTTTATCTTGTGATCTATCAGGTGGCCGTATATATTATACCGATCGTCAAATCTCCTATCTTTTCAACAAGAGCGAGATGAATATATTCAGTGAGATATTTACATTAGTGTGTCCTTAATCATCTGTAGATATTTTGGAATTGATCGACTTTTGTAGAATCAAAATGTCATTGTTTATGAGTTCAAATTTGAATTCTATTCCAAGATCCTAGGTGTAACATAAGTGTAACGTTTTCCGAGAAAACATCTATTTTTTATCGATCTTTATTTAAACGATTTATCAAAATAGCCTTATTTTATATACGTTTTATCATTTTCGATAACGAAAAATACGCATAGTTTAGAATCCTGTTGTCGGCACCATTTCACTCTAGGCCCTTATTCTATAAGGGTTTTTTGCAGGTCAAAAGTGCCAGGTGTAACAAAAGTGTAACGTTTTAAAAGAAAACGATAAAAAAGAAGACAAAATAAACGCAGAGTTGATAGATTTTTAAGAGAAGAAAAGGGATAATGGGAGTAATATGATTAAAGAGATAATACTGATTTGGAACAATGTAGGGAGCAGACCATAACCCTGGATAAAGGAGAATAACAATTAATGAGAACTTTTATTCGTAGAGTAATTGAACCACCTGGACCGAGAAAATTGTTGCCGGAAAAAGTACTCGCTGATGCCAAAGAAATCTATGCCAAAATGGGGAAATATGCGGTAGAAGAATCGATGTTGCTCGTTCGAGTACCTATCGATTCTGCGGAATATCAAATGATACTCGATTATGAGGCGAAGTACCAGGAATATTTCCCTAAAAAGAAACGCCATTATATTCTAGAAAAGGAATTCACTCTACAGGAACTTAATGAAGCCGAATACTTAATCTTGTTTGTAGGGAACCTTACATACCCTGTTTATGATGGAAGATTTGAGTTTTGTTGTGACAAGAAGTGCTATTCCCACAGTTTTAGATACAGAGTACCTTATAGAATCGAAAGCAAAAGTCTTGGAAATAAACATTTAGGAAATATGACAGATGACGGTTATGTTGTTTCTATAGCGTTGAAGAATGAACTTGAGAAACATAACTTAACAAACCTAGTTTTTATTCCGGCGCTTAAAGGAAGAGGTGATGAGATCGTAGGATATCGTTTAGAGACCAAACATCTTCTTCCACCACTTGAGTATTTCGATCAGTCAAAGATACTAATGAGGTGTCAAACGACGGGGATACCTGTCTATACTAATGAGATTGAAGATTTGCTTGAAATCAAACGTTCCGTCGCACTTGCCATGGATGACTTCAACGCAACCTATGAACTGATGACGAGCACTGGGATAAGATTTTACATAATAAGTCAGCGAATGTACCGAATCATAAAACAGTTCACGATCAGAAGTTTCGAGTGTGAACCTATCAAGATAATCCCTGATTAACTGATGCATAACAATATGTAATAGGTCGGCCTTTGGTGAGTAACAATGCTATATATGTCTGATGAAAGATAACTCAGACCACGGTCTTGGCAAACTCACCGTGGGACACGATTGGGTGTGCCTAAGCGTTCATACTAGAATGTGGGGAATGCTCCACCTGGAGCGAATAC